>JBIILR010000153.1:0-3401 GCA_044338365.1 Polynucleobacter sp. | reverse complement strand
CGTTACAAACTCCCGCATCACTGATTCCAGCTCACGTTCATGCATTTGCCCATGCGCAACGCTAATGCGCGCTTCGGGGATCAGGGTTTGCAAAGCATGCCGACGATTCTCGATCGTTTCTACTTCATTGTGTAAAAAGTAAACTTGCCCGCCGCGTTTAATTTCACGCAGTACGGCCTCACGTACAACTCCATCCCCCTCACGCCGGACAAAGGTCTTAATTGCTAGGCGCTTTTGCGGTGCGGTTGCGATGACAGAAAACTCCCGTAGTCCTTCCATCGCCATTCCCAAGGTTCTTGGAATCGGGGTAGCGGTGAGCGTCAAAATATCAACTTCTGCACGCAATGCTTTCAGCGCATCTTTTTGACGGACGCCAAAGCGATGTTCCTCATCGATGATAACCAGGCCAAGACGCGCAAATTGCGTTTCTTTCGAAAGTAATTTATGGGTGCCAATCACGATATCGGCCTCACCACTTGTAATGGCTTGCAAAGCAGCATTAATTTCCTTACTGCTTCTAAAGCGTGATAGCTCTACGATACGGACTGGCCAGTCGGCAAAGCGGTCTTTCCAAGTGGCGACATGCTGCTCGGCAAGTAAGGTGGTTGGCGCTAGTATGGCTACCTGTTTGCCGCCCATGACCGCAATAAAACTAGCGCGCAAAGCAACTTCGGTTTTGCCAAATCCCACATCACCACACACCAAGCGATCCATTGGTGTGCCGCTGGTCATGTCGCCAATCACTGCTGCAATGGCATTGGCTTGATCGGGTGTTTCTTCAAAGCCAAAACTTTCGGCAAAAGCGGCGTAATCGTGCGCCGAATATTCAAAAGCATGCCCTTGACGTATTGCCCTGGCTGCGTACAAGCTCAATAACTCAGCAGCCGTATCCCGAATTTGTTGCGCGGCTTTGCGCTTGGCTTTATCCCACTGGCCAGAGCCTAACTGGTGCAGTGGTGCTGAATCCGGATCGGCTCCGGCATAGCGGGTAACTAGTTGTAATTGATGCACAGGCACGTATAAGGTGGCTTGATTGGCATAGATCAGATGCAAAAATTCTTCAAAAATAGGCGCTTCTTTTGGTGGCGCAAGGTTAAGCAAAACCAAACCTTGATAGCGGCCTATGCCATGTTCCACATGCACTACCGGATCACCGATCTTAAGCTCAGCTAAATCCTTAAAGAGCATGTCGGGATCGCTTGCTTCCTTGCTGCTGTCTTTGCGGCGCTGACGTGTGGTTAGGGTGAAAAGCTCGGCCTCGGTAATAAAAAGGAGGCCCTGACTGGGCCAATCAAAGCCATTTAAAAGAGGCGAGACAACCAAGGCGAAGGGCGCATTACCCTTAACAAAAGTAGCCAAGTCATCTATCAGCACTGGATTAAGCGGATAGAGAGTGCCGCCTCCAGTAGCCGATACCGAATTACTCTCTTCAATAAGTGCGCGGATTGATTCACGGCGACCCGCACTATCGCAGCAAATCACGATGCGGCGTTGGGCCTGTGCAACCTGATGACGTAATCGTCCAATCGGATCAGAATCGCGGCGATGAATACCCACGTCTGGTACCGATAAAAACTGGGGTGGCTCATTTGCTTCGACGTTTGAAACAATGCCATCGCGATTCAGTACGAGGCGCGCATTCGTTTTTGCAAGACTAAAAAACTGATCAACGTCTAAGAAGAGCGCTTTAGGTGGCAGTATTGGACGATCTAAATCATGTTTTAGGAAGGCATACCGTTGCTCGGTATCTTTCCAAAAGCTGCGAATCGCCTCTTCTGCATCGCCGACGGTAACGAGCCAAACTGGATCGCCCGAGCGCGGGAAGTAATCAAATAGGGTGGCAGACTCGTCAAAAAAGAGGGGTAAATAGGATTCAATGCCTGCACTTGGGATGCCTAAGTTAGCATCTTTATATATAGAGCAACGGGTTGGATCACCTTCAAATACTTCACGCCAGCGATTGCGAAATGCCGTGCGCGCTGCATCGTCAAATGGAAACTCATGGCCTGGCAATAAGCGAATTTCTTTAACGGGATATAAGCTGCGCTGGGTATCGGGATCAAAGGCGCGTACTTGCTCAATTTCATCGCCAAATAAATCCAATCGATAGGGAAGAGCAGATCCCATGGGGAATAAATCAATCAGGCCGCCGCGCACACTGTATTCGCCTGGGCGCATCACGGCGCTGACAGGATCGTAGCCCGCTTGCTGCAACTGCAGGCGCAGCGCGCCTTCGTTTAAGCGATCACCTTGCCGAAAGAAAAAAGTATGGCCAGATAAAAATTCAGGCGGACCGAGCCGTTGCAGTGCAGTAGTAACCGGCACTAAGACAATGTCACAGGTCCCCGCCAGCATTTCATAGAGGGTGGCGAGGCGCTCGGAGACTAAATCCTGATGGGGTGAAAAATGGTCGTAGGGAAGAATCTCCCAATCGGGCAATAGCCGTGTTTTTAGTTGCGGGGCAAAAGCGGGGATTTCTTCTAAGAGGCGCTGCGCTTCTTGCGCTTGAGCGCAAAACACCACCATGACGGAAAAATCAGCCCGGTGCCGAAGAGCAGATTGAGCGATTAGAGCGGCATCGGCAGAACCCACCAGGCCGGAGAAGGTAAAGCGCTGCCCAGCCCGCGGAGCAGGTATGGGGGGCGCTTGATTTGTTCCATCCGACATCTAAGGGCATTATAGAATCAGACATGCGCGCTATTCTTTCTTCATGCCATGCCATTTTGCCGACTGCTGGTACTGGCTCTCGTATGGGTGGTGCGGTGCCCAAGCAACTTCGTGTTCTAGCAGGCAAGCCCATGCTGGCATTTGCGCTTGAGGCCCTGATCGCAACGCCCGAGATTGAGTCGATTTGGGTTGGGGTTAGCCCCAGCATGCACGCAGCCGGGGATTTTGCTGCGTTTCAAGAAAGCAGCAGCGCTCTTCTCAATACCAAGCCCAACTACTTTTTGCCGACCGGCGGTTCAAGCCGTCAAGAAACGGTCTTAAATACCCTGAAGGCCATGCTCGATGCCGACATTCCCGGTGAGGATTGGATTTTGGTGCATGATGCGGCCAGGCCAGGCATTACCTCAGGGTCGATTCAGGATTTGATTCATGGTGTTTTGGATGCGGACTCTGGAAACCCATGGCACGGCGGCATTTTGGCTATGCCCGTGGCGGACACCTTAAAGCAGGGGATAGAGGGCGGCAATTGGATTGAGGGTACGATTTCGCGGGAAGCGGTTTGGCAGGCGCAAACGCCCCAAATGTTTCGCCTTGCGGACTTATACGCTGCACTGGAAAGCGCAGTTTCAGATCGCGCAGAAGTGACGGATGAGGCTAGCGCGATCGAACGTTTAGGTGGAAAACCCATATTAATCAAGGGCTCAACCCGCAATTTTAAGGTGACGCAACAAGCA
>JBIILR010000043.1:0-11460 GCA_044338365.1 Polynucleobacter sp. | reverse complement strand
ATACCGCTTCTAAAAAATACCCTGCAGTAAAGAAAATAGCAACCCGTGGGTTGCTATTTCTATTTAAGGCAAACCTAAAATGGTAGCCCGAGACCACTAAGCTTACTTAGAGGTGGGCATCACAAACTCAGCACCCTTAGCGATGCTCTCTGGCCAGCGCTGCATCACACTCTTTTGCTTGGTATAAAAACGCACACCTTCTTTGCCATAGGCATTCATATCGCCAAAGAGTGAGCGCTTCCAGCCACCAAAGCCATGCCAAGCCATCGGCACCGGAATCGGTACGTTAATGCCGACCATGCCCACTTGAACGCGGCGAGCAAATTCACGGGCAATATTGCCATCGCTGGTAAAGCAGGCAACTCCGTTACCAAATTCATGGGCATTGACTAAATCCAGCGCTTCGGCAAAATTGGCGACGCGCACACAGGAGAGTACGGGTCCAAAAATCTCTTCCAGGTAGATTTGCATATCGGGAGTAACGCCATCAAACAGCGTACCGCCCAACCAAAATCCCTTCTCTGATCCAGGAACGGAAAAATTGCGTCCGTCGACTAATAACTTGGCACCAGCCGCAACGCCTTTACCAATGTAGCCGGAAATACGATCGAGGGCAGCCCGGGTCACAATCGGACCCATTTCCGCATCGAGCTCCATGCCATTTTTTATCTTCAAGGTACGGGCACGCTCAATCAGTTTAGGCATGATTTTTTCGGCAGCATCGCCTACTAAAACAGCCACCGAGATCGCCATGCAACGCTCACCCGCAGAGCCATAGGCCGCGCCAACGAGGGCATCAACGGCTTTATCAATGTCGGCATCGGGCATCACCACCATGTGATTCTTGGCGCCACCGAGCGCTTGTACACGCTTACCAAAGTGCGCGCCGCGTTCGTAGATGTAGTTGGCAATCGGAGTCGAGCCAACAAAGCTAATCGCCTTGACGTCTGGATTTTCAATTAAGGCATCCACCGCTTCTTTGTCACCCTGAACGACATTAAAGACGCCCTTGGGTAAGCCAGCCTCAGTGAGTAATTTAGCCATCAAGAGTGAAGCGGATGGATCGGTTGGGCTGGGTTTTAAAATGAAGGTATTGCCGCACGCAATGGCTACGGGGAACATCCACATCGGCACCATCACCGGGAAATTAAACGGCGTAATGCCAGCAACCACGCCTAAGGGCTGGCGCATGATCCAGTTATCAATGTCGGTAGAGACCTGCTCGCTGTAATCGCCTTTGAGTAGCTCTGGAATGCCAGTCGCAAATTCCACAATTTCAATGCCGCGCGTTACTTCGCCTTGCGCATCGGTAAAGACTTTGCCGTGTTCAGCAGTAATGATCGCAGCCAATTCATCGCGGTGAAGGTTTAGCAGCTCTAAATACTTAAATAGAATGCGCGCACGGCGCAGGGGTGGGGTGTCAGCCCAGGCCGGAAAGGCTGCTTTGGCGGAGGCAACAGCCTCGTTGACATCGCCCTTACTAGCGAGCGCTACCCGCCGGGCAACTTGGCCGCTGGCAGGATGGTAAACGTCGCCAAAGCGCGTATTGCTAGGCAGGTGCAGGGTGCCTCCAATAAAGTGCGCAATATCGTCTTTAGTATTAAATGGGGGGGTTTTATTGCTGGTCATAAGGCCTTCTGCTAATGGACTAGAGCTAAGTAGTTTGCTGGTTTATTTTGGGGAAATACCTTGGTTTATGCGGCAAATCGGGTGTTTAGTCCCGCGATGTACCGAATTAATCCTGAACCCCATTATTCTATCGCTATCGCCTCTGTTTAGCTGTATTCCGCAATATTCCACTGTAAAAGGTTTTTTCAATGAGTCTGCTCTTTTCGCCTTATACCCTAGCATCCCCCAAGGGTGATTTGACCCTAGCAAACCGCATCGTGGTGGCGCCGATGTGCCAGTATTCAGCGGTGGATGGCCGCGCCATGGATTGGCACCTGATGCATTGGGGCAATTTACTGAATAGCGGCGCAGGGCTATTCATTATTGAGGCGACCGCCGTTACGGCCCAAGGGCGAATCACCCCAGCCTGCTTGGGTTTATGGGATGACGCAACGGAGGCGGCCTTAAAAGACAAGTTAAACCGAGCACGTGCTTTGGCGCCAGCCTTACCGGTTTTTATCCAACTCTCGCATGCCGGCCGTAAGGCATCCAGCTCAACCCCATGGGAGGGCGGCCAGTTGCTGGCAGAAGATCAGGGTGGCTGGGCTATCTGTGGTCCATCGGAGATTCCGCAACTGCCCAATGAGCGGACTCCCCAGTCCATGAGTAAAGGGGAGTTACAAGCGATGAGCGATGCGTTTGTTACTGCAGCCAAGCGTGCCGAGCGGATTGGTATCGACGGAGTGGAATTGCACTGTGCGCACGGGTATTTACTGCACCAATTTTTATCGCCGATTGCAAACCAACGCAGCGATGAATACGGCGGCTCTTTTGAGAATCGCATTCGCTTTCCACTGGAATTATTTAAAGCGGTCCGCGCCGGATATTCGGGGGTGCTAGGCTTGCGTCTTTCGGCTTCGGATTGGATCGATGGCGGCTGGACTGCTGAAGAGTCAACCGAGTTTGCTGCTCATTTAAAGGCGGCAGGCGCCAACTTTATTCACGTTTCATCGGGCGGCATTTCACGGCAGCAACAGATTGCCATTGGACCAGACTACCAAGTACCTTTTGCGAAAGTAATCAAAGCGCATGCTGGCTTACCTACCATTACCGTGGGATTAATTACCAGTCCGCAGCAAGCAGAGGCCATTTTGGAGCGCGGCGATGCGGATCTGATTGCCCTCGCTAGGGCCTTTCTGTATAAGCCGCGCTGGGCGTGGGAAGCAGCAGCAGCCCTTAAAGGCGAAGTGCAAGCCAGCGAGCAATACTGGCGGTGTTTACCTGCCGAAGCACAGGCGGTATTCGGGACTGTGCGTATTGGTCAGCGTTAGGCTTGGGCGCGCGAAGCAGGATCAGCCAGCGCCTGCACAAATGCCTTTGCGGTGCTAAGTAATAAGCGGTCGCGTCCGAGTCCGGCAACCAGTTGCACGCCTACCGGCATGTGATTTGGTCCTGTGCTGACATTGATGTTGATGCAGGGATAGCCCAGTACCGACCACGAGCGGCAAAAGATCGGATCGCCAGTGTGGGACTTGGTAGCAGGAGCCTCGCCGATCGCGCTGGGGGTAATGATGACATCAGCGTAGTCTGCAAAAAACTGATCCATCGCTTGCCGCGCTTGCGCAACGTAAATTAAATCGGCGGTGTAAGTTTCATAGGGTATCGCTGCGCCATCTTTGAGTTGGGCTGCTATCTTGGTCCCTAATAGCTTGGGGTAATGCACCCGCTCAAATAGTAAACTGCGGGACATTTCGGAAGTCATGATGCGACTTTGTGCATCGGCTAAACCGTCAAATAGCGCGGGCAAGTTTGCTTCGGCAATGCCACGGTGGCTGATGGCATTGGCTGCAAAGCGAGCCAAGGTCATTGCCGTGCCGGTTTCTTTTTGCGCCAAGTGCCAATGCGCGGTATTCGCAATCACAATGCGCGGTTTGTGGTGTAGCGCATCGATCGTAGCTAAGCCGTGATCGCCGCTCATCGCTGCTACGCCCAAGGCAACATCGCTTACGGTTCTACCAAAGCAGCCCAAGGTATCCATTGAAATCGAGAGGCTTTTAACACCCGCAATACTGACCTTGCCATAGCTGGGCTTATAGCCAACCACGCCACAAAAGCTGGCAGGGCGAATGATGGATGCGGCAGTTTGGGTGCCTGTAGCCAAGGGAACCATAAAGTCGGCTACGGCAGCAGCAGAGCCGCTAGACGAACCACCAGGCGTATGCGCCGTGTTGTGGGGATTGGCAGTGGGGCCGCTCTTAAAGGTCGCAAATTCTGTTGTTACGGTTTTGCCTAAAACAATGCCGCCCGCTTTGCGCATCAAGGCAATTGAAACAGCGTCCGTCGCCGGTTGGTGCTCGCGGTAGATGGGCGAGCCATACGCCGTGGGTAGGTCATAGGTATCAAAGAGGTCTTTGACGCCAAAAGGTAGCCCATGCAACAGGCCAGTCGATGCACCGCGATCGAGTTGCCGTGCACGCACGATGGCATTTTCTTTGCCAAGACTGACCCACGCTTTAATGGTGCGTTCGCGCTGCCCAATGCGGTCCAAACATGCCAAGACTAAATGCTCTGCTTTTATCTTTCCTTGGGCAAGGGCGAGGGCAGCGTCGGATGCGCTGAGGCTTTCAAGATCATTCATAGGGCTATTCTAGTGGCGCTGGCGTATGATCGCAATTCAGCTCAGTTCACCCCTGTTTTTTTATCACCCCTTTTCACTTTTATGGCCATTCCCCACAACATCAACCGCGAAGCCTGGTTACAAGAGGCGGTTCGACGTCTTGAGCCGATTTTTTCGAAAGCAGGGTATGCGATTCCGCCGGTTCGCGTGTCCTGCGGCTTTCCGGCTTCTAGCAGTCCGCGAACGACCTTGGGTCAGTGCTGGCCACGCGAGCGCTCAGGCGACGGCGTGAATGAGATTTTTATCTCTCCTAAGCTTGATGAGCCGGTTCAATTGCTAGACACTTTGGTGCATGAGCTCTGCCATGCGGTGGATGATTGTTTTAGTGGCCACGGTGAGGATTTCAAGGGGATAGCGCAGGCGTTGGGCCTAGAGGGGCCTGCACGAATGGCCCATGCCAGCGAAGCCTTGGTAGTGCGTTTAATGATGATTGGTCAGGAACTGGGGCCATACCCCCATCAGGCGATTGCCTTTCCGCCGCCACGACCCAGCAATGCCAGTCGCAATAAAGCCAAGTGCGGGCAGTGCGGGTATGAGGTGACCTTACTGAAGCGCTGGGCCAGCTACGGCGCGCCGATCTGCCCTAAGGACAATATCCGGATGCAGGAGGCCGTGCCCGAAACGATTGAAAACACCCCGAATGCCGACTCAGACTCGATTGCCGAGGGCAAGCCGGGGCGCGATACGATTCGCCGTGCCATCAGTTAGTGGCAGGAGTCTATTGCTCCACAGCAAGGCTTGTAAAATAAACCCTATTATTGTGCTGCCCGGCACACTTTCTAACTCACCCTCTATCTCACTCTTACGAAGCCCGCCATGAAAGCACAAAAAATAATTCAGAACCCCAAAATTGCCGTCATTCCAGGAGACGGTATTGGCAAAGAAGTTATGCCTGAGGGCATACGTGCCTTAGAGGCGGTCAGCAGGAAGCTCGGCATTCCGATGCAGTTTGATCATTTTGACTTTGCAAGCTGCGATTACTACCTCAAGCACGGCAAGATGATGCCGGACGATTGGTTTGATACCTTAATGCAATACGATGCCATTTTCTTCGGCGCTGTTGGTATGCCAGACATACTTCCAGACCACGTATCGCTCTGGGGAAGTTTGATTCAGTTCCGCCGCGGCTTTGATCAGTACGTCAATTTACGCCCCGTCCGCTTACTGCCCGGTGTACCTTGCCCGCTCGCTAATCGCAAACCCGGTGACATTGATTTCTTTGTCGTACGTGAAAATACCGAAGGTGAATACTCCAGCGTGGGCGGCAAAATGTTCCCCGATACTGATCGGGAATTTGTACTTCAAGAATCCGTTTTTACTCGCCACGGAGTTGATCGCATTCTGAAGTTTGCCTATGACTTAGCCCAGAGCCGCGATAAAAAACACCTGACATCTGCAACCAAGTCGAACGGCATTGCGATCACGATGCCCTATTGGGATGAGCGGGTTGAGGCAATGGCAAAAAAATACCCCAGCGTCAAAAGCGACAAATACCACATTGATATCTTGACAGCGCAGTTTGTGATGAACCCAGACCGCTTCGATGTCGTGGTGGCCAGTAATTTGTTTGGTGATATTCTGTCTGACTTAGGTCCTGCATGTACTGGCACGATTGCAGTCGCGCCATCGGGCAGCATTAATCCCGAAGGATTATTCCCATCGCTGTTTGAACCTGTGCATGGATCTGCGCCCGATATTTTTGGCAAAATGATTGCCAACCCGATCGGCCAAATTTGGAGCGCCTCGATGATGATGGATCACTTGGGACACCCCGAGGCAGGCAAGCTCATCTTTAAAGCCATCGAGGATGTACTTTCATCGGGCCCTGGGCATGCACCACTTACGCCGGATGTGGGCGGTACTGCAAAGACTGATGATTTGGGTAAGGCGATTGCTGCTGCTATCGGGCGCTAAGTAAAGCAGGCCAGAGGATGTCACAGGCATATAGCCATTTAATTCAGCAAATGCTGCTGGATTTCCAGCAGCAACGACTTGACTCTGCCGAACGAGTTGCGAATGCTGTGTTGCGGTTAAATTCGAAGGATTTAGTCGCATTGCAAATCCTGGGTTTATGCATGGCCATGCAAGGGCGATTGCGGGAAGCAGTCTCTCCGCTTTCAAAGGCGGCGCAGTTGGATCCAAAAAATGCAGAGTTGCTATCAAATTTAGCGCAGACGCAGCATGGCGCAGAGTTGTATCGAGAGGTACTTGAAACGTATGCGAAGTTGCTGCACCTCGTGCCCGATAGTGCGCAAATTCAGACCGATCGTGGGACTGCCCTTGCCAAGTTAAGGCAATTCGAAGATGCTGAACAGGCATACGAAAAGGCCATTGCACTCCAGCCGGACTATTTTTTAGCGTGGTCAAACCGAGGTAATTTGTTTAATGAATTGCGCCTTACCGAACAGGCTATTCAAAGCTACGAAAAAGCCCTACATCTTAATCCCAATTATGCTGAAACCTGGACTAATTTAGGAAACGCTTTTTTTGATCTCGGTCGATTTTTAGATGCTGCTCATGCGCATGAAAAAGCCCTTAGCTTGAATCCCGAGTATGGCGAGGCATGGTCAAATTACGGCAACACGCTTTTAGAAATGAAAGAGGATGAGCGTACTTATGAGAGCTACGTCAAGGCGTTTCAGATTAAACCCGATGTGCCATTCTTGTACGGTCAGTTATTGTCAGCAAAGTTAGGCTCATGCCAATGGGATGAGGCTGAGCCAAGCGCGAACGCGATATTAAACCGAATTGATGCTATCAAAAAAGTATGCTTACCTTTTGTATTACTCTCAACCCCAGCCTCCCTAGCACAACAGCTAAGCTGCGCCAAAGTCTTTATTGCCGATCGATGTCCGCCAGTAAGCAACAGGTTGGGTGAACATCAACCCGCCGCAGTCAATAAGCAAAAGATCCGTATCGGCTATTTTTCCTCCGATTTCAAACAACACCCCGTCGGTATTTTGATTGAAAATATCCTTAACTTGCATGATCGAACATCATTTGAATTTTATGGATATTTTCTCAACAAAAAGACACTGGATCCAGTTGAAATATCTATAAACCGACTATTCGACTCAGCGCATGATTTATTTGGCATGAGCAATAAAGATGCGTACGCATTAATCTCGCAGCATCAATTAGATATTGCAATTGATTTAAATGGGCATACATCTGGCGCCCGGACTGCTTTATTTTCACATCGTTTGGCACCAATTCAGGTCAATTATCTTGGGTACGCTGGGACATCAGGTGCCGACTTCTTTGATTACCTGATAGCCGATCCTGTCGTAATACCGCAATCGGATCACGCTTTCTTTACAGAAAAAATTGCATATTTACCCGATTCATTTTTCCCGGTAGATACCTCGATAACGGATTTTGGTGATTTACCCAGCCGCAATAGTCAAAGCTTGCCAGATAATGGATTTATTTTTGCATGTTTTAACAACGCCTACAAAATTCAACCTGAAATTTTTCGATGTTGGATGCACCTATTAAAATCAGTAGAAAATAGTGTTTTATGGCTTACTACGCCGTCCAAAAAAGCGATCAAAAATTTACAAGCTGCCTGCGAAGATCTTGGCGTTGATTCTTCGCGATTGATATTTGCAAAAAGAGAGGCCGAACGTAAAGACCACTTGAGTCGATTGCGTTTGGCTGATTTATTCTTAGACACACCGCATTGCAACGCGCATGCTACTTGTGCTGATGCACTTTGGGCTGGCGTACCTGTATTAACCCAAGTTGGCTCGACATTTGCGGGCCGCGTTGCTGCTAGTCAATTGCAGGCATTAGGTATGGTGGATTGCATAGCAGCCTCGAGTGAGGCTTATACAGAAAAGGCAATTGAGCTAGCTTTAAATCCTGGCTTACTTCAGTCAGTAAGGAATCGATTAAGTCAGAATAGTAAAACCATGCCTCTTTTTGACAGCAAGCTCTATGTTCGTAACCTAGAAAATGTATACCACGATATTGTTGCTTGTAAGGCTAACTAAGGGTTAGAAGCGCGCTCCCAGACCGGATCTTTTTTACTTGCCTTGGCAATCTCGGCCAGGATTTGTTCATGCAAGGCGCAATCATCTGCGCTAGCAGCCAACACCATCAAGTTGCTCGGTAGTGGCTTGGTTTGCCCGGATGCATCGAGGTTAGCTGAGTAGTCAATTAAATCAATGGTGAGGTCTTCCTGCCCCCGCGTCATTGCAACATAGACCTCTGCTAACAGTTGCGCATCCAATAGGGCGCCGTGCAATGTGCGATGGGTGTTACTAATTGAAAACCGCTCGCACAAGGCATCCAAAGAATTGCGCTTACCCGGGAACATCTGGCGTGCATTGACGAGTGTGTCAATTACATTGCCGGCATGGGCACGAAACGGGGTTCGTTTTAGAAGGGCAAACTCACTGTCCAAAAACCCCAAATCAAACGGTGCATTGTGAATAATTAACTCGGCATCGGCAACAAACTCAATCAGATCTTCTGCGATCTGTGCAAAGATGGGTTTGTCCGATAAAAAGGCGCGCGAGAGGCCATGAACGGCATAGGCGCCCGCATCGATGTCGCGCTCTGGATTGATGTAATGGTGGAATGTTCGCTCAGTCAGTCTGCGGTTCACCAGCTCAACGCAGCCAATCTCAATCACACGATCGCCCGTCGCTGGATTAAGGCCAGTGGTTTCGGTATCGAGTATGACTTGGCGCATTAGCTTGTTCCTTCCAGGTCTGCGGGGCTAATCTTCAGCGGACCATTACCGGCATATTTATCCAGGTAGAGGTAGATAACGGGGGTAATAAAGAGCGTCACAAATTGCGACACAATTAAACCGCCAGCGACAGAGATACCAAGCGGTTGGCGAAGTTCAGCTCCTGCACCTAAACCCAGTGCAATTGGCAGGGCGCCCATGAGTGCCGCAAAGGTGGTCATCATGATTGGCCTAAAACGCAAAATACAGGCGGTCCGAATCGCTTCTTCCGGACTCATGCCCTGGTTACGCTGCGCATCTAGGGCAAAGTCAATCATCAAGATGGCATTCTTCTTCACAATACCAATGAGGAGCAAAATTCCGATGATGGCGATGATGGAAAGTTCTAAGTTAAACATCCACAAGAAGAGGAGTGCGCCAATGGCGGCAGACGGCAGTCCAGCCAAAATGGTCAGCGGATGAATGTAGCTCTCATACAAAACGCCAAGCAAAACATAGATCACGGCCAGTGCTGCCAAAATCAAGATAATCTGCCCCGATTGATTTTCTTTAAAGACCTTGGCGTCACCACCATAACTGGTAATGATCGAGCTTGGCAGTTGTAGTTCCTTCACGAAACCATCGATTGCTTTGGTTGCATCACCTAGCGGAACGTCCGGCGCCAAATTAAATGAAAGGGTAATCGCCGGAATTTGACCTTGGTGGTTGACGGAAGTCGGACCCACCTCGCGCTTGAAGGTTGCAAGCCCCGAGAGTGGAATGAGGCGGTCGGTAGCGCGCCCCCTGACAAACACCTTGCCTAAATCGGTTTCAAACTGGCGTTGATCATCAGCGGCTTGCAAGATAACCGAGTAGGTATTGACGTTGGTATAGATCGATGACACTTGGCGTTCGCCAAAGGAGTTGTACAGCGCTTGACGGATATCGGCTACCGTTACACCCGCAGTTGCGGCTTTTTCTCGGTCAATATCAATTTTGACGTTAAGGCCGCGCAATTGCGAGTCGGTGTTGACGTCGCGAAAGATCGGGTCTGCACGCATCTTTTCTAAGATCTTGGTGGACCATTCATTAATGCCATCAAAGCCAACGCTCTGCAGGGTAAATTGATAACGGCTTTTGCTCGAGCGCCCACCCAGCTGTAAGTTTTGAATTGGGCGCATAAAGACTGATAGGCCGGGTAATTCCCTGAAGTCTCTGCGGAGTGACTCGAGTACTGCTTTCATATTGTCGCGCTCGCTTTTGGGCTTGAGCACAATAAAAATCCGGCCGGTATTCGAACCTGAGCTAAGTCCGCCACCCAAGATGGAAACCGAATTGGCTACATTGGGATTATTCATGACGATTTGCGCAGCTTTATCTTGCATTTCCAGCATTGCTGGAAATGCCATATCTTCGGAAGCTTCCAATGTTGCAATGATCTGCCCGATATCTTCCTCTGGAAAAAATCCTTTTGGACTGTAAATAAACATGACGATGGTCAGAATGATCGTAGCAACCGAACCGACTAAGACGGGCTTACGGTAAATCAAGGCTTTATCGAGGTAGTGAATGTAGCGCTTGGTAGTCCAAGAAAAGAGCTGATCAAAGCGGCGATTGATAGCAAATTCTTTTGCGGGCACGCCAGGTTTTGGTAAAAAACGACTGCACAGCATAGGGACTAGCGTGAGGGAGACTACCGCCGATACCAAGACCGCCAAGGAGACCACTACTGCAAACTCTCTAAACAGTAGTCCAGTCGGGCCTTGCATAAAAAAGAGGGGGATGAAAACTGCTACCAAAGACAGGGAGATCGACACAATCGTAAAACCAACTTCCTTACTACCCTTCAGGGCCGCTTTTAATGGCGACATCCCTTGTTCGGTGTAGCGCACAATATTCTCCAGCACCACAATCGAATCGTCGACCACGAGTCCAACCGCTAAGGTGATGCCCAGCAAGGAAATGTTATCGAGGCTGTAGCCCATGAAGTAGAGCAGAGAGAAGGCGCCAATCAGGGAGATCGGCAAACTCAGCGAAGGAATGATGGTTGCGGAGGCGTGCTTTAAGAAAAGGAATATAACCAGGACGACCAACGCAATCGTGAGCATTAAGGTGATATTGACATCGTGAATCGCTTCACGAATGGAGATGGAGCGATCGTTGACCGGAATTAACTTGATGGAGGCGGGTAACTGTTTTTCAAACTCAGGCAGCAAGGCTCGAATGGAGTCGACTACCTTCACTGTATTGGCATTGGGTTGTCGTAATACTGCAATCGCAATTGAGCGCTCACCATTGGTGGTAGAGAGCCAGCGGACGTTTTCATAGCTCTCGACCACATCAGCCACGTTGCCGAGGTAAATAGGCAAGCCATTGCGCTGAGCAATGATTAAGTCGCTAAAGTCCTTGGCTGTAACCAACTGTTCGTTGGCATAAATGGTCATGGCTTGACGGGGGCCATCTAAAACACCAACGGGGGTATTGCTGTTTGCTTTAT
>JBIILR010000042.1:0-11602 GCA_044338365.1 Polynucleobacter sp. | reverse complement strand
TAGCCATTGTGGATGGTGATGACAAAGTGCTGGCGTATGAGAATTGGTTGGGTATTCTCAAAGGAACCTTGGTTGAAGAAGTCAGCAAAGGCGGCAAGACGTTTACTCGCACACTGAATCCAGATCGTAAGTACACCGCAGGTATTGGTGCTGTCAATGCGAAAGATGGCGTTGTCACTTTGCATGGCCGATCACTCTTGTTTCTCCGTAACGTGGGTCACTTGATGACGAACCCAGCCATTATTACTGGCGAAGGCAAAGAAATCTACGAAGGCATCTTAGATGCAGTCGTGACTGTGTTGATTGCGTTGTATGACATCAATCGCCCAGCGACTCAGGCTATTGGCAATACGCGTAAAGGCTCTGTCTATATTGTGAAGCCAAAAATGCACAGCGCAGAAGAAGTCGCCTTTGCTTGCGAGCTCTTTGGTCGGGTAGAGAAGTTACTTGGTTTACCCGAGAACACTGTCAAATTAGGCATCATGGATGAAGAGCGCCGTATGAGCGTCAATCTGAAAGCTGCTATTGCTGCAGCGGGTGCTCGCGTTGCTTTTATTAATACCGGATTCTTAGACCGTACTGGTGATGAAATGCATACCGGCATGTATGGCGGTGCCATGGTTCGTAAAGGCAGGATGAAGATTGCCAAATGGTTTGGAGCGTATGAACGTCGTAATGTGTTGGCTGGCTTAGATTGTGGCTTACGTGGTCGCGCACAAATTGGTAAGGGCATGTGGCCTGCGCCAGATCTCATGAAGGAAATGGTTGAGCAAAAAGCGGCCCACCCTCAGGCTGGAGCGAATACCGCTTGGGTACCATCGCCTACTGCTGCCACTTTGCATGCAATGCACTATCACCAGATCGATGTGGCAAAGATTCAAGCGGATATCGAGAAACACGATATTGCAGCTGAATATGAGGCCTTAACCGATGATCTATTAACGGTACCCATTGCGCTTTATCCAGATTGGACCAAAGAGGAGATTCGCGAGTCCCTCCATAATAATTGCCAAGGTATTTTGGGTTATGTAGTGCGCTGGATTGATCAAGGTGTTGGTTGCTCTAAGGTGCCTGATATTTATAACGTCGGTCTAATGGAAGATCGCGCAACCTTGCGGATTTCTAGTCAGCACATTGCCAACTGGTTATTGCACAAGTTCGTTACCAAAGCGGAAGTAGAGGATGCGTTGCAACGAATGGCTACGATTGTGGATGGTCAAAATGCCGGCGATCCTTTGTATAAGCCAATGATGCCAAACTACAAAGATTCCCTTGCATACCAAGCTGCAAGTGATCTGATCTTTAAGGGTCTTGAGCAGCCGAACGGCTATACCGAACCCTTGCTGCACGCCTATCGCTTAGCAGTGAAAGAGAATGCCAATAGCTGCGTAGCGTAATAGCAACGTATGGTGGATCTGGATGCCTTACTCGGCAGTCCAGCCACCATCCATATTCCAAGCAGCGCCGCGTACTTCGGATGCGGCATCACCGCACAAAAATACAGCGAGAGCGGCAAGCTGCTCGGGGGCAACGAACTGACCCGAAGGTTGCTTCTCAGAAACCAACGCTAATTTAGCAGCATCATTGGAGATCCCTTCCCGCTCAGCGCGGGCATCTACCTGTTTTTGAACTAAAGGTGTTAAAACCCAACCTGGGCAAATTGCATTGCACGTCACGCCGGTTCTGGCGGTCTCTAGCGCCACCACCTTAGTCAAGCCAATAATTCCGTGTTTTGCGGCAACGTAAGCTGCTTTTTGCATCGATGCAACCAGGCCATGAACCGATGCGATGTTAATGATGCGACCCCAATTGCGCTGCTTCATGCCAGGCAAAGCAAATCGGGTAGTGTGAAATGCTGAGCTTAGATTGATGGCAATCACCGCATCCCAACGCTCTTCCGGAAAGTCTTCCACATTGGCAACGTACTGAATACCAGCGTTATTAACTAAGATATCAATCGCGCCAAAGCGCTTCTCCGTTGCTGCAATCATCGCTTCAATTTCAGCAGGCTTGCTCATATCAGCGCCATGGTAATCAACCTCTACACCACACGCTTTCACACTCGCAATGGCCGCGTCTTTTTCTCCAAAGCCATTCATCATGATGTTGGCACCTTGCTTTGCTAAAGCAATTGCCATAGCAAGGCCAATACCGCTGGTTGATCCGGTGACAAGGGCTGTTTTTCCGTTTAAAGTCGGCATGGCAAGATTTCCTAATGAAATGGGGTGGTAGCTAAATTCATTCAACATCGATTTGCATCAAATGATATCCGAATGACTCAAGTGACGAGCTAGGGCTAGCTACCCAAACCGATAAAGCGGCCAATCGCATGCCAAAATTCGCTGGGTATGCTGACTAAAACCAGCGTAAAAGTGACGTAGCGCAAAAACTTGCCAATCGCCATGTACATCAAACAGGCCATCCATGGCATGCGTAACCAGCCTGCCAAAGCGCATAATGGGTCACCAATACCAGGCAACCAGGACAGTAATAACATCTTAGGCCCGAGATTAACAAGCCAGCGCTGCATGCGCCCTCCTGTAGCCCCTTTATAGGCCTCGAAGGCATTACGGGCAGCGAGACCTAAGCACCAGTTGATCATCCCGCCAATGGTGTTGCCAACCGTTGCAATCACAATGGCAGGCCATAGCATGCTTGGGTTGACGCTGACATAAGCAAATAGCACCGGTTCGGAGCCCATTGGGAGAAGGGTTGCCGATATCAGGGCAACCAAAAAGACCGCTGGCAGCCCAACCGATGGCATTCCGAACCAATCTAAAAACGCAATGAGGTAGTGCTCCAATCTACTATGCCCTTTTATTCATCTAACTTCCAATACGCCAGCATAAGCCCATTCTCAAACGACGATTGAAGACACTATCCAAAGCCAAGGCAGTATTTTCCAAGATTCTGTATTTTTGCTTAAACTAGGGGTCTATTGTGCCTTGCGTACGCCATATTCCCTGTTCTGAAAGATCTCAATGAATTACCCGATTCCAGCCGCCGATCAATACCAAGATATTCGCGATGCCCTGCGCGATCTCTGCAGCCAGTTTGATTCCAGCTATTGGCAAAAAGTAGATCATGCGCGCGGCTACCCTGAGGCCTTTGTAGATGCAGTCACTAAAGCTGGATGGCTCGCCGCATTGATCCCAGAAGAATATGGTGGCTCCGGCCTTGGGCTAGCCGAGGCGTCGGTCATCATGGAAGAAATTAACTTTTCGGGCGGCAACTCCGGCGCTTGCCACGGCCAAATGTACAACATGGGTACTTTGCTACGCCATGGCTCTGATGCCCAAAAGAAACTCTACCTACCCAAGATTGCCAGCGGGGAACTGCGCTTGCAGAGCATGGCCGTAACTGAGCCGACTACGGGAACCGATACCACCAAACTCAAAACGACTGCTGTTAAAAAAGGTGATCGCTATGTGATTAATGGTCAGAAAGTCTGGATTTCGCGGATACAGCACTCTGACCTCATGATCTTATTGGCACGCACTACTCCACTCAGCGAGGTCAAGCGCAAGTCAGAAGGCATGTCGATTTTTATTGTCAACTTGGCGGATGCGATTGGCAAGGGCATGGAAGTACGTCCGATTGAAAACATGGTTAATCATGAAACCAATGAGGTCTTCTTTGATAATTTAGAAATCCCAGCCGAAAATTTGATTGGTGAGGAAGGCCGTGGTTTTAAATACATCCTCGACGGTTTAAATGCGGAGCGCGTACTGATTGCAGCAGAGTGCATTGGTGATGCCTACTGGTTCATTGATCGCGCACGGCGTTATGCCAATGAGCGGGTTGTATTTGACCAACCGATTGGCAAGAATCAAGGTATTCAGTTTCCGATTGCAGATAGCTATATGGAAACGGAAGCGGCCAACTTAATGCGCTTTAAGGCCTGTGATTTGTTCGATCGCCATGAGCCATGCGGTCCAGAATCTAATATGTCTAAATACCTGGCGGCCAAAGCATCCTGGGAAGCGGCCAACGTCTGCTTACAAACCCACGGTGGCTTTGGCTTTGCCTGCGAATACGATGTGGAGCGTAAGTTTCGTGAAACCCGCCTCTATCAGGTAGCACCGATCTCCACGAATTTGATTTATTCCTATATTGCCGAACACGTTCTCGGCCTTCCCCGGTCTTTTTAATATGAGTAGTAAATCTGCCGCACGGCCACTGGATGGCATCACCGTTGTCTCCCTGGAGCATGCCATTGCTGCTCCTTTTTGTACCCGCCAACTAGCGGACTTAGGCGCCCGGGTTATTAAAGTGGAGCGTCCTGGGGCGGGTGATTTTGCAAGGGCCTATGACGAACGCGTTGCTGGTCTTGCCTCGCACTTTGTTTGGGTAAATCGTTCCAAAGAAAGCCTCACACTGGATTTAAAGCAGGTAGAGGCGCTAAGCGCCCTAAAGACCCTGCTTAAAACGGCTGATGTCTTAGTGCAAAACTTAGCGCCTGGAGCAGCTGCTCGCATGGGACTCACGGCAGCGGAGTTGCAGCGCGATAACCCTGGCCTCATTTTGTGTGACATTTCTGGCTATGGCAATGATGGCCCCTATCGTGACAAAAAAGCATACGACTTACTAATTCAGAGTGAGGCAGGTTTCTTGTCCGTTACCGGTACACCGGATACCCCTAGTAAAGCAGGCAATTCAATTGCAGATATCGCAGCAGGAATGTATGCCTACAGCAATATCTTGGCGGCGCTATACCAGCGCCAAAAGACAGGCTTAGGTAGCAGCATTGATGTATCCATGCTCGAATCGCTTAGCGAGTGGATGAGTTACCCAATGTACTACGCCTATCAGGACGCTAACCCGCCAATGCGGAACGGCGCTGCACATGCCACCATTTACCCCTACGGACCTTTTAAAGCCGGTGATGGGGCTACAGTCATGCTCGGCTTGCAAAATGAGCGTGAATGGCTGGCTTTTTGTGAGGTGGTTTTAGATAATCCATCATTAGCAAGTGATGTTCGTTTTGATAAAAACAGCAAACGCCACGAGCACCGCGATGCGCTAGCTGCGCTGATTGATGCGTGTTTTAGCAAGCTTACTAGCGAGCAAGTCATTGCTAAGCTGGATCAGGCGCAAATCGCCAATGCCCGCTTAAACGACATGAGTGGCGTGTGGAATCACCCACAATTGGCAGCGCGTGATCGCTGGGTATCGGTGAACTCTCCTGCAGGACCGATTCCAGCCTTGCTGCCACCTGGCGTAAATGACCAGTTTGATTACCGGATGGATTCGATACCTTCTGTTGGCCAGCATACGGACGCCATTCTTGCTGAGATTGGCTTAAATCCAGATCAAATCAGCGCCATGAAAGCCAGTAAGGCTATTTAAAGTAAAGGCGAAGTCAGGTGGGCTAGGTTTTCAAGCAGCACACGCCAGCGCGGGCGTTTAGCCCACTTCGCCGCATCCACTACATCGGCATCATTTAGATAGCTCTCGATTAACTTTTCTAAATGCGCGCAAAAAATAGTGTCGTAGACGACTAGGCTTATTTCAAAATTAAGCCGAAGGCTGCGCTGATCAAAGTTTACCGAACCAAATATCGCAATCTGACGATCAATCAAAAGGCTCTTGGTATGCAACAAGCCACCATGAAATTCTGCAATCCGAACACCTGCTTGCAGCAGGTCGTCGTAAAAACTGCGGCTACTCCAAGCAACTAAGGTTGAATCATTACGTTTCGGTACGATGAGTGTCACCTTGACACCGCGGTGCGAGGCCGCCATCAAGGCCTGCAATAAGCCGTCATCTGGCCCAAAGTATGGGGTGGTAATAACCAACTCCTCACGCGCATCCATGATGGCTGATAGCAATACCTGATACAAAATATCGTCGCGATATACAGGGCCGGATGGAAACTCCTGCGCCAAGATTTTGCCCTCTTCTACTGCAGGGTTAAGGTGATGGTCTTTGAAGCTGGTGATAGTGGGATCGCCCACACTCCAATCAAACAAAAAAGTCAATGCAAATTGGGCGGTTACCGGCCCTTCAATCCGCACCATCGCATCGACCCACTCACCGACCCCTGAGTCTTGCTTAAAGGTACGGGGGTCAACCAAATTCATGCTGCCGGTCCATACGGTATGGCCATCAATCACAAAAATCTTACGGTGCAGACGCAAGTCCGCCCGGCGGAACTGAAAGCGCCCTAGCTGTATGGGCAAAGCCTCAATAACCGCAATGCCAGCCTCTTTAAATCGATGGGGCCAGCTGGATTTGAACCAGGCTTTACTACCCAAGGAATCCAGCAAAACACGGCACGCCACGCCGCGCTTCGCGGCGCGTATCAAAGCCTTACCCACTGCATCGGCATCGCCGCCTAAAGCCCAAATATAAAACTCCATGTGCAAGCTGACTTTAGCTTCATCGATTTCACGAACAAAGTTTTGCAGAATCGTCAGCGAATCGGTGAATAGCTCAATCCGGTTACCAGCAGTGACAGGAGAGCCGTTTTTAGCCTCTGCGAGCAGACTAAGTGCATTGGCTTCACTTGGAAGCAATAGACGATCAGCCGCATAGTGCTGACACATTGATTCGCGTAATTTTGCATGCTCCCGCTCCATCCGCACGATTTTTTTGGTGAGGCTACGACCCACTGGGCGCTCACCAAACATGGCATAGATCAGAATTCCGAAGATAGGCAGCATCAACACGACCAAAAACCACGCAAACGATACGCTTACAGGCCGTCTATACCAAATTAATCGGAATCCAAATAAGGTCACTAAGACAAAGTGCGCAAATGCAAACCAAGGAAACGTCAGGTTTAGTTCGCGACCAATAAGTATTTCAATGAAATTCATAGCAGTTCCAATTCAGCAGCAATACCAAGGTGATCTGATAGCCTAAACCATTCTTCCAATAAGTCTGCCGTATGAATGCGTAAACCACGCACATAAATACGGTCCATCGGCAGAAGCGGCCTTATGCTGGGAAAGGTTTTTGCAGGCGATCCTGTTAAGGTCTCAAACACTTCTAAAAATCCAGCATCGCGCATTGGTGCACTAATGCGATTACGCCAATCATTAAAGTCCCCTGCCACAATAGCAGGGCCGTCTTGGGTCAGTCCTTTGATATACGAAATAATTTCCCGTAATTGACGCTCACGACCACGTTCAAATAAGGCCAAATGAACGCAAAAACAATGAATCGGTATATCACTGCCCGGCAACTGAATCGAGCTATGCAATAAACCACGGCGCTCAAAACGGTAAGCTGAGATATCGTAATTGAACCCTTTATGTAAGGAGTGCTTAGAAAAAATGGCATTGCCATGGTGTCCATGGCGATACTCCACGTTTTTGCCATAGTGCCAATCGTGCCAAAATCCGTCCGCTAAAAAATGGCTTAACTCATTTGCAGGCCATTGGCCAAAGCGCCTGACGCGGCCCCGATGCTCTTGTTGAAACTCTTGAATGAAAATGAGGTCAGGATTATGTGATCGCATCTCTTGCTTCAAACGGTACACCGTGGAATGCGCATGCAGGGCTGAAACGCCTTTATGCATATTCAGGGTCACAACACGCACCCTATTTTGCGATTGGGTAAGCTTACTGGGATGCACTTTGACGGCGTACCTTGGCGTAATAAATCTCGGATTCCACCAGCTCCTGGCACTGCATGCATTTATTGCAGATCGAGGCCTGCTCTCGTAATTCTTCGATTGAATTAATCGGGTGCGTATCCAGATACTCCCGTAAATCCAGGTCGACTATGCCATTGCATACACAAACTACCTCTGCCATTACGCTTACCTAATCGTGCTATCGGTTGTACTTCATTACTAAAATCCCTATAACTTCATTGTGCCACCACTGCCCGTGAGGCTTGCTAGAATGAGGCATGCTGATCGCTTTTCAAGACGCCTTTGCCCTGTTGACCCAGTTTGATCGGGGCGTCATCAGCATTGTGCTGGTCTCCTTGCAGGTCAGCCTAACGGCCTTGGTGTTGGGCACGCTAGTTGGCCTCCCCCTTGGGGCTTGGCTTGCAACCGAGCAATTTCGGGGTAAGCGCGCGCTGATTATTACAATCAATACCCTCATGGGCGTCCCCACGGTCATTATTGGAGTGCTGGTGTATTTAGTCTTATCGCGCAGCGGTCCATTGGGTGAATTAGGCTGGCTATTTACCGTAAAAGGCATGGTGGTGGCACAATTTCTGCTCACCACACCGCTGGTAGCCGCTCTTAGTAGACAAGTCTTAGAAGATGCTTGGCAGATTCACCGAGAAACCTTTTTATCCCTGCATTTCACTCGTCTTGGTTATATGAAATGGTTGATTTGGGATTGCCGTTTCTCGCTCACGATTGCGATCTTGGCTGGCCTAGCCAGAGCGATCTCCGAAGTGGGTGCCGTCATGATTGTGGGTGGCAATATTCTCAACTCCACCCGTACCATGACAACTGCCATCGCCCTTGAAACCAGTAAAGGCGATTTACCATTCGCTCTAGCGCTCGGCATCGTGCTTCTGGCAATCGTGCTACTCGCCAATTTACTCACCTTCGCAGTGCGATCGATTGCAGAGAAGCGTTATGGTTAATCCAATCAAACTAGAGGCCAAACGGATTCAATTACGAGCAATTGAAATTGTGCGTGATGGGCGCACTATTTTGGATATACCGAATACGGACATTGAGCTGGGCGGAATCACCGCGTGCATCGGCCCTAATGGCGCCGGTAAGACTACCTTTCTAAAGCTATTACATGGACTGATTAAACCAAATGCTGGTGGCAGTGTCGGCTACGCTGATGGCATACGTAGCGCCTTAGTATTGCACCATACCCCCATGATCAAGGCCAGTGTGCGAACAAACATTGGTCTCAATGGTTTGCGTACGCCAAGCAACGATGAAATCGATCACGTACTGCAAGAGGTAGGCCTCAGTCACCTACAGCATCAGCCAGCGCACCAACTTTCTGCCGGGGAAAAGCAGAAATTATCCTTAGGCAGGGCTCGCTTACAGAATACCAATGTACTGCTACTCGATGAGCCAACGGCCAATTTAGACCCAACCACAACAGCCCAAGTGGAAGCCATGATTCGAGAATTTGCCGCATCGGGCTGCGATGTCCTGATTAGCTCGCATCAACTTGCTCAAGTCAGGCGTTTGGCTGATTCCATCCTCTTTATCGATGGCGGACAAATCATAGAAAAAGGGGCTTGCGCCCCCTTCTTTGCACAGCCTCAAACCGAAGCAGCGCAGCGCTACATGCAGCGCGAACGCGCTGCAGATTAACTCACTACTTTTTTGCAGCCGCGGGAGCTGCTGCGGGAGCGGCAGCAGCCGGAGCTTCAAATGGGGGCGGCGCTACACAAGCAGCGGGCGCAGGTGTTCCAGCAGTTTTGTAGCGATTCGCAACGGCATTTTCAGACATACATAACTGATAGGCACCGACCCTGCCAGCGTAAGCTGTTTTCGCACCTGCTAACTGAGCTGCGGCAGCCTGTTCTGGTGTTGATGCAGGTAATTTTGCAAATGCCCCACTTGCAGCCAATGAGCAAGCGAGAAGTGCGATGATCTTTTTCATAGCGAAGTCCTTATTTAACTTTGTGATACCACGCTTCATGGTGTTCTTTTGCCCAGGTCTCATCGACGTAGCCCGTTTTCATCCCATCGATTGAGCCTTGCATTCCAATGCTACCGATGTACATATGCCCAAAGGCCATCGCGGTAATAAGCAATGCGCCAACAGTATGAATAATGTGTGAAATCTGCATGGTGCCGCGCCAATATTCAAGTCCGGGTACTGGAACAATCATATCTAAGACCCAGCCCGACGCTGAAACCAATCCGCCGAGAATGACCATGCCGAACCAGAACCAGAACTTTTCGCCTGGATTGAAATAATTGGCTGGTACATGCTTGCCACCGAACATGCCACCAAAGGTCTTTATCCATTCCCAATCGCCCTTCTCAGGCATATTGCGTTTTGCAAATTGGATGAAAAATGCCACTAAGCTGATGGTAAACAAGGGGCCAACAAAGTTGTGAATGTTTTTACTGACAAGCAATAAGAAACTAAAGATGCTTGCGCCCAAGAGATCGATTGCGAAATACTTACCGTACAGAATCAATAAGCCGGTGATGGCAAGCGCAATGAAGCTAAATGCCATCGTCCAATGATTCACGCGCTCAAGGGTGGTGAAGCGCTTGATTTTTTTGCCCGTCATTGGCTCATGCAGCTTGATTTTTCCTTTGAGCACGAAGACCACCAAAATGCCGCCGGACGCGAGTGCGAGTAACCAAGCGCCATACACGGTGATCACCCCGTTACGAATCAAACGCCACTGCTGACCTGATTTCTGAATCAATACTCCAGCCTGCTTATCAGGAATGCTAACGAAGTTAACATCATCGCTGTTTACAGTACGCCAAATTGGAGCACTATTGCCTGGCTGATTTTGCGCCGCTTTACGTTGTGCCTCAATGGTTGCGTCGGGTGCGCGGCCCACATCCATGATGTTGGCTGACTGGACCTGTGGCAACGCAGCGGGAGCTGGCTGGCTGGCGGGAGCTTGCTGCGCTAAGCTGCTGCCTGTAAAAACACAGCAAAACAATCCTGTGGCTAAGGCCCAAGGACGGAGTGTTGCGCAAATAGATTGATTCATGCGATTTCCTCAACAGCAATTCTGTTATTTAATGTTCCGAATGAATATACAAAAGTCCATTACTTGATTTTGCTGTATTCAGTTTGTTGTTGATTGCGCTTATTAATCTCTTCTTGCCAGCTTTTAGCATCGCCCGGCTTCCAGCCTTTGACCATAAAACCATTATCAGCACCCATAAATGGAGCGATATCGGGCCGTTTGGAATTCAGAGCCAATGTTCCCGGCTCGTTATTGCAAGCACTTAAAAAACCAAGGGCTAAGAGTGCAGCAGTTACTGTGCGAATCGTTCTCATAATTTGCCTCCACTCGGAGCGGCTTTAGCGCCCGCTTTGTCAGGCTGACCGTATGCGGTAGTCCAGCCAAATACATCAGCGCCTGCATTTTTGCCTGCGGTTTGACGCTTCACTACCCGTGCGCGGAAGATGTCTGCAATTACATCACCGTCGCCACCAATCAAGGCTTTGGTAGAACACATCTCAGCGCATAAAGGCAGCTTACCTTCAGCAAGGCGATTGCGGCCGTATTTTTCAAACTCAGCAACGCTACCATTGGCTTCTGGACCGCCAGCACAGAATGTGCATTTGTCCATCTTGCCGCGCAAACCGAATGTACCAGCGCTTGGGAATTGTGGTGCGCCAAATGGGCAAGCATAGGAGCAGTAAGCGCAACCGATGCAAGTGTCCTTGTCGTGCAGCACAACACCTTCGTCGGTGCGGTAGAAACAATCTACTGGGCAAACTGCCATGCAAGGCGCATCTGCGCAGTGCATACAGGCTACCGAGATGGACTTCTCCGCCCCAATTACGCCGTCATTGATGGTAACTACTCGGCGGCGATTAACGCCCCAAGGTACCTCGTTGTCGTTTTTACAAGCAGTAACGCAGCCGTTGCATTCAATACACCGTTCCGCGTCGCAGATAAATTTCATTCGTGCCATTGTGATCTCCTGACTTTAGCGGTTGGGCTTATGCAAACT
>JBIILR010000152.1:0-3521 GCA_044338365.1 Polynucleobacter sp. | reverse complement strand
CAACCTGGGCGTTTTGGTGCATTTGTGCAAGAAGGTGGCACTACCATCCTGTCACAATCACCTGAACTTTTTGTAGAGCGGGATGGGGACTGTTTGCGCGCCATGCCCATGAAGGGCACCGCCAATGCCAGCACCGAGAGCCCAGAGCATTTGGCAAGCGATCCCAAAAATCGTGCAGAAAATATTATGATCGTTGACCTCTTGCGCAATGATCTTAGCCGAGTTGCCTTACCGGGTAGTGTCACCGTACCTACTTTATTTCATGTTGCACAGTATGGAAATGTACTGCAAATGACATCGACCATTGAGGCAACAGTAAAGCCCGATGCAAGTCTACGCACCATACTCGATGCGGTCTTTCCCTGCGGCTCTGTTACGGGCGCACCCAAAAAACGCAGCATGGAAATTATTCAGGAATTGGAAGGCACTCCCCGCGACTATTACTGCGGTGCCTTAGGCTGGCTTGACCCGAATGGGGATTTTGCATTTAGTGTTCCCATTCGCACGCTCAATCTAGAGGCAAGTCCAAGCGATCGCCAAACCAAGTTCACCTTGGGTATCGGTGCTGGCATTACGATTGATTCCGATCCGGAGCTAGAGTGGCAAGAGTGTCAAATTAAATCAGCATTTATAAACGAGATGCCAAGTGAGCTGGGTTTATTTGAGACTATTCGCGTTGAAAAACAAAAGCTACTGCGGTTTGAGGCACACCTTGAGCGATTACACCATTCTGCCTCTGTCCTGCGCATTCCATTTGAAGCGTCCCGAATTACCGAGGCGGCTGAACAGGCCTGCCTAACAATCGCTAGTCCATTACCTCATCGCTTGCGCATCGACTTATTCGCCGATGGCTCGGTTACTGCAGTAGCCAATGTCCTCGATCCGATTGCAAGTGAAGTCACTATTTTTTGGGCGTCCAAGGTATTGCCCGCTGCACAACAGGCCATCATGCAATCAAGCAATGTTCTATTGGCCCATAAAGTCAATCTACGGACGATGTATGACTTGGCATGGAAAAATGCAGTGGCGCTGGGCGGTTTTGATGCGGTCTTTTTGAATGAGCAGGGTTTTGTCACCGAAGGGGGTCGTAGCTCGATTTTTATTCAGCGCAAAGGGTCAAATCAATGGCTTACACCACCACTATCGGCAGGGGTACTTCCCGGTGTAATGCGCCAAAGCATCTTAGATGATCCCCAATGGAATGCCCATCAAGCCATGATCACGGCAGCCGATCTAGTGGACGCCGACCGTATTCTGGTTTGCAATGCCCTGCGCGGTGCCGTACCCGCCGTTCTGAAAGTCGGATAATCCAAGAATGAAATCCTTTCCAATGCACTACTGCTCCAAATGCGGATCGACCGTGACATTACGCATCCCTGCAGACGATACGCGCGAGCGCCATGTGTGCAATAGCTGCGCTACCGTGCACTACCTTAATCCGCGCAATGTTGTCGGTACGATTCCAGTATGGGGTGAGCAAGTATTGCTCTGCCGCAGAGCGATCCAACCACGCCGTGGCTTTTGGACTTTGCCTGCTGGCTTTATGGAAATCGGCGAGAGCACAGGCCTTGGCGCCGCCCGAGAAACATTAGAAGAAGCTGGGGCCTATGTTGATATTGGCCCCTTGTTTTCATTAATCAATGTGCCCCACGTTGAGCAGGTGCATTTGTTTTACCTTGCTAGCTTACCGACCCCTGAGTTTTCAGCGGGCGAGGAAAGCCTTGAGGTAGCGCTTTTTTATGAGCACGAAATCCCCTGGTCCGAGTTGGCTTTTCCAACCACCAAACAAACCTTGCAGTGGTTTTTTGCCGATCGCAGTGCAGGCCTGCTTCAAGCGGGCACTGAAATTGCTGTCCGATCCCGCGATATCCTCCCCTCTGAATCCATTTAAGCAATGAATCAGATTGCATGGCTGGGGCCTGATGATGTGTTTCCCGATCCAGCAGTCACACCCGATCCAGACACCGAAGTATTGGGACTCTTTGCAGTCAGTGAACGCATCTATCCCGGACAGCTTGAAACTGCGTATCGTCTCGGCTTATTTCCCTGGTATTCGGATCATCAACCGGTTTTATGGTGGTCACCAGACCCGCGGATGGTGCTAGAGCCGAACAATTTTAAGGTGAGTGAGTCATTGCAAAAAACCATGCGGCAGTTTTATCACGACCCCACATGCCATATTGAGGTCGATAGTGACTTTGGTGCGATTATGCGAGCCTGCGCCCTAAGCCCACGCAAAGACCAGGATGGCACTTGGATCACCCATGAAATTGTTGAGGCATACAGTCAGCTTTATGAAAACGGTTTTGCCCACAGCATTGCGATCAAGCAAGGTGATCGCCTATTGGGCGGCCTGTACTGCGTTAGTTTTGGCCGCATGGTCTTTGGTGAATCGATGTTTAGCCGCCAACGGGATGGATCGAAGCTCGCCTTGGCGCTGCTTTGCGCCTGGTGCTACGATAACGAGGTGCCGATGATTGATTGCCAACAAGAAACCGCCCACCTCCGATCCCTTGGGGCAGGCCCGATCCCGCGCACCCAATTTTTATCGCTGGCGCGCAATGCAATCGGCCGCAAATCCATAAGTACCCCATGGAGTTTTGATAAAACCGCATTGGAGCGTTGGCTATGAGCCAAATCAATGAGCTGCCGATTACTGCGCTGCAGTTTTATGCGACAGCATCCTATACCTGCAGCTATCTCCCACTGCAAATCGCGCGATCACAAGTTGCCACGCCATCCCATCTAGTGCATAGCGATATGTACGGTGATCTCGTCAATGCAGGGTTTCGGCGCAGCGGGCTATTTACATACAGGCCTTATTGCGATCACTGCAATGCGTGCATTGCGACGCGCATACCGGTAGAACACTTTGTTCCGAGTCGCAGTCAACAACGCGCGCGCAAACAACATGCCAATTTAGAAACCCATGTGCTCCACTTGAGTTACACGGATGAGCACTACGCACTGTATCGCCACTACCAAGACCAGCGCCATCACGATGGTGAAATGAACCGCGATGATCAAGAGCAGTACACGCAATTTTTACTGCAAAGCCGAGTGAACTCCCGATTAGTCGAATTTCGGGATGGCCCTCAGGGTAAAGAACCCGGTCGCCTGCGCATGGTTAGCATCATTGACATCGTCGAAGCGGGCATCTCTTCCGTCTACACTTTTTACGACACTACCGTAGACAAAGCCAGTTATGGCACCTACAGCATTCTCTGGCAAATAGCGCAAGTCAAGCAGCTTAAGCGGCCCTATCTCTATCTGGGTTACTACATCCAAGAGAGTCAGAAGATGGCATATAAGTCGAAGTTCAAGGCCATCGAAGGTCTAATCGATAACCGCTGGCAGCCCTTACATACGCGATAATTCGATTCATGTCTGCTTACTCCTTTTTACGCCCTGGGCTCTTTTGCCTTGATCCTGAGCAAGCCCATAACCTGGCGCTCAGTAGCATGGATCGCGCGCATGCGCTCGGCTTACTTTCCCACTTCGTACCTAAACCCGTTGTCGAT
>JBIILR010000041.1:0-11875 GCA_044338365.1 Polynucleobacter sp. | reverse complement strand
AGTCCTGTCCAGCACATTCACCTCCAAGGCACATAAAATGAAAATATGGATGCAAAACTAGGGGAATTTGATCTGATCTGGCGCTTTTTTAAAGCCGGCTCAGAATCCATGGCCCAAACCCAAACTGGCCAGGTTCTACTCGGGATCGGGGATGACTGCGCCCTGCTTCAGCCAGACCCGGCACAAAGCCTAGCAGTTACCAGCGACATGCTGGTCGAAGGCCGGCATTTTTTTGCCAATGCCAACCCCGAATGGCTCGGCCATAAAGCCTTGGCGGTTAACCTATCTGACCTGGCTGCAATGGGCGCAAAGCCCGTTGGCTTTACCTTAGCGCTTGCATTGCCCAATGCGAATGCGGAATGGCTCGCGCAATTTAGCCAAGGCTTGTTTCGCTTAGCGCAGCAGTGGCAATGCCCTTTAATCGGCGGCGATACAACTCAGGGACCCCTCACCATTTGCATCACCGCTCTAGGCTATGTGCCTACCGGTTCGGCTATCAAGCGCTCCGGCGCGAAGGTGGGTGACGACATTTGGGTGTCAGGCACGCTGGGTGATGCAAGGCTTGCTTTAGGGGCATTGCGCAGCGAATGGCCACTTGATCACAGTAGCTTAGAAGCGGTGCTGCACCGCATACACCAACCGGAACCGCGCATTACGCTGGGCATGCAACTGCGCGGCATTGCGAGTAGCGCCCTGGATGTATCGGATGGACTCTTAGGTGATTTACGCCATATCCTCAAAGCGTCCCAAGTCAATGCGGAAGTACTGATTGATCAATTGCCCACTTCACGCACAGTCGCAGCGCAAACGGTACGCCTACGCCGGCAATGCGCAGCCAATGGCGGCGATGATTACGAACTGTGTTTCACTGCCCCAAAAAATAAAAGAGTAGAAATTGAATCACTGAGCACTGTCTTACTCCCGCTCACGCGCATTGGCAGCATTAGCTCTGCTAGCGATGGGACCCAGCCCACACTCATTCTGCGCGATGCCAATGGCAATCTACTGACCGAAGCAGATAGCTTGTTACTGACGCAATCCTTTGATCACTTTAAGAGCAACTAAGTGGTGATCAACGCCAATCAACCCAAGCCGACCTTGCGCTGGATGTTTCAGACTGCTGGTCGGACCCTAGCCCTTGGATTCGGTAGTGGGCTAAGTCCCTTTGCTCCGGGTACCGTGGGAACTCTTTGGGCATGGGCACTCTTTTTGATTGGGCAATTCTTTTTTACTACCGAGAATTGGATTTGGATTATCGGTGGCGGACTGATCGCCGCTTGTTGGATTTGCGGGCAAGTGAGCGAGGAATTAGGCGTGGCTGATTTTGGTGGCATTGTGCTCGATGAGATCTTGGCTTTTTGGTTCGTCTTACTCTTGATTCTGCCGGCTCCGTTCTGGATGCAGGTCTTGGCATTTGCACTTTTTCGTTTCTTTGATGCAGTCAAGCCCGGGCCCATTGGCATAATTGATCGCTACTTTAAAGACTGTGCCTGGATTGCTCCCAGCTCGCCCACGACCATACCCAAAATACTGTGGCGCGGTTTTGGGATTGTGATTGATGACCTCGCGGCGGCTTTTGCAACGCTGCTCATTCTTGCTTTACTGAGCACAACCCAGCTGTTACCTTCGTAATAATTTCAGAGCGACACTCACAAGGCATTGCATGCAAACTCCTTCCCCATTAATAGCAGCTGAGCTCGATGCATTAACCAGCGCAGTCGCAACTACATTCACTCAGCATGGCTGGACCCTCGCCGTCGCCGAGTCCTGTACTGGTGGGCTTCTCGCAGCCAGCCTAACCGATTTGGCGGGATCGAGTCAGTGGTTTGAGCGTGGCTATGTGACTTACAGTAATGCTGCAAAGGCGGCATGCTTAGAAGTATCACCGCTACTGATTGAAGCCGAAGGCGCCGTCAGTGAGGCAGTAGCCAGTGCAATGGTCTTGGGGGCACAACTCAGTAGCGGTGTGACTGCAGCCATTTCGATTACAGGTATTGCGGGCCCTGGTGGCGGGACACCAGAGAAGCCAGTTGGAACGGTGTGCTTTGGCTGGGCAATAGAACGCGTCGATGCCAGCAATCGCATTACTACCACTACCGCACACTTCTTGGGTGACCGTCAATCCATTCGGCAGCAAGCCGTACTATTTGCATTGCGCGGCTTACTGCAATCCATTACTTGAATCGCAGTGATTAACCCAGCCACCCTTTATGACGGAAGAAGCTCAGTGGAATAATCGATGAAATGACCATCGATAGAATGGCTACCGGGTAGCCCCAGGTCTCAGTAAGCTCGGGCATGTACTGGAAGTTCATCCCCCAAATACTGGCAAGTAAAGTAGGCGGCATCAAAGCAACCGATACCACCGAGAAGATCTTAATGATCTTACTTTGGTTCAAACTAATAAAACCGACCGTAGCGTCCATCAAGAAGTTAATCTTATCGAATAAGAATGCCGTGTGATTCTCAAGGGAATCAATGTCACGCAAAATTTGCCGAGCTTCTTCTTGCTGCTCGTCTGACAGTAATTTGCTACGCATCAAAAACGACAGGGCGCGGCGGGTATCCATCACATTGCGACGAATACGGCCATTGGTATCTTCTTCCTTGGCAATCGTCTCGAGCACCTCGGCAGCGTCTTTGTCGCTGATGTCATCGGAGAGTACGCGCTTACCGGCTTGCTCTAAATTTTCATAGACTTCCTCGAGCGCATCGGCCGAATACTCTGCATCGGTTGAATAAAGATCGAGCAGAACATCTTTGGCATTGCTCACCGAACCGGGGCGCAAACGGGCACGCAAACGGACCAAGCGGAATACCGGTAAATCTTCATCGTGAATCGAAAACAGGACTTGCTTGGTCATCACGAAAGCAACGCGGACGTTGCGCGAGGTCTCTTCTTCGTCGAGCAAAAAATCGGTCCGAATGTGCATATGGCCATCGTCCGCTTCAAAATAGCGGGCAGATGCCTCTAAATCGCCTAAATCATCCAATTCGGGCAAAAGAACGCCAAAAGCCTCTTTAATCCAGATTAATTCTTCTTCCTCGGGGTCAATAACGTCAATCCAGATTGGATTAATGTGCTTTAGGAGCTCATTGCGATCTTCCACTTGCTCCTGGGAGAGGCGGCCATTTTGCAGGACGAACAAGTTAATCATGGTGAACTCCTAGGGAATGCGCTAGTTTATCCTATAGACAATGACAGCTTTGCGAAAATAAACACGAAACCAATGAACTCAAGCCAAAAACCTTTTAACCAGCAACTCCAGTCTGCATGGGCTTCGCAAGGCAGCATGTTGTGTGTTGGCTTTGACCCCGACCCCAAACGCATGCCCGCTTCCACGGGCGGCAAACCCGTGGGTATTTTTGAGTTCTGCCGCGATATTGCCGATGCCACTGCCGATGTGGTGTGCGCTTTTAAACCCCAGTTTGCCTACTTTGCCTCCCAAGGGGCCGAAGATCAGCTGGAAAAACTCATCCGCCACCTCAAAGACCGCTATCCGCATATTCCGGTGATTCTGGATGCCAAGCGGGGTGATATTGGTAGCACGGCCGAGCACTACGCCCTCGAAGCATTTGAGCGCTATGGCGCCGATGCCGTTACCGTGAACCCCTACATGGGACGCGATTCGATCGAGCCCTATCTGAAACACAAAGGCAAAGGCGTGATTGTCCTGTGCCGCACCTCCAATCCGGGCGGCTCTGATTTGCAGTTTTTAAATATCGCAAGCGACGGTCAACCGCTGTATTTGCACGTTGCTACGCTCGCAGCCAAGGAGTGGAACAGCACGGGACAAATTAGCCTCGTCGTGGGCGCCACCTTTCCCGATGAAATCGCCAAGGTACGGGCGATTGTGGGTGAGATGCCTCTCCTGATTCCGGGGATTGGCGCACAAGGCGGCGATCTCAAGGCCACCGTCAAAGCTGGTCGTATTCCAGGCAAGCCGGGTACTGGAATGATGATTAATTCATCGCGGGCCATTTTGTACGCGAGCAGCGGAGCCGATTTTGCAGAACGTGCGCGCATTATTGCGATTGAAACGCGTGATGCACTGCGGGCTGCAAGCGCTCAATAAACCTGCTTACTTTGTTTGCTTTACTGCCTTTGGCAGTGCAATGCGATCCATATTGGCAAGGATAAATTCTTGGCGAGCGCCATAATCAATTCGGCCCCTGCGGCAATACTGCACCTTATCAAAACACTTGGGCGCCGGCAGCGCTGAAGCCAAACTCGCTGCTTGTTCGCGGCTAAGTAGCTGGGGTGTGGTTACAAAATAATGGTTTGCCGCAGCGCCCACACCAAAGATACCTTCACCCCACTCAACTGAGTTTAGGTAGATCTCAAATAGGCGCTCTTTGCTCAGAATTAACTCCAATAGGCCAGTAATCACCAACTCTTGGGCCTTGCGCACGTAATGCTGCTCAGACGACAAGAACAGATTCTTACCCAGTTGCTGCGTGATGGTCGAGCCGCCCCGAAGTACCGGGGCTTTTTTATTCTTGGCCTGCTTTTGGTTTTTCTCCCAGGCTTTTTGCATGTCGCTCACGCGCACACCCGGATGCTGAAAAAAGATATCATCCTCACTCACCAGAACCGCCCGCTTAAGGCTAGGTGAAATCCCCTCATACGGCACCCAACGCGATTCGATGGGGCAAGACCAATGCCAAGTACACAAGCGCCAGCGCTCGGCCCGCTGAAAGGCTGTTGTGCTGGGATCAACAAAAGCCCACGCCATAATTTGCAAGGCAAAATAAATCTGCAGCGCAAGGATGCCAAATAAAAAGCATTTAATCGGATAGGCAATCCAGCGCATGAATAGTATTGTTTGAACTACAGTGCTTTAGTGGCAAGCTCTTGGCGCAGTTCATCTAAAACTGCGCGCACATCCAATTGCGAAGCAAGGCTTGATCCACGCCAGAGTAAAAACGCATCGGCCGCTTGCTCCACCAGCATACCCAAGCCATCGCTGACGCGGCAACCCTGATTGATGGCTTGTTGCATAAAGTTTGTGACTTTTCCGTAGACCATGTCATAGGCAAATGCCGTGGGCCTAAAAATCCGTTTTGCAATGGCATCGCTGATGGGCGAGTCATTGCTAAGGCCGGCCGCAGTGGCATTAATGATGAGGTCAATTACGGCATGATCGGGCTGACTCCCTAATGCATCGACTGGGCATACCGTGAGTAGCACGCCATGCGTATCCGCTAGAGCCTGAAACGCCGTTTGTAATTCCCGCGCCTTATCGATCGATCGATTGGTGATCACGATGGATTGGGGTTTTTGCTCCAGCAATGGGCCCAGAACCCCGCGCGCTGCGCCGCCTGCACCCAAAATACAAATCGATGCATTGCTTAGTGCAATGCCTTGGGCCTTCAGGTCGCGTACGAGGCCAGCACCATCGGTGTTATCTCCATGCAGTACGCCGTCTTGTTGCCATAAGGTATTCACCGCACCGGCAAGCGCTGCTCGCGGCGTCAAGACATCGGCCAAGGTTTGCGCATCCAACTTAAACGGCACGGTGACGTTCATGCCCTTGCCACCCGCAGTAAAAAAGGTCCTTGCTGTCTTAGCAAACGCGCCCAACTCCGGCATGACCGTACCGTAATGCATGGCTTGCGCTGTTTGCTCGGCAAAACGACGATGAATGGTGGGCGACTTGCTGTGGGCAATGGGGTTGCCCGCAACTGCATAGACATCCACTCCTGAAAAATCAGCGGGATTCATCTGTAGCTCAATCGGATGTGTTGGTAAATTAGACGGCATGCTATGAGTGTAGCGAATAAAGTGGTGTGCGTACCCACCTAAGGACGCAGTTCTAGGCGGTTGCCTTCAAGGCGGTTTATCGCCCCATCCCGTGTGAACTCAAACGTAGAGACCCAATCGAGCACATCGATTTGCTTGCGCATCTCGGGCGGGAAAGGGCCATAGGGGGCAGCGGCCCGCACAATGGCGACGGCCTGGCGATCTAAATCGGCGATACCAGAGGAGCGGCGTACCTCAACACCCTCCTTGCCACTGCTACTGTTGGCAATTTTTCCTTGGGCATCCACACTCACGACCAGCACCACGCCGCCATAGAGCGGTCTACCGTTGACCCGCGGAAAAAACGTACTGCCGTATGCCTCAATCTTTTGCCGCATCGCATCGTAATAACTGGCAAAGACCACTGCTTTTGTGCTGCTTGCTGTCAACACCGCCCTGCGCGGCTCTTTGCCATTGGCCTGAATGCGTTTGGCTAGCTCTGCCTCCAATGCGTTCAGTTGCGAGACGACCCGCTGCTCTTCGCCGCTACGCCTGCCTGCAGTAGCATCTTTCTCAGCCTGTATGCGCGAGAGCATTTGCTTTTGATTCTTTTCCAAGACCTCGAGCTGGGCTTCGGCACCGAGGCGCGCCCGGTGTATCGCACTCGCATCTTGATTTAAGGTGACTCCGCCTCCTTGTAAATCGGCCTGCGCGAGTTTGACTACTTTTTTGGGTGGCGTTTGGCTGCTGGAGTTCACCAGCACCACACTCAATGGTGTATTGAGTCTGCGCTCTTGGATTTCACCGTAACTCCAGCGGACGGATAAGAAAAGCGCATGCAAGGCCAGCGAAAGCATCAGGGCAAACCAAAATGGATGGTGACGCCACCACCAATGCAAGCGATCGTTCAAGCGCATTTGCACCTAGCCAATCTCACGAAATCGGTGTGTCGCCTAGCGGGGCTACATCTGCCGCTGGCGGCTCCATTTCCGGCGCATCCAATTCTGACGAATCCATTTCTGATGCAGCGGACTCTGATTTTTCAATCTGATTGACGCGTACGCTGGCGCTTAGTTGTAATAGATCGGTTTCTAAAATAGCAACCTCGGCACGGGTCATCCGGAGATGCGATGCCAGTTCGGGTATTGGCAAATGCAGCGGAACATCCTCTAGGCGACTCATCCCCTCTTTGAGGTGGCGCGCAAATACGGTACGCGGCAGCGGCTCCTGCGCTAACCACCGCAAACACCAGTATTTCTCCAGGCGATCTTGATACTCGGCATAGGACTGATAGCAGGTTTCAAAATCGGCAGCAATCCCCATCAGGCTGGCATCGCGCGGCTGAAACGGCGCTACCATTTTTGCCGTGACGCCATGCTTGGCCAAGGCAATCAATTGCCACTGATTCACTAAATCCGAATAGCGCCGCAAGGGGGAAGTGCACCAGGCGTAATACTCCAAACCCAAGCCTTCGTGAGGCGCTGGTGTGGTTTGCATGCGTGTGCGTTGTGGACCCCAGCCTTTCTGGGTTCGAAACAAGGCTGGCAATCCTTGATCTGCCAGCCACTGCCCCCAAGTACTGTTGCAATAAATCATCCACTCTGCGACGATCGTATCCAATACCGAACCCCGTGATCGCGGCTCGATCTCAACCCGCTCTACGCCACTGGCTTGGCTAATCTGAAACTGAAAATCGCGTTGCAGGGCATTGGGATCGACCACGCCGAGCTGCTCTACACGTAAGCCATTTTTCGCCCGCTGCTCCTGGCGCTTCGCATGCAATTTTTGTGCTGCGCGCCACAAGATCAGTAATTCATTTTGAAAAGCAAAGGCATTATCAGCCTTTGCAACATATTCTGGGTCAGCAAACTGATTAACAAATTCTTCTAAATGCTCTAAACGTAAGTTGGCGGCAATCGGCACCAATTCAATTCGAGTTTGCACTGACTGAGCGATTAAATCGCCTTGCGTATCGATATCAACGTAAATCGATACGGCCGGCCTTGCACTACCGGCATCCAATGAAAAACGCGCAATCACCGCATCGGGCAGCATCGTAATCTTATCGCCTGGCATATAGACCGTTGACATACGCGCCCGCGCTACTTGATCCAGTGAATCATCCTTGCCGATCACCAGGCCCGGGGCAGAGATATGGACACCAATGCGGTGACCTCCCTCCGGCAAGGCCGTAACCGACAGCGCGTCATCAATTTCGGTGGTAGCGGCATCATCAATCGAAAAGGCCTGCACTTCAGCAGTGGGCAATGCTGCAATCGCTGCGTCATAGACTGCATCCGCAATCATTGCATCCGCATGGTGCCCTGCACCGTTCGGAAAGTTCACCTTCAAAAACATCCCTTGGTGGTAAGCCAGCGGCGACTCTAGGGCACCGCAACGCATCATGAGTTGCGGCGGCGACTCACCGGTCTCATTGCACGCCGCTAAAAATGCTTTATAGGCTAAGGTATTTTTATCGGGATTAAAGAGGAGTTGCTTAGCTTGCGATAGCAAGCTTTCTGGAAAACGGCCTGCAACTAACTCTGCTTGCCACTGCCCTTGCTGTTCTTGTTCACGCTGCTTGCGCTCGAGGGCGGCAATGCCTGCATCCAGCTGTTCTTTGGGTGCGCGCATAAATCGGCCGCGCTGCTTGCGCCGAAAATACACGGGCGCCGATTGCAGGGCAATCGCCAATGCCGCTTGTTGTGCCGCACTAGCCTGGCCACCAAAATACTCTGAAGCAATGTCGGTAAATGCAAATTCCCCTTCGGGAGCGCAATCCCACAGCAATTGCAAATCTATCTCGTTTGATAAAGCGCCGGCCTCATCCATCAACCCTTGTGCATCGGGCTTTTCAAAACGCAGCCACACTTCTTTGGCCTTTAGCTTGAGCTTTTTGCCAGACAGACTGGTCGCTTGCCATGACTGGGCATCGCCCTCACCCGTGGTCGATTGCACAGTAGCGGCTTTAATGTCGCCACCCTCTTCATAAAGAAGGTACATATTAAAGGGAGATCCCGCCGCTAACTTCGAGGGTGCTGCCATTAATGTAACTGGCCTCATCGCTGGCTAAAAATACATACACATTGGCGATTTCGTCGGGGGTGCCAAGGCGCCCCATCCAGGTCCGCTTTGCAATGTCTTCCAAAATAGCGCTCGGCATTGCCATCACCATTTCAGTCCCCACAAAACCAGGGCAAACGGCATTGACTCGAATGCCTTTAGGGCCGAGCTCACGTGCCCAGGTTTTGGTAAACCCAATCACGCCAAATTTGGTTGCTGAGTAATTGGTCTGACCAAAGTTGCCATACAAACCCACCACGCTGGAGGCATTCACAATAGCGCCGCGTTTGGCTTCCAGCATGTGCGGCACCACCAATTGGGTGCAATTAAAAACGCCTTTGAGATTGACATCAATCACTGCATCGAATTGCATTTCAGTCATTTTCACGAGGCGCGCATCTTGGGTAATGCCGGCGTTATTAATCAAGATATCAATGCGGCCATGTTTTTTCATAATGGCATCGACTGCCGCCTGAATGCTATCCCGATCGGTTACATTCATGGCATACGCTTCTGCATTCGGAATCGCTGCAGCATGCTTTTCTAATTCAGCCAGGTTGATGTCGGCCAGCATGACTTTCGCGCCCTCTTGGGAAAACCGCATCGCTGTGGCTAAACCAATGCCTTTGGCCGCACCGGTAATGATGGCAATCTTATTCTGTAATCGTGCTGGCATAAAAATGCTTTCTATGTTGTTTTAGTTTGCTGCCGCAAGCATTGCCTGCAGTAATTTGTGATGCACTCCACCAAAGCCGCCATTACTCATAACCAATATGTGATCCCCTGGCCTGGCTTCCTTTGCGACGGCACTCACTAGCGCCGCTAAATCATCAAACGCATTGGCACGGCCCAGCTTATCCTTATTTAAGGGGCTCAGCACTTCCGCCAAATTCCAACCCAAAGCCTCTTTGCCGTTGGCGGCGCCATAGGCATAAATGCGATCGGCGGCCTCTAAGCTTAGAGGCAACTGGGCCTTCATGATGCCCAGCTTCATGGTGTTCGATCTCGGCTCCAAGACCGCCAAAATCCGGCCATTGCCTACGCGGCGCCTCAGACCATCGAGCGTAGTGGATATTGCCGTGGGGTGGTGCGCAAAGTCATCGTAAATCGTGATGCCATTATGCTGGCCAACGGTTTCTAAGCGGCGTTTTACATTTTTAAATTGAGCTAAGGCACTGGCTGCATCGCGCGGACTAATGCCAATGTGCTTCGCTGCTGCAATTGCCGCCAGGGCATTGAGTTGATTATGGCGACCCATCACGCCTGAGTCTAGGGCCCAGCAAACCGTAGCCACTTCCATGCCTTCATGCACTACCGTGAAATCATCGTTGGGATGGGCTTGCATCGACCATGCGTTCTTCACGTTCATACCAAAGCGTGCCACCGGCGACCAAGCACCACGCTCAAGCACCCGCTCCAGCGATGCTTCTGCGCCATTGACCACCAAACAGCCTTCGCTCGGCACCGTTCGCACTAAATGATGAAACTGGGTTTCGATTGCAGCGAGATCAGCAAAAATATCAGCGTGATCAAACTCCAGATTATTGAGTAAGGCAGTACGCGGCCGATAATGCACAAACTTACTGCGTTTATCAAAAAAGGCGGTGTCGTATTCATCGGCCTCAATCACAAAGTAGGGGCTTTTACCCAGCCGCGCTGACACCGTGAAATTCAGCGGCACACCGCCGATTAAATAACCTGGCTCTTTGCCATTGAATTCCAAAATCCAAGCTAGCATCGCTGAGGTCGTAGTTTTGCCGTGGGTGCCTGCCACCGCTAGAACATGCCTATCGTAGAGCACCTGCTCTCCAAGCCACTGCGGACCAGAGACATAAGGCAAGCCCAAATTGAGAATTGCCTCCATTAGTGGATTGCCGCGCGAAACTACATTACCAATGACAAATAAATCCGGCTTGCTACCCAGTTGCGATAATTGATCGCTAGAGTATCCTTCGATAAGTTCTATGCCTTGGGCTTCGAGCTGGGTACTCATGGGCGGATACACATTCGCATCGCATCCCGTTACGCGGTGACCGGCCTGCCGTGCGATGGCAGCGATGCCGCCCATAAAGGTACCGCAAATGCCCAAGATGTGTATATGCATGATTGAATTTTAGCGAAGGAGTGGGCATGAACCGAAGACAAATAGGAATCATCAGTGGAATGAGCTTGCTTGGGCTTGCTGCAGGCCTGATCACCGCAAGCTGGATTTACCGTGACGGCACTGCGAGCGACGACTCGGTTGCTGCGCTTCTGGCCAATCCATGGATGAAACCAGATAACACGCCAGTGAATACTGCCGAATGGCAAAGCCGGGTGTTGGTGGTGAACTTTTGGGCATCATGGTGCCCGCCTTGCGTCGAAGAGATGCCTGCCTTGAGCGATCTTCAGGATGAATTTGCATCGAAAAATGTCTTATTTGTTGGTATCGGTATCGATACACCATCAAACATACGTCAATTTCTTGAAACTACCCTGGTTTCCTATCCCATCGTCATGGGCGGATTGCAGGGCAGCAAAATTGGTAAGGACTTAGGCAATACGCAAGGCGCCCTTCCCTACACCGTAGTGATTAATGCCAAAGGCAAGGTGACAAATACGAAATTAGGGAAGATAAGCGAAGATGAACTCAGAAAGCAGATAAAAGCGGCTATTTAATTAAAATTACCATTTTTTAGAGTAGGAATAAATCACTATTTCAGTTGGTTTTGAGTGCCTAAAGTAGCTTACTTTCACTCATTTTGTAGAAAAAAAACTTTTTTTCCTGCATTTAGCAATTTTGCCCATGGGGTAGCGGGTATACTTCACCCCATGCTGCATCGATCCAACTCCGCTTTTGCACACGCCCTGAGCAAGCCAAAAGTGCTGCAATGTGATTTGAAAAGCCTGACATCATCTGTTCTTAACTGGTTCTAAAAATAGCGATCTATGTCAAAAAACCCATCAGTTTTAGTTATTCAGGGACCGAACCTGAATCTGTTAGGTAGCCGCGAGCCCCAGGTTTACGGCCACACTACCCTAAGCGATATCCACCAAGGGCTCGAATCTCAGGCAAAAGAGGCTGGGATA
>JBIILR010000151.1:0-3618 GCA_044338365.1 Polynucleobacter sp. | reverse complement strand
GATACCAATTCCGCAACCGCCGGTGGGGGGCATGCCGTACTCGAGTGCGCGAATAAAGTCGTGGTCAAAGTACATCGCCTCTTCATTGCCCGCTTCTTTTTGCTCCACCTGTTTATGAAAGCGTTGCGCCTGATCTTCGGCATCATTAAGTTCAGAAAAGCCATTGGCAATTTCACGGCCAGTGATGAAGAGCTCAAAGCGTTCGGTAACACCAGGGCGGGTATCGGATTCGCGGGCGAGGGGGCTAACTTCAATTGGGTAGTCGATGATGTAGGTTGGCTCCCACAAATGGTGCTCAGCGACTAATTCAAATAAAGCTAGCTGCAAGGCGCCAATGCCGGCGTTCTTGAGTGCCGGCGCATTAATATCCTCGCCCCCTTTTTTGAGTTCAGCGCGAATAAATTCAGCGTCCTCAAGTTGATCAGGGGTATAGCTCTTTTTGGAGTCGGGACCGTATTTTAGGATAGCCTCTGTAATTGTTAGGCGTTGAAATGGCTTGCTTAAGTCCAGTGGACGACCCTGGTGGGTAAGGGTCGCAGTGCCCTGCGCATCAATTGCGGCGGCCCGAATCAAGCCCTCTGTGAAGTTCATCAACCATTTGTAATCGGTGTATGCCGCATAAAACTCCATCATGGTGAATTCAGGGTTATGGCGTGGGCTGACACCCTCGTTGCGGAAATTGCGATTGATTTCAAATACACGCTCAAAGCCGCCGACGACCAAGCGCTTGAGGTAGAGCTCAGGAGCAATGCGTAAAAACATCTGCATATCGAGCGCATTGTGGTGAGTCATAAATGGTTTTGCAGTCGCGCCGCCCGGAATGGGGTGGAGCATGGGGGTCTCGACCTCCATGAAATTGGCCTCCAGCATATGGCGGCGCAAAGACGCAATGGCTTTACTGCGGGAGACAAAGGTCGCGCGGGTATCGGGGCTGACGATCAGGTCAACGTAGCGCTGGCGGTACTTGGTCTCTAAATCGGAGAGGCCATGAAATTTATCGGGCAGGGGGCGCAGCGATTTACTGAGGAGTCGCAAGCTGCTGCACTCCACCGAGAGCTCACCCTTATTGGTTTTAAATAAGTGCCCCTCAGCCGCAATAAAGTCACCCATGTCCCAGTGCTTGAATGCGTTGTGAATATCAGCGCTGCTGATTTCATCGCTAATGTAAAACTGAATTTGCCCCGTACGATCTTGAATCGTTGCAAAACTGGCTTTGCCCATCACGCGTTTCAGAACCATACGCCCAGCGACTTTGACCATCACCTTCTTGGCAGCCAATTCTTCTTTATTGAAGCCATCGTAATGCGCATGCAGATCGGCTGCATGGTGCGTAGGGACAAAGTCGTTCGGAAATGCAATGCCTTTGGCGCGCAGCTGCGCTAACTTTTCACGGCGCTCGGAGATGATGTGATTTTCATCCAGGGCTTCGGGCGCATTGTCTGGGTTTTGGGCTTTATCGTTCATAGGGTTTGAGCTAATCAGAGTAATTAAACGCCTTGCTTCAGGCTGGCTTCAATAAAGGCATCGAGGTCACCATCCAATACTTTTTGGGTGTTAGAAATCTCGACGTTGGTACGCAAATCTTTAATGCGGCTTTGATCTAAAACGTACGATCGAATTTGATGGCCCCAACCCACATCGGTTTTATTGGCCTCTAATTTATCTTGCTCGACGCGGCGTTTTTGCATCTCGTGCTCATACAGGCGTGACTTCAGCATGGTCATGGCCTCAGCGCGATTGCGGTGCTGGCTTCGGTCATTTTGGCATTGCACCACAATGCCAGTTGGCAAGTGGGTTAAGCGAACGGCAGAGTCGGTTTTATTAATGTGCTGACCACCGGCGCCTGAAGCGCGGTAGGTATCGGTTCGAATGTCGGCCGGATTGACGTCGATCTCAATCGAGTCATCGATTTCAGGGTAAACGTAGATGCTGGCAAAGGAGGTGTGGCGACCGCCCGATGAGTCAAATGGCGATTTACGGACCAATCGATGAACTCCAGTCTCTGAACGCAAGTGACCGTAGGCATACTCCCCATCAATCCTGATCGTGGCGCTTTTAATGCCAGCCACATCGCCATCGGATTCTTCCAGAATCTCGGTTTTGTAGCCTTTGCGTTCGCAGTACTTGAGGTACTGGCGAAACAGCATGCTCGCCCAGTCGCAGGCCTCGGTTCCGCCGGCGCCCGCCTGAATGTCAATAAAGCAATTGCAGGGATCCATCTCATTGTGAAACATGCGACGAAACTCGAGGTCTGCAATGATTTTGCTGTAACTCTCGGTATCAAGCTCAATTGCGCTTAAGGTCTCAAAATCACTTTCTTCTTTGGCCATCTCGAATAATTCGAGGGCGCCGGTGATATTGGTATTTAAGTTCGTAAGGGTAGAGACCACTCCATCGAGTAATTTTTTTTCTTTACCGAGCGCTTGGGCTCGTTTTTGGTCATCCCAAATCGTGGGATCTTCCAATATGGAATTGACTTCCGTTAGGCGACGTGACTTGACGTCGTAGTCAAAGATACCCCCGAAGTGCTTGCTCGCGTAAGAGCAGATCGTGAAGGGTGTTCGAGATAAGGTTGAGTTGTTCGGCTTCCATACTAGGGATTATAAAGTCAAGCGGCCATTAGGCATCCATCCCGCTCGGCTCATCCAAGGCCTCAATCATGAGTTGTACCCGTGTTTGACCGCCGAACCGATCGGCAACCAAGCGGTAAGCCAAATACGCCCGCGCTGGCAGGGTCTGGGTATGGTTAAACCACACCGCACCCACTGGCTTATCCCCCGGCGCGCTACCGAGCATCCTCAGTTGCAGTCGCAGGTGTTTTTCTTTCATTAAGGCTTGGCTAATCACTTCAAATTCACCATAAAAGACCGGCTGTGGGAAGCCTTGGCCCCAGAGTTCTTCTGCCAACAGGTCACCTGTCTCTGCAGTCAATTCATCTGGGCGTAGGCTGCCATCGTGGATGTGTTGCCTTGCTAGTAGCGCATCGTCGAGTAATTCATCGGCAACCGCCTGAAAGCAGGCATCAAAGCGGGCAAAGTTGGCTTGATCAATCGTCAGGCCCGCTGCCATGGCATGACCACCAAATTTGAGAATGAGGCCAGGCTCGCGCTTGGAAACCAAGTCCAATGCATCCCGCAGATGAAAGCCGCTAATCGAACGACCCGATCCACGCAATTGCGACTGCGCATCTTCCGTATCGGCTGGGGCAAATACGATGGCTGGGCGATTGAAGCGTTCTTTCAGGCGCGAGGCCACGATACCGACTACGCCTTGATGCCAGTTGGCATTCCACAGACAGAGGGCAGAGCGGGCTGCCATTAGGCCATCCAACTGTTCCTCTGCTAAATGCGCCAAAGCCGCCTCTTGCATGCCACCCTCGATTACCCGCCGTTCGCGGTTAATGCGATCGAGTTCTTGGGCGATGCGCAGGGCAACATCAACATCGTCTGCCAGTAGCAGCTGAATTCCTAAGGTCATATCGGCTAGGCGTCCAGCAGCATTAAGCCTGGGGCCAATCGCAAAACCCAAATCACCCGCTGTCGCTTTACGAATATCGCGACCCGCGACACTAAACAAGGCTGCAATGCCTGGCTGCCCCATGTTCTTTCGCATACGCCT
>JBIILR010000040.1:0-12006 GCA_044338365.1 Polynucleobacter sp. | reverse complement strand
ACCAGCGATATAGAAGCAGCGCGATGAAGACCGCAAAACACCCTGCACTAAACGCAATGATGAAGCCGGGTTGCCACAGAGTTTGCCAATCGCTATTGGCAGTGAAATTAAAGAGTTGTGCAGGCAGCGCCAACCAGACGACAAAGCGGTTGATTTCAGTAGAGGCGTTGGGTCCAAGCTTGCCGGTTTTACCTGCAATAAATCCCGCGAGAATCAGCGCGAAAACCGGGACGACAACACTGAGTACGGGTAGCAAAGTAACTTAGCCGATCTTTTTTAAGCTAGCCCGAAAGCGCGCGGCGTTCTCAACATAGTGATCGGCAATGCGCTCGATGTTCTGGATGTGTTCAGGACTCAAAGTTTTAACAGCTTTGGCGGGCGAACCTAAAATCATCGAGCCATCCGGAAATTCTTTACCTTCGGTAACAAGGGCGCCAGCACCAACCAAACAGTGCTTGCCAATCTTCGCGCCATTGAGCACGATCGCGCCAATACCAATTAAAGTGCCATCACCAATGCTGCAGCCGTGCAGCATGACTTTGTGGCCAATCGAGACCCGCTTACCAATGATGAGCGGAAATCCAGGGTCGGAATGAAGGACCGAGGCATCTTGCACATTGCTCTCGTCGCCAATGGTGACTTGATCGTTGTCACCGCGCACCACGGTCTTTGACCAAACGCTGGCGTTTTTGCCTAAGCGGACATGCCCAATTACTTCGGCGCTATCGGCTACGAAAGCGCCTTCTCCTAATTGGGGTGCAATACCATCGAGTTCATAAATAGCCATGCCCCATTATAGATATCGAACGGAGTAGGTCTCAAGAGCAGACTTTAGCCAAGCCCAGCATGGGCTTGGCCTGATAGACTATTTACAGCTTTTCTTGTCCATAAAATCAGCTAGCCGCACCATTCTTGTGTCAGCTGCTGCTATGGCTTCATTGGCATTGCTATACGTTGCAATAATGCCGATAGGGAAGAAGATAGCAGCCGCTGTATTGGTACCGGTTACACCCTTAACAGCTTCGGCATCTTTTTTGGCTTGCTCTGCCTGTTTGTATTCATCTTTTAGTGACTCACAAGATAGGTCTCGGTCGGAGAGTCTTGTGGCCTCAATAACTTTGGGCGATGCACACCCAGTTAAAAATCCAACAAAAGCTGCAATAAGGATAAGTCGTGCTGTCATGAGAGTACGGCCCTCTGTTTAATTGTTGAGATTAGTGCAGGGTGGATTAAAAGTCTATGCGTAGAAACCCACCAAAAGGCCGCCCATAAAGCCCCTTACCAGCTGGATTCGCGATCGGGGGTAGAGGAGATTCGATGAATGCTCAAATCTGCCCCATCGAACTCTTCTTCTTGGGATAGGCGTAGACCCATCACTAATTTGAGTAGGCCATACACCACAAAGCCACCGACCAGCGCAATGCTGACCCCCAGGAAGCTTCCAATCAGCTGCCCTGTAAGGGAAATGCCACCAAGCCCACCCAATGCAGTTGAGCCAAAGATACCGGCAGCGATGCCGCCCCAAAGGCCGCATAAGCCATGCAATGGCCAGACTCCCAGTACATCGTCGATCTTCCAGCGGTTTTGCGCGAGCGTGAAGGTGTATACAAATAACGCGCCTGCAACCAGGCCAACGGTTAAGGAGCCCAAGGGATGCATCAGATCGGAGCCAGCGCAGACCGCAACTAAGCCAGCCAAGGGGCCATTGTAGGAAAAGCCCGGATCGTTTTTGCCAATCAGCCACGCAGACAAGGTACCGCCAACCATGGCCATTAAGGAATTAAGGGCCACGAGGCCGCTGATCTTATCAATGGTTTGCGCGCTCATCACATTAAAGCCAAACCAACCCACTGCCAAAATCCAAGCACCCAGTGCTAAAAATGGAATATTCGAAGGTGGGTGCGCTGAGACGTTACCGTCTTTGGTGTAGCGACCACGGCGCGCACCAAGTAAGAGAATAGCGGGCAGAGCAATCCAACCGCCCATGGCATGAACGACGATGGAGCCGGCAAAATCATGGAACTCTTCGCCCGTCAGTTCTTTAATCCACGCTTGGATGCCGTACTGTTGATTCCACGTAATGCCTTCAAAGAAGGGATAGATAAAACCAACGAGTAAAAAAGTCGCAATCAGTTGGGGATTAAATTTGGCGCGCTCGGCAATACCACCAGAAACAATCGCCGGAATTGCTGCAGCAAAGGTCAGCAAGAAAAAGAATTTGACGAGTTCATAGCCATTTTTCTGAGCGAGTACTTCAGCGCCGGAAAAGAAGTTGACGCCGTAAGCAATGCTGTAGCCAATGAAGAAATAGGCAATGGTGGAGACGGCAAAATCAACCAGGATTTTGACCAGCGCATTGACTTGGTTTTTCTTACGCACCGTACCCAGCTCTAAAAATGCAAAGCCTGCATGCATGGCGAGCACCATAATGGCACCCATCAAAATAAACAACGCATCACTACCGGTCTTAAACGAATCCATGGCTCATCCCTTTAATTGATGCGTCATTATGGGGAATCGGGGAGGGCGTAGCCGGTATATTTGCACCAAAAAAGTGCAAAAATCAGGTCCTCTGTCGCTTTACGCGCAGAGGCCTAGATAAAAAAGGGATTGCTTAGGCTTACTAGGGCTGAGGCAATTAAAACCCAGCAGCAATGCCATCGCGGCGGTGATCACTGCCGGCAATATAGCCACCAGACGCATTCTCGCCAATCAGGGCAATGGCCTGAGCACTTCCAAAATCAAGGCTGTCAAATGGCATTACCGTGACATCGTGACCGAGTTGGCGTAGGCCATCGACAACATCCGATGGCATGGAAGACTCTACGGTGAGCTTTCCCGCATCATCAATACGCCAGCGCGGCGAATCCGAGCACGCTTGGGGATTGAGCTGATCGTCGACAAAATGCATGAGCATTTGCAAGTGACCTTGCGGTTGCATGTTTCCACCCATCACGCCAAAGGCCATGACCGGCTTATTTGCTTTACTTAAAAAAGCGGGAATGATCGTATGAAATGGTCGCTTGCCTGGTGCTACCTGATTGGGATGTCCCGGCACAAGGCTAAAGCTCATCCCGCGGTTATGGAGCGCGATACCGCCTGGCGCAACTACGCCCGAGCCAAATCCTTTGAAGTTGGATTGGATGTAGGACACCATCATTCCGGAATCATCTGCGGCGCACAAATACACCGTGCCACCCGAATGCGGATCACCACTGGTGTAATGCCCGGCTTTATTGTGGTCAATCAATGCAGCACGACGAGCAAGGTATTTTTGATTTAATAGTGCGCGCGGATCCATATGCATCGAGCCCGCATCAGCAACGTGCGCATAGGCATCTGCAAAGGCAAGTCGCATGGACTCGACTTGGAGGTGGATGCGCTGCGCGGAATACCGCGGATACTGGGTTGCATTTAATGCATCTAAGATGCCCAATGCCATTTGGGCAATGATGCCAGTACCATTGGGTGGGATTTCAGAAAGGGTGTAGCCCTTGTAGTTGAAATCCAGTGGCTCAACCCAATTCGCTTCATGGGAATGAAAGTCAGCCAAAGAAAAAGATCCACCGGTCTTTTGCGAAAAATCAACAATCGCTTGCGCAATCTCGCCTTTATAAAACGATTCTCCGGTGCTGTCAGCAATGCTGCGTAAGGTCTTGGCTTGCTCTGGGAAGCGCCAAATTTCTCCGGCAAGTGGGGCGCGACCATTGAGCGTGAAGGACTCTAAAAATCCCGGTTGACCTTGCAGAATCGGAATGGCCTCGCGCCACTGCCTTGCAATGACGGGTGAGACGGGATAGCCGTTCTCGGCATACGCAATAGCGCGCTTGAACAAGGATGCAAATGGTAATCGCCCAAACTTTTTAGAAAGTGCAACCCAGCCCGATACCATTCCAGGAACAGTTACCGTATCCCAGCCAATCAATGGCATTGCCGATTTTCCTGCAAAGAACTCGGGCGTCCATGTGGCCGGCGCTCGGCCCGATGCATTTAAGCCGTGTAATTTTTTTCCTTCCCAAATCAGCGCAAATCCATCTCCGCCAAGTCCATTCATGGTGGGCTCAACTACGGTTAATGTAATGGCAGTAGCCAGTGCAGCGTCCACCGCATTACCACCCAGTTGTAGGGCTTCTAATCCGGCTTGAGTCGCTAAAGGCTGCGAGCTAGCAACGGCATTGCGCGCTAAGACAGGGGTTCTTCCACGGCCGTAAGGATGCGAGATATCCATCATGAATTAATCGATTTTGATATTGGCTGATTTGACGATCTTGCCCCACTTGTCATGCTCCGCATTGGTAACTTCAGCCAGCTTGCCGGCATTTTCAAACTGCAGAAAAATACCCTGATTGGCAACACGTTGCTTTAAATCGGGATTGGTAATAATCCGTCGCAATTCAGTTTCCAATCGACTAATGATCTTGGGTGATGTTCCTTTGGGAACGTAAATGGCGAATAAATTCTCGACATCAAATTTCATCAAGCCAGCCTGGGCCAGGGTCGGAACCGTTGGCATTAGTGGTGACCGTTCAGCCGATGCAATTCCAAGGGGCCGCAATTTTCCACTATTGATATGGGGTAATGATGCGGTGACGCTATCGAACATCATTAATGTGTTGCCCGCTATCAGGTCAGGCAGGGCAAAGCTACTGCCTTTATAGGGAACGTGCACCCCAGTTGCCCCAATGCGTTGCATAAATAGTTGCGACTCAAGGTGGGATAGAGTGCCATTCCCCTGTGATGCATAGCTAAAATTGCCATTGCGCGATTTAATAAATGCCGTTAGTTCTGCAACATTTTTAGCAGGTACCGTTGGATTAACAACGAGTACGTGGGGCACAGCGCCCACTAAGGCTACTGGGGCAAAGCTGGTTCTTAAGTCTGCAGGCGGATTTTTGTATAGGGCTTGGGAAATTGCCTGATTAGTTAAAGCACTAAAGTGAATGGTGTAGCCATCCGGTGCTGCAGTAGCGGCAGCGCCGAGCCCGATCATTCCACCTGCCCCCGGTTTATTTTCAATGACCATGGCTTGGCCCAGTGCCTCCCCGAGTGGAACCATGATTGCCCTTGCAAATACATCCGTTGAGCCACCCGCAGGAAAGGACAAAACAACTTTAATGGGCTTTTTTGGCCAATCACTGTCGGGGTTTGCTTGTGCGAAGCCGATGCAAAAACTGAGCAAGCCGACCGATGCAATGGTTCGTAATGAGAAAAATTTGCTGAGGTTCATTATTTTTTCTTTCGGGTTGAAGGGGGTTGAATGAATGGGTGATTCGTTAAGGGAGTTAAACCGATTTTTTGCTAAATAATTAGCTAAACGCCTTCTTAATCACACGGGAAAAAGTTTCAACTAAGGATTGGACTTCTTCGGTAGTAGCAACAAAAGGCGGGCCCATGGCGATGGTATCTCCAGTAATGCGTACCAAAATACCGTGTTCAATGCAGCTCTCGAGCACTTGCATGCCGCGTAAGCCAGGCTTACCCGCAATCGGCTCAAGATCGAATGCCGCCGAGACGCCGCAATTCCGTATGTCTATGATCCCAGGCATGCCCTTGAGGGAGTGAACCGCATCGCCCAAGACCTGCTCCAGAACCTGAGTGCGCGCCAAAATATCATCATCTTCGAAGATATCCAAACAGGCGTGAGCCGCCGCAGTAGCAAGTGGATGGCCTGAATAGGTAAAGCCATGAAAAAACTCGATTAACTGTTCTTGGCCACCACCGCTAGTGATGGTCTCGTAAATATCGTTGTGCGCAATAATGCCGCCCATCGGAATGACGCCATTGGTGATGGCTTTAGCGAATGTAATCATGTCGGGCTTAACCCCAAAGCGATCGGCTCCAAAGTTCGCCGCAAGGCGACCAAAGCCAGTGATAACCTCATCAAAAATCAGCAGGATGCCGTGCTTTGTACAAATTTCTCGAATTTTTTCAAGGTAACCGACCGGTGGAACAATGACCCCAGTGGATCCTTGCACCGGCTCCAAAATGACCGCAGCAATATTGCTTGCATCATGCAATAACACCAATCGCTCCAGATCATCGGCCAGGTGAGCGCCCCAGGTAGGTTGCCCGCGTGAAAATGCCATTTGAGAAAGGTTTAAGGTGTGCGGCAGGTGATCAACCCCGGGCATCATCATGGGGCTAAACATTTTTCGATTTGTTGGTATGCCCCCTACGGAAATTCCACCAACGCAGCCTCCGTGATAGGCTCGCTCGCGACCAATCATTCGAGTTCGACTCGATTCTCCCCTGGCGCGATGGTAGGCAATGGCCATCTTGAGGGCAGTATCTACGGCCTCCGATCCCGAGTTCACAAAGAACACTTTTCCTAAATCAGCGGGAGCATATTGGGTAATGCGATTGGCCAATCGAAAGGTTTCTTTGCTGGCCATTTGAAACGCGGGAACATAGTCCATTGTCTGGTATTGCTTTTGGATGGCCTCTATGATGCGGGGGTCGCCATGACCCAGTGGCGAAGTCCAAAGGCCCGACGCACCATCGAACAATTTGCGCCCATGATCATCGGTGTAATAAACGCCCTTGGCACTCGCCATGACCTTTGGATTTTTCCTAAAGTAGCGGTTCGGGGTGTAGGGCATCCAATATGCCTGCATATCATCTTGGCATTGCTTTGTATTGATCTTGCTGAATTGAGAGGTTTCGATTTTCATATAAGGCTTTGAATAAATGGTTGTCTTGGCAGCAATGGGTAAGCAAGGAAGGAAATAAGATTATTGGGATTAACAATCGCGCCGAATGCTCGACTTCAATATGCCTTGCGATAAACCTTAAGTCATTCATTTTTACAAAAGCAGAAAATGAAACATTCCCACTCTTATCCATTACATAGTACACCGCTTGCACGGTAAATTTTGGGGAAGGAGCCAGTTATATATGATGACGGCGCTTGCAATTGGTTTATCATCAACCCAAGATCACTCTAGGGAAAACCCGATGAAAAAGACACTTCTCGCCATCAGCACTGTTTTCGCATTCTCAGGGGCAGTACAAGCCCAAGAGAAGATTCCGGTTCTCAGCACCCAAGAGTTAGCCACCGTTTGCAAAACACCTGCCAGCCCAGAGTCGCGTAGTTTTTGCGTTGGCTATGTCACCGCAATTTATGACACCTACTTAGCTACTCGCAATCCAAAAATGGCTAAATCGAATATTTGCATTAAGCAGCCAGCACCTACCCGCGATGAGGTGATTGCAGGCTATATGCAGTGGGTACAAGATAATCCCCCAGCGGCGAGTAGCCCTGCCTCGGGTACCTTTTTGCGCTTCTTGACCGTTCGCTTTCCATGCGCACGCTAATCCAATCAATGCCTGTTTGAAGGAGTTCAATCCATGAAAAAATTAATCGCCATTACTTCAGTCGTATTTCTAGCTGCAGGGTGCTCGAATATGAGTAATACAGAGCAACGCACCCTATCAGGCGCTTCCATTGGTGCTGCGGCGGGCGCTGTGGGCACGGCCATTTTCCATGGCAATCCAATTTGGGGTGCGGTTGGTGGCGCGGCAGTGGGCGCAGCATCAGGTTACGTTTACGATGCCTACGAAAAAGAAAAGCAATCGCAATACAACCAAGGCTATAAGGCTGGAAAATCCTCTAGCTCAGGATCGAGTTCCAGCTCAGGATCCTCCAGCACTTCGAAGTAAAAATGGCCGCCTAGCGGCAGCAAGCCTAGCTTACGTTACGGCACAAGCTGGGTGTCAATCGCAATCGTGCCAATCAGTGCTTTATGCACTGGGCACTTATCGGCAATATCCAGTAGGCGCGCCGTTTGCTCTGCATCCAAATTACCAACAAGGGAAATCGTGCGCGTAAAGCGTTCGACCTCATCGGTGCGGTTAATGTTGACCGTCACAATCGCGTTCTCAAGCCCCCAGCTTTTGCGACTGGCGTACATTTTGAGGGTCATGCCAGTGCAGCTGGCGAGGGCAGCAGCGAGGTATTCGTGGGGTGAGGGACCGCTGTCACGGCCGCCTTTTGACGCATCGACGTCGGACATAAGGTGATGTGAGCCAATGGTGACACTTTGGTCGTATGCGCCGCTGCCAAATTGCGTTTCTACTTTTCTCATGGTCTTCTTAGCCCAGTAACATTTTATTCATGCGTTTTACAAAACTGGCTGGATCACTTAAATGACCGCCTTCCGCAAGCAAGGCTTGATCAAATAGTAAATTAGCCCATTCGTCAAATGCAATGTCATCGTATTTGAGTTTTAAAACCAAGGGATGCTCGGGGTTGATTTCTAAAATGGGTTTAGTGCTGGGCGCTTCTTGGCCTGCTGCTTTCAGCATGCGCAATAGATTGCCAGAGAGCTCGTTTTCATCGGCGACCAGGCAGGCCGGTGAATCCGTTAAGCGAAAGGTCACACGCACATCTTTTGCTTTATCGCTTAAGGCCGTCTTCATTTTCTCAAGAAGGTCTTTAAATTCCTTCTCAGTCGACTCTTGTTCCTTCTTTTCTGCTTCGTCGGCGAGTTGACCTAGATCCAGCCCTCCCTTAGCAACCGAGGTGAGTTTCTTGCCTTCAAACTCGGGCATAAAGGACAGCATCCATTCATCGACACGATCGGATAGCAACAAGACTTCGACGCCTTTTTTGCGGAAGATCTCCAGGTGCGGACTATTTTTAGCGGCATTAAATGTTTCGCCGGTGACGTAAAAAATCGCGTCTTGGCCTTCTTTCATGCGCCCGATGTAATCTGACAATGACGTTGTTTGTTCGGCAGTATCGCTGTGGGTGGTGGCAAAGCGCAAGAGCTTGGCTAGGCGCTCTTGATTGCCTTGGTCTTCGCCAATGCCTTCCTTAAGTACTTGACCAAATTCAGTCCAGAACGTACGGTACTTTTCTTGCTTCGCTGCATCGTCGCTATTCGCCAACTCCTCCAGCATGCTCAGTACTCGCTTGGTTGAGCTCTCGCGAATGACTTTAACGTCGCGTGATTCCTGAAGAATTTCGCGCGAGACATTAAGCGGTAAATCGGTCGAGTCAATCACGCCGGTCACAAAACGCAGGTAGGTTGGCATCAATTGTTCGGCATCATCCATGATGAATACCCGTTTGACATACAGCTGAATGCCGCCCCGCTTATTGCGGTCCCATAAATCAAATGGGGCATGTGCCGGAACATAAAGCAGTTGGGTAAATTCACTACGGCCCTCTACACGGTTGTGCGAATAACACAAGGGACCTTCATAGTCGTGCGAGAGATGTTTATAAAACTCGGTGTACTGCTCTTCGCTGACTTCCGATTTAGAACGAGACCATAAGGCGCTTGCTTGGTTGATGGCTTCAAACTCTTCTTTCAGTACCTGCTCTTTTTTCTCTGCATCCCATTCTTCTTTGCGCATCTGAATCGGCAGGGAAATGTGATCGGAGTATTTGCGAATGATGGACTTGAGCTGAGAAGACGATAGGAAGTCATCTTCGCCTTCGCGCAGGTGCAAGATGATGGAGGTGCCGCGCTCGGGCCGGTTGATCGGCTCGACGGTAAATTCACCAGAGCCATCGGACTCCCAGCGAATACCATCGCTGGCTGGTAGGCCAGCCCTGCGGGTTTCAACGGTAATGCGGTCGGCAACGATAAACGCTGAATAAAAGCCAACACCAAACTGACCAATCAGGGCAGCATCTTTTTGTTGATCGCCCGAGAGTTTGGAGAAAAATTCTTTGGTTCCGGATTTAGCAATCGTTCCCAAATTACTAATTACTTCATCACGGCTCATGCCAATGCCATTATCGGAAATGGTGAGTGTGCGCGCTGCTTTATCTAATTCGATCTGAATCGCCAAGTCTGGATTGGATTCATACCAATCGGGGTGGGTCATGGCTTCAAAGCGCAATTTATCCGCTGCATCGGATGCATTGGAGATCAGTTCACGCAAGAAAATTTCCTTGTTGGAATACAAGGAATGAATCATGAGTTGCAGCAATTGCTTTACTTCGGCCTGAAAGCCTAAGGTTTCTTTTGTAGCAGTAGTCATTGCGAATACCCTTTTTCGAACGAGGGAAGATTAAATGGATACCCTAAGATAAGAGGGCATTGTAGGGAATTTCAAGGGGGGCTTCCCCAGAGGAAAACAGCCCAAGCGGATGGGCTGTTGAATAAGGCAAGGTGATTATTAGGCCGGGTGAGACTTGCTTGGCTTTTGGGCAATGGGGAGTTCGGCTTTTTTCCAGGCCGTAAAGCCCCCTTCGATATGGCAAACGCGGGGAACGCCCATGCGCACCAGAATTTCAGCTGCTAGGGCAGAGCGCCAAGCGGAGCCGCAATAGAGCAGCAAGCGCTTGCCAGAGCCCAGCTCAGGCTTGTAATAAGGACTATCCGGATCAACCCAAAATTCCAGCATGCCGCGTGGCGCATGAAATGCATTGGGAATCATGCCTTCACGCTCGAGTTCGCGCACATCGCGTATATCCACAAAGAGAGTTTCTGGGTCGCCCTGTAGGGCTTTTGCTTGCTCTAAGTCGAGGGTTTCAATTTTGCTCATCGCATCAGCGATTAAGTCTTTGTAGCCTAATTTGAGTGCCATGCGGTACTTTCATTCAGATTTGATTGTGGCTTCATGCCGTAATCTTGATAGGGTATTGTAAGCAGAATCAGTAAAACTTCGATATGCTTAAATGATGATCCCATTGAATACTATGCTGGTATTGCCACGCATCCAGAATCTCCTCTGCGGGATTCTGGTTTTGCTGGTTTCGCTGATTGCAAATGGCCCGGTGCATGCCAAAGAATCCCTCGACCCCTATGTCAAGGGTTTGCAATTGCAGGGCCAGGGCCGCATGACGTTTTGGGGGTTTGATGTCTACGACGCGCGCCTCTACGTTGGCGATCAGCGCGGTCAAAGCGGCTTTGCTTTAGACCTCAATTACTTGCGTTCGCTCAAGGGTGCCGATATTACGAAAAGCACGATCGATGAAATGCAGCGCCTCGGCGTTAGCGAGGCAAATCGCAGTGTCTGGGGGAAGAAACTGGATGCAATTTTTCCGAATGTGGTCTCGGGCAGTTCACTGACTGCGATTCATGTCCCCGGGCGCGGCACGGTCTTTTTGCACAACGGTAAACCAGCGGGAGAAATTGCGGGCGATGATTTTGCCAAGGCATTTTTTTCCATCTGGCTCGATCCCAAAACCGCTGCCCCTAAACTGAGAACCGCTTTGATTGGCCAAGCCTGCGCCCCTTTCATGATTGCCCCAACCTGTGAGACCCCGCGATGAAATCCCCACTCCGTTCTGCCTTATTGTGCTTTGCCACCCTGTTGCTTTTGGGTGGCTGCTCATCCCCTCAGGTGTCGATGTACGCCAAGGAGAAGCCCACACTCGATCTCACGAGCTATTTCAATGGCACGATTGATGCCTATGGCATCTTTACCAATCGCAGCAATGAGGTGGTGAAGCGCTTTAAGGTGGTTATGAAAGCCAGCTGGGTAGTGAAAGACGGTAAGCGCGTAGGCACCTTAGACGAAGACTTTTTTTACTCCGACGGCGCAACTCAAAAACGCATTTGGACCTTGACGGAAACTGCGCCGGGTGTCTTTACTGGAACTGCGGATGATGTCGTTGGTTCGGCTACTGGCCTCATGGCAGGCAATGCATTGAACTGGAAATACACCTTGGCCTTACCAGTCGACGGCACAGTTTATAACGTGCAATTCGATGACTGGATGTATTTGATGGACGACAAGGTCATGATCAATCGCGCGCAAATGAGCAAGTTTGGCATTTACTTGGGTGAAGTTACCTTGGCTTTTTATAAGCGCTAAGCCATTCAACTGAGCAACGCCGTGCGTAAATTGATTAACTTTGTTTTGTTCCAGCTTGGCTGGTTTGCCTGCATTTTGGGTGCGGCGCATGACTATGTGAGCTTGGCAGTTCTTTTTTGCCTGGCAGTGGCCGCCTTTCATCTCTGGCAATCCAGTGAGCCCATGCAGGAGGGCGTGTTACTGCTCAAAATCCTGGTTTTAGGCATTGCTGCCGATACCCTACTATTGCAA
>JBIILR010000150.1:0-3633 GCA_044338365.1 Polynucleobacter sp. | reverse complement strand
TGCTTTCTCACAAGGTTTGCGAGAGAGGTAAGCGTGCCAGTCGACTCTGTGAACTTGGTACATCACCACTACCATGAAGACTAATGGTTATTAAGCCTACAACGCATAGGGAAGTTGATCTTTCTGCACGCCAGCAAGAAATTCTGTTCCTATTATCCGAAGGCCAAAGTAATAAAGAAATTGCTGAGTCTCTCAAAATTAGCGAGGGCACGGTTAAGCAACATTTATTTGTGCTTTTTAGAAAGTTAGAAGTCACAAATCGTGCAAAAGCAGTGATCGTCGCTAATCAAATGGCATTGAACCGATCAAATCAGTTAGGTAGCAAAGCATTTGCCACCACGCCTCCATTGCTTCAGCGTAGGGTCCAAAGTCATGCATGGCGTTTAGTATCTGCCGTGGTCATTTCAACGCCGGATGGTAATTTTTCTTCGCCAGAAGAATTGGATTGGCGCAATACCTATCTCAGTAATATGCAGGATGTGGTGAAGAAGTGTATTGATGCTTTGGATGGCCAATTTTTAATGCTGCCTTACGGCGGTATGTTGGCATGGTTTGGCTATCCTCATACGCATCTGGATGATGCAGACCGGTCTGTACAGTTGGCCCAATTTGCGCAGCAGTGGTCATCGGATTATTTGTTGCTGGATCATTCTTTGCCAGCTGAAAAGCTGGCGCAATATGCGGTTGGCATCGGTATTTCATCGAAGCCTGAAATGAGTTTGGATAAAAGCAATGAGATATTTGCTTCTGATGCATTTAGGGTAGCAGCAATTTTGGCACGCAATGCTCGGGCAATTAAGTTGCCACTCACCGATGCTTTAACCATGAAATTAGCACCAGCGAGCGTAGCGTGGCTGACGGTAAAAGCAAAAGCGCTTGAACTGACTCAAGTCGGAAGTATCTCGGCCGTAGACGGACGCAATGCAATGCCAGTGGACCACAGTGCGTTATGGGGCGATTTACCCTTTCTGAATGGAGTGCTCGATTCCGTGAAATCAGGCGTAGCCCAGTGGATAGCAGTTGAAACATGGCCGCCAACAGTAGCTACGTCCTTAATTGATACCTTGGGTAATTGCGCCAAGTTAAACGGATTTAAAGCGGTTCATTTGCGTACCCCTAGCCACAAGCGACGCGATAAATTGCTTAATAGTTTTGCTATTCAGGCAGAAAATGCCTTTACTCAATTTGATATGCAATCGTTGGAGTTATCTAGCAATGTCGGCGGCGGTGAGCGCTTAGGGGCATTCTTTGCTAGATTAGCTAGCACTACCCCCCTAGTCATCCAAGTATATGGTTTGAAGGCGCTTGAGTCTTTGAAATTCGTCTTAGGTGAGCGTGGTATTGAGCGAATGGCCTCTCGGCCAATCTTAATCGTATCCGCTAATGCAATAGACGCTGGCTCTCCAAAGACGACAATTCGATTATTGGGACCCCGCCCAGTAGATATGCCTTTCTCACGCTTATTTTCTATGAATGCTCCAGCGCAAGAAAGCTTGCCGGAAGGCATTCGAGTAGACTTGCAGGCGATTTTGGATGACTTGACGCCGGCAGCGCAATCGATTGTGATGATTGCGGCTCAAGATCCGAATAGGGATATCGAGGGGGCAATCATAACCCTCAATTTAACGCCAAAAAATAGCCAAGCTGCTTTGCACGAATTAACGTCGGTCGGTTTTCTGTCTGCACGTCAAGGCGGTGGTTTTGAGTTCCGCGACCTCACAACGGCCCAAGCAATCCAGAAGTTGAGCTTACCGCGACAATAATTGATCGTGAACTATTTTGCGTTTTTACTCTGCGTGTTAATTGGGGTCATGCCTATTAGGGGCTTGGCAAGCCCAATCGAGGGCAATACTAATACCATTGCCAATGCCCCTCAAAAACAAATTGTGCTTATGGGTATTCAAGGTCAAATATCCAAGCAGGTATTGGAGCGCGTCCGTCAATCCATTGGCCGGGTTCAGGGCGACCCCATTCCTGCTGGCTTGATTGTTCTCTTGGACTCTCCGGGTGGTGATGGGAATGCGGCAATGGCCATTGGCCGTTTACTGCGTGCCGCAAATGCCCATGTCTTTGTCACGGGCCAGTGCGCTAGCGCTTGTATCTTTCTACTAGCCAGCGGGGTTGTTCGATCTGCAGCTGCGTATTCAGTCGGGATCCACCGTGGGCGTATTACGATTAGCGACGCAAATGCGAAGGTTATTCAGGAGGTCAATATTGAGGAAAACCCCAAAGCCAAGGCCGCCTTACTGCAATTTGAGGATTTGGCACTCAACTACTTTCAAGAGATGGGTATGTCGGACGCCCTATTTCCTCTGATGCAGGCCCATCAATTAAAGGGGGTATATCGCATGTCCCACGCTCAAATCGTAAAAATGGGCCTTTCTGGCTTCGAAAAGGCCTATTTTGATAGTAGAGCGGCCTTTTATGAGGGGCAACAGGGGCCTTATAAGATGAATGCCGATGAATATGAGCGCAGGACGATGCGAGTGGCTTCTCGGTGCGGCGCTTTTGACAAGCACCATCAGGAATTTATACGGTGCTATCAAGAGACCCTGAGAGAACCTTTTGCCCATTAAATAAGGGTCTTCCTTAATACAATTATATAACTAAAGTTATATAACTAATATCAGACTATTCCATTTACCATTTAGCCTATAAAGTCATGATTATTCTGGCAAATTCGCCTTTGTGACGCAATAAAAAAGGTGCGATGGCGAAAGTCAACACTTCTCCGAATCAGCAGACGCAAGATGCGATTCAGTTGGATCAGCAGACATCACTTCAACAACCGAGTGATGCTGAAAGATCGGGCATTACCAAGCCGCCGGAAGTGCGTGGTGACGCTCCTGCCTCACCAGCCACACCAGCGGTCTCAGACCACCCCAGTTTTTTTACAGAAACAGACAAGCTCTCAGAAAAAAACACCGATTCAAAGTCAAACCAATTAGAAGGCGATGACAAGCGGGGTGATGGACTAGCCAATGCTACACAAGCCCTATTCGTAAAAATAACGGATGCAGACTTGCTCAGTAACTCTGGGCGCAGTAACGGTGGAGGGGCAGGTAATGCTGCTGCTAGGCAGAGAGGGGGCAGGGACTCCAATCAAGATACAAGCTTAGGAATCAACCCAGCACAAAATACTCGCGCTAAAGATACGAATTCAGCGCAGCAAGAATCTCCAGCACTCCTTTTCAAGCCAAATCAAGCGAAAGACAACGCCTCTGAGGGCGACAGAAATACGCCAAATAAAGCAGAGCAAGTCAAGGCACTGATTAAGGTTATAAAAGTTGTCATTAAGTATCCTGGCGAAGTAGGCGATGATGAGCAAGCAGTTACCGAGGGAAATTTAGCGAGTGAGCTAAATGCTTCTGGCAAGGTCACAATCGTTGACCGTGATGAGAATGAGGCCTATGTCATTCCTCAAATTAATACAGCCGGCACTTATGGTGATTTTAGTATTGATAGATTGGGGAATTGGACATTTGTAGGAAACAGTGCTCATAACGAACTAGCTGCTGGTGAGATCGTAAGCGAGCGCTTTAGGGTAGTGAGTCTTGACGGCAGGGGAGTCGGTATTGTCACCATCAACATCACCGGCACCAACGACGCTGCAGTGCTCTCTAGCGATACTCG
>JBIILR010000039.1:0-12149 GCA_044338365.1 Polynucleobacter sp. | reverse complement strand
GCGCGGATCGCGGTCTGGCCGGGTTGCATGGCAGTTTGCAAAACACTGGACTGGCACGCACGCCTAATCCCCCATGAGTGATACTCGGCGCCCAGTAACCGAGGTAGCAGCCGGTATTTTGCTCGATGCGCAGCAGCGCTTTTTGATGGGTCAGCGACCCCCCGGCAAGCCCTATGAGGGCTATTGGGAATTTCCGGGCGGCAAAGTTGAAGCAGATGAAACGCTTTTTCAGGCTCTGCAGCGTGAGCTCCAAGAAGAGCTCGGAATCACCATTCATGGCAGCGTCGACTTAATGACGATTGAACATGACTATCCGCATGCTTATGTGCGCATTCACGTTAGCGTCATTCGGGATTGGAGTGGCGAGCCTACTGGGTGTGAAAACCAAGCCCTATCGTGGCAAGATTTAGGCGCAGATCATTTAACGATAGAGCCGCTCTTGCCGGCGGCGTTGCCGATGATTCAACAGCTAAAGCAGTTTTATGCCGAGATTAAAACTGGCACAAGGTTAGTTTGAATGGAATATCTTCCAAAATCGGATGCGGCTTTTTGTCCTGTTCGCTTTTTAAGAAACGAACAGACAATAAGTATTTGTTTGCACTGATTTCGGAAAAGACAGAATCATTCTCAACCCCAATCCGCATGAGTTGGTAGACTTTTCCAGATGGTGCTTGCTGAAATGCGCCTTGATGAGCGACCGCATCGCGCGACTCACCCGACTGACGAAGCAACTTTAAAAATAATTGGGATGACTCATTCCAAGGTAGTAGGGGCGTAATGAAATGCTGCAGTAAGGCACGCCGATCGCCGGGTGCGCTGCATTTCCATGCATGAAAATTAGGCAGATCAATCGGACTGGTACCGCCTGGTATTGAGAGTCGCGTTCGAATACTATTTAACCAATCATTTTCGGTAATCGCAGTATTGGGTTTACCAAGCGATTGATTGAGGCGCGTGGATGCACCATCGATCTCAGATAGGGCCTGGCTTAATACCGCTTGATCTACCTTTGCCGATGATTTGAGGCCATGTAGTGCCTGCTTTTGACGTTCAAACTCTTTTAATAGCAGTGATTTGATATCACCCCGTGCGCCAATGTCACCTAATTCAAATAAGGTTGTAACGGCACATTGGTGTAGTTCGGGGTCATCGGACTTAGCGAAATGGGTATAGCGCCCAAACAAATACTCCAAGCGGAGCATGTTGCGGACCAACTCATTGAAGGGATATTCATAAACAATCACGGAATCTATTCTATGCGGAATTACTGGGCTTGCACCAATTTTTGATGATCCATTGGTGCAAGGCATCGATTTGGGGAACCAGCTTGTCGAAGCTATCGTCATTAATAAGAATCGTATCCGCCGCTGCTAGCCGATCATCGCGCAATGCTTGTTTACGCATAATCTGCTCAATTTCGCTACGGTCCAAATTACTGCGCTGCATGACGCGTGCAATTTGCAGCTCCGGGGGGCAGTCAACCACGACCAGATGATCGATTACCTGAGGCCAATAGCCAGATTCGATTAGGAGGGGGACCATAAAGACCAAGTACAGGGCGCCGTTTTGATGCGCTAAGTAGGCTTGCCTTAGGGTTTCAGCATGAATGAGGGGGTGGGTAATGGCTTCTAGGGATTGAAGTGCGCTTGGGTCATTAAATGCGAGATGCCGCATCTTGGACCGATCTAAGGAGCCATCTGCCGCCAATAATTCGGGGCCAAAACGAGCCTGAATTGGGGCGATGGCAGCTCCATGCGGGGCAGTAATGCCATGGGCAATTTGATCGGAATCGATTACCGTTGCCCCAAGCTCAGCCAAGCGCTTGGCTACTGCTGACTTACCAGACCCAATCCCACCCGTTAATCCAATGAGCGGAATTTGCCCTTTTAGTGCAGTGAGAGCGGAATGCGCAGGAGTTGAGGCCATATTAGGTAAATAATGCCAGCAAACGCCAAAAAGGGTCCAAAAGGAAAGGCTTGCGCACGCCCTTGTTTTTGCCAGTAAAGCCAGATCAGGCCACCCAGCAAGCCACTCAGAGCGGACAGCAACACAATACTCGGTAAGGCTTGCCAGCCCAGCCAAGCACCCAGAGCGGCCAGCAGTTTTGCATCTCCCATGCCCAAGCCGTCACGGCCTTTGAGCGAGCGATAAAGCCAATTCAATCCCCAGAAGAATCCAAACCCAAAGCTCGCGCCGAGGATGGCTTCTTGGGGACTGCAAAAGCGCACATCCAAAAAGAAATTAAATAGTAAGCCGCCGGCAATCAGCCGAAAAGTGATGGAATCCGGAATCCGAAACGTTCGAAAATCCACGTAGGCCACGTAGGCCAAGGGCAGAATTAAGCCATAGCGAATCACATCAGCAAGAAAGGTGAGATCAGTCAAACTATTTGCCCTAAGTTAAAGATTGGTAAGTACAGGATTATCACCAATCCCCCAATCAAAAGTCCTACAAATACAACGAGTATAGGTTCAAGACTATGGCTCAATAGCTTGAGTCGACTGGTTAACTGCTTTTCGAGGGCATCAGCGCGATTGCTAAGCATGGTCGCTAAAGCGCCACTAGCGCTACCAATTTCCAATAGTTGGGTTGTCTCGCGATCAAAAAACTGTTGCTGTGGATCGGCACGTTGCAAGGCATCGCCAAAAGACCACCCTTGGGCAAGCGATTTAAAGATCTGCGCACTTAGATCATGGCAAAGCCACTGATTTGAGGTTTGCGCTGTAATACGCATGGCCTCCAATGCAGGTAAGCCAGCCTGCATCAAGTAACCTAAGCTACGACACCAACAAGCTAAGGTCGACTGGCGAAACAGACCCCCTATCACCGGAATCCGTAATAGATACTGATCACAACGTTTCTGAAACCCTGGATGTCGCAGCCATAGCAGTGAGCTGCTAATTGCGGCTAGCACAAGCCCGCCACCAATGACTGGCAAGTACAGCATGAATTGCTCTGATGCGCTGAGAAGCAATTGCGTCGACCAGGGTAAGGGTGCATTGAAGTGACTAAATACATCGCTGAACACCGGGATGACCCAGATGATCATCGCAATCATGAGTAAGCATGCCGAGCCTAAGGTAATTAAGGGGTAGGCCAGAGCCTGTTGTATCTGGCGATGCAGTTCAATTTGTGTATGCAATTGCTGTTGGATGGTGCGCAGTGCAAGGCTGATATCACCGGATTCTTCGCTGACACGGATTAAGCCAATAAAGGCTGGATCAAAAATAGCGTGTTGCATTGATAAGCATTGCGAGAAGCGTTCGCCCTGGCTTAGGTGATATGCAATGAATGCCATTGTTTTTTGCCAGGTAGGCGAAGCCGATTGATGCATCAGCGTAATACTCTCTAATAAGGGCAATCCGGCATCAAGCAAGACGAGCATGCGCTGAGCAAAATACAGTTGCTCTTGTTTTCGAAGGGCCATGATTAATGCCAGGAGCCTAGCTGTGCATGGAGCTCGGCAAGAGTGATGCGTCGATTATTAACATGGACCATACCGGCTGAGCGTATGTCCTGAAAACCACTGCGCTGAATCTGGTTCGTTAAGTCAGTCGTAGTTAAGGCATTCTCAAATGCAGTGGCAACGGTACTTGTGAATGGTAAAACTTCATGGATGCCAATCCGATCAAATAGGCCTGTTCCGCCACAGAGAAGGCATTCATCCATCGAGCCTTCAGCATGGCATGCCCAACATATTTGACGTGCTAAGCGCTGTGAGCTAATGCAGCGCAGACAAGCCCTTAAGACATCACTAGCTATGCCTAAGCTGCGCAGCCGTTGAACGCTGGCTAGGGCGCCGCGGGTGTGTAAGGTACTTAACACCAAGTGGCCAGTTTGCGCAGCCTGCATGGCAAGTTCAGCAGTTACTGCATCCCGAATTTCACCAATCATGATGACATCGGGATCTTGCCGAAGCAGTGCGCGAATAATGCCATTGAAATCCAAGCCCGCTTTTGGGTGATAGGCAATCTGATTGACACCCGCAAGACGGATCTCGATCGGATCCTCGATGGTGCATACATTTCGGCCGCTGGTATTTAACTGGTTTAAGAAGCTGTAGAGTGTGCGGGTTTTACCGCTACCAGTCGGCCCTGTAACGAGTATCAGGCCATCGGGCTGAGCAATAGCATCGGCGAAGTCGGTCAGTTGCTGTGCATGCAAGCCAAGCAAATCCAAATCCAATGCCGTGCTGGGGGGTGGCAATAAACGCAGTACCGCTTTTTCTCCATGCAGTGTGGGTAGTATGGATACGCGGCAATCAATATCGGGGCGCGTGTAATTGAGCCCCACTGAGAGTCTGCCATCTTGCGGAATGCGTTGCTCGGCAATATCCAATCTAGCCAGTATTTTGATGCGGGCAATGATGCGTTCGTGCTCGACCACGATGGGAACTTGAAGTATTTGTAATAGACCATCAACACGGATCCGAATGACGGTTTTGTGTTCGAGCGCTTCGACATGAATATCGCTTGCACGCGCCTGAATAGCTTGGGTAACGATGGCTTGCCAGGCCCGAATAACCGTAAAGTCATCATGTTGTGTAGTCAAATTAATACAGTACCTTGAGTAATGTTGAAGTGAGAGGCCATGCATTTGACGCGCAGAATGGCTTGGTCTTACTGTAGTGATTGATCGCCTTCAGTACTATCGGATGCGATTGAATTGCATGTCAGATACCATAGATCCCAATGATGACTTCAGCCCCCTCGCGCCCGCAACGAAATCACAAGAGCAATGATTGTGTGATTGCGGCGCCGTTTGGTTGCCTTGGCATCACTACAGAAATAGTGGACGGCAGTTTGATGCTTGCTCGCATCCGCTATCTGCCTACATCGGCAAGGCATATAGCGCCAGGCAATGCCTTAGCAGCCTTGGTAGAGGAGCAATGCCGTGCGTATTTTGCGGATCCTAGAGCAGTATTTGATTTACCGCTTAAGCCGGTAGGTACAGCGTTTCAACAGCGGGTATGGCATGCGGTTGCCGAGCTGCAATCGGGCGAAAGGATCACTTACGGGGCGATTGCAGCCCGCCTACATTCTGGTGCACGCGCGGTCGGTGGCGCCTGCGGTACCAATTATTTTCCATTGGTGATTCCGTGTCACCGGGTTGTTGCGAAAGCCAATCTAGGCGGCTTCATGGGGCAGGATGCTCCCGGTCTCTATCGGGACATTAAGGTATGGCTACTCAATCACGAAGCGCGCGCGTGATCGGTCGTCCTGCAATCCTACAGAACTGCTGCATCATGTAATCGGAGCGTGCAGCAATGAATGTGAAGTAATAAAAGAGCCAGACTGTTCTGCGAGGCAGTTTGACTTCATTGCCTCGGGAAAAATGGCTTCGGTCTGCAATCTTGCTTAAGGTGAGTACGGCTAAGCCGAGGGCCAAAAAACAAAAGCGCCGAATGCCTACCTCATGACCCGGAATCAGGCGTATGTAATCCATTGCTTCCGCTATCTTCTGGTCAGCAATGGCTAGCAAAGCTAGTTGGCTGTAGCCCTGGGGTTTCCAAGAAATGCCGCGCGCACTGTCTTCGGGAGAGTCTTTCAAAATATTGGTCATCTGCAAGGCTTGACCAAAGCCAATTGCCAGGTGTTCACGACCAGCAATGGCGCGAGCAAAGGCGGGTGAGTGCATGGCAAAGACGCTGGTGAGCATTTCGCCAACGACGCCCGCCACCACATAGCAGTACTCTTCAAATTCAGGCAGGTCGCGTAAACCCGCTAAGGTTTGTTTGTCATGAAAACGCAGCATGCCGTTTGACATGATTTCAACGCAGCGGCTAATGGCGGCTTGCTCGTTTGCATTAAAGCCATGAAAAATGCGCAGTACCGTTGGGGTATTCGCAATCAAATCACGCTCGTCTGCGTTGCAATGCCCTTCGAGCGCGCGTAGGCAAGGAATCACAAATGCATCAACCGATTGCTTGCCTAAAACAGCATCCAAAAAGAGGGAAGATAAATCCTGCTTTGCTTCGATGCTCAGGGTTGGGGCGTCCTCGATCGTATCGATGATGCGGCAAAGTAAATAGGTATTCCCGATGACGGTTTCGAGCGCTTTTGGCAACAGGGGAATGGTGAGGGCAAAGGTTCTGGAAACCGCCCCCAAAATGGACTGCTGGTAAGCCATATCGGCCATGGATTGGGCATGCGCTTTGCTCATGCTGGAATTATGTCAGAGCGGGGTGCTTCAGGGCCTGCCAAAAAACATATTTGCCATAAGTAACAAGGTCATATAATTTGTGCAAATGATGAAATGGGGCAGTTTGCCGTGCTGATTTGGTTTGTTGTCATCTATTGGGTATTCTCGGTTGGCATCGGCCTGTGGGCTGCTATGCGCGTTAAAAATACGGCCGATTTTGCAGCAGCAGGCCATAGCCTCCCCTTGCCGATTGTCACCGCTATGGTTTTTGCCACCTGGTTTGGCTCGGAGGCGGTTTTAGGCATTCCAGCGGAATTTATTAAAGAGGGTTTGGGCGGCGTGGTCGCCGACCCATTTGGATCGGCACTCTGTTTAATCTTGGTCGGCCTCTTTTTTGCCAAGCACCTCTATAACCGGCGGATGTTGACGATCGGCGATTTCTTTCGTGAAAAGTATGGCCGCACAGTCGAGGTATTGGTTACCTTGTGTATTGTCGTTTCCTATTTGGGCTGGGTTGCGGCACAGATCAAAGCGCTGGGCCTCGTCTTTAATGTCGTATCGGATGGCGCCATCTCAGAAGACTTGGGAATGATTATTGGCGCCGGCAGCGTATTGATCTACACCCTTTTTGGCGGTATGTGGTCGGTAGCGATTACCGACTTTATACAGATGATTGTGATTGTGATTGGGATGCTCTACATCAGCGGTGAAATGACTGCGCTCACGGGCGGGTTTACCGTAGTCATTGAGCATGCCGCTGCGGCAGGCAAGTTCTCTTTTTGGCCCGATATGAATCTGGTGTCGATCCTTGGGTTCACAGCGGCGCTATGCACCATGATGCTCGGTTCGATTCCGCAGCAAGACGTCTTTCAGCGGATTAGCTCATCCAAGAACGTCAATATTGCAGTGCAAGCCTCGATTTTGGGCGGAGTCCTGTACTTCATCTTTGCGTTTGTGCCAATGTACTTAGCCTATTCAGCAACCTTAATCGACCCTGGTTTAGTCGAGCGTTACATCAACACCGATTCACAAATGATTTTGCCCAAACTGGTGCTCGAGCATGCACCGGTATTTGCCCAAATTCTATTTTTTGGCGCATTGCTATCGGCAATCAAAAGTTGTGCCAGTGCAACATTATTGGCGCCATCGGTCAGCTTTGCCGAAAACATCGTGCGCGGCTTTTACAAGCACTTGAGTGACCAGGGTTTGCTGAAAATCATGCGCGTTACCGTGCTCTTTTTTACGATAGCGGTCACTTTATTTGCAATGAATTCGGAGCTATCCATCTTTAAGATGGTCGAAAGTGCCTATAAAGTGACCTTAGTTGCTGCATTTGTGCCCCTTGCCTTCGGAATTTACTGGTCCAAGGCCAATTCCTTGGGCGGCCTGCTTGCCGTTGTTTTTGGCTTGACAGTTTGGATTGGGGCTGAGATATTAGCTCCTGAAGCTACTTTACCGCCGCAATTGGCGGGACTCTTAGCCAGCATCGCTGGGATGCTGCTGGGCGGTCTAGTCCCCCGTTCTGCACTGCGTTCGACGTAAGTGCAGATTTGAATAATGTGTGTTTTGCTGTGATTGATCCGCTGTGCGAGATCTCGCAGCAGAAGTTGCCTACGCTGGGTGCAATGAAAAATTTCTTGTTCTTATGGAGTTGTTATGAAAATCTGTGTGATCGGCGGGGGCGGAGCCATTGGCGGCTACCTAGCTGTCATGTTAGCGAGAGCTGGCAATGATGTAACTGTGGTCGCCCGTGGCGCCACATTAAAAGCAATTCAGGAAAGAGGACTGGCTCTCATTACCAATGAAGAGCCTGAGCCCCTGCATGCGACGGTTACTGCAGTTGAAAAGATTGCCGATGCCGGCAAGCCCGATATCATTATTTTGGCGGTCAAAGCCCATCAAGTGGAGCCGGTCGTCCACGATATGGCAGCCATCATGGGTCCCGATACGATCTTGATTCCAATGCAAAACGGCATTCCGTGGTGGTACTTTCAAAAGCTATCTAGTGAATATCAAGATCACTCGGTTGAGACAGTGGATGCGGGCGGTCTCATCATGCGCACGATTAATCCCAATAATATTTTAGGTTGCGTGGTGTATCCCGCTACATTTACGCAAGCGCCTGGTGTGATTCGTCATGTGGAGGGTACGCGCTTCCCAATTGGTGAGCTTGATGGCTCCGTATCCGATCGGGCGAAGATGGTTTCAGAGTTGATGGCCGCTGCTGGTTTTAAGTCGCCGATTCTAGAAGACATCCGTGCCGAGATTTGGCTCAAACTTTGGGGCAATATGACCTTCAATCCGATCAGCGCTTTAACGCATGGTCACCTGGAAGGAATTTGCCAGCATCCGCTAACCAAAGATCTAGCGCGCAATATGATGGCCGAGGCGCAAACCATTGGAGAGAAGCTGGGCGTTACGTTCCGGGTTGATATTGAGCGTCGTATTGGTGGTGCTGAAAAAGTCGGTAAGCACAAAACATCGATGCTGCAGGATTTAGAAGCGGGTCGCTCACTCGAGATTGATGCCTTGCTTGGTTCGGTTATCGAGCTCGGTCAAATCACCAAGACCCCAACGCCATGCCTCAGTACGGTTTTTGCGCTAACCAAAGTGCTGGATGAAAACGTCCAAGCATCCAATGGCAGTTTGGCTTTGCCATTTGCCGCGGGGTATTAAGTCTGGCTGATTCAGTATTGTGGATTTTAGAGCGCTATAGAGTTAGTTTGGCAGTGAAGAAAAAAGCCTCAAAGCAGCAATGCCTTGAGGCTTTTTTATGAGCCCTGCGTATTTTTTACTCGAATGCGTTATCGAGTTGCCCTACGCCATCAATCACGATGCTAACCTTGCTGCCAGGCTTCATCGAGCCAACACCAACCGAGGTGCCGCAGGCAATGATGTCGCCCACTTCAAGCGTGATGTCGTGAGAAATCAAACTCACTAATTTGGCGGGCTGGAAAATCATATCGGCTACCGGATAATTCTGGCGCTCTTGATCGTTCAAGATGGTTTTAATGTGCAACTGGCTTGGGTCAATGCCGCTTGTGATGTAGGGACCAAAGACACCAAAGGTATCGAAGCTCTTTGAGCGAGTCCACTGTGCATAGCCGGGATCGCGGTTGAGGATTTCAATGGCGGTGACGTCATTAATGCAGGTGTAGCCAAAGATAGCAGAGGCAGCTTCAGCCTCACTAATGCCTTGGCAGCGCCGCCCAATCACAATGCCGATTTCGCCTTCGTAGACCACTTTGCCGGAGTAGGATTTGGGCATGCGAATGGTTTGATTGGCAGCCAGAAATGAGGTGTTGGATTTTAAGAAATACAGTGGTTCTGCTGGTACCGCATGCTCAAGCTTGGTCACAAGGGCATGGAAGTTATCGACCAGCGCAACCATTTTCGTTGGCACGCAGGGAATATCGATCACGACATCGGATAGGGTTAGCGTAGCACCGGTTGGGGTGGGATTGCAAAACAAATCGCCGCTGTACACCGTAATGTGATCGTTTTGAACTTGCCCAAAGCCAATCTGACCTTGGTGCTGATAGCGTACCCATTGCGTCATAATGATTCCTCTTGTTTTCAGTATTGAATGCGTTCTATCTTATCAAGGATCGGTTATGTCCCAGTCTGCGGCCCCAGCTGAAATCCGTTTTGCATCGGAATTCGATCAGCCTGTGCGCTACATGATGCGCACCCGAAGCTATTACTTGGGCTTGGGTTATGAAAATCCCTACATCTGGGCGCACTACGTCGACGCGCCATTTACGCCCCTCAAAAAGGCGCTGAGCGCATCCAGGTTAGCCTTGATTACAACCGCAGCGCCGTATCAAGCAGATAAGGGCCCACAAGGCGCAGGCGCAGCGTATAACGCGAGCGCGAAGTTTTATGAGCCCTACGCAGGTTCAATGGCTAGCAAGCCAGATTTACGCATCGCCCATATTGGAATTGATCGCAAGCACGCCAATATGAGTGATAGTGAATGCTGGTTTCCGTATGAGGCGGCGCAGGCCGCAGCGCAATCCGGCCGAATTGCATCGCTCTCACCACGCTTTTATGGATTACCCAGCAATCGCAGCCAGCGTCATACCCTCGAGGTTGATGCGCCTGCAATCATTGCCATGTGCCAAGCAGATGCAGTAGATGTTGCGGTATTGATCCCCAATTGCCCGATCTGCCACCAATCCCAAAGTCTGTTGGCCAGGGCCTTGGAGTTTGCCGGCATATCCACTGTCGTAATGGCCAGCGCGAAAGACATTGTCGAGTACTGTGGTGTGCCGCGCATGCTGTTGAGTGATTTTCCTTTGGGTAATGCAGCTGGAAGGCCAAATGATCCAGAATCGCGTACCCTCAATTTTGAGTTGGCATTGCGTTTATTGGAGTCGGCACCTGGACCTCGGACCAGCATGCAGTCACCGCTAATCTGGAGCGCCGATCCGAGTTGGAAGCTCGATTACTCCAATATTGAACGTCTGTCGTCAGAAGAGGTGGCGCTATTGAAAGCCGAAGCGGAGGCGGTGCGTGAAACGGCCAAATCCTTGCGAATAAAAACGGTGGGCAAGTAAATCAATCAATGGGGGGGTGGTCGGAATGAGAGGATTCGAACCTCCGACCCCCTCGTCCCGAACGAGGTGCGCTACCAGGCTGCGCTACATTCCGTGTTTATATCTATTTTATCCAACTAGCGCCGCCCAAAAAAGAGCCAGCGCGGGCGACTATGTTTGCCTCACTAGGGAGTATTCGCATAGAGCAATCAAGGAATCCGTAGCCGCATTCTTTGGAAACGCTTTGATGTTACTCAGGGCTAAGTCCGCTTCGCGTTTGGCAGCCAGCTGGGTGTACTCCAGCGCGCCCGAGGACTGGACGGCAGTCAGAATTTGCTCAAATACATCTTCTGGAAGATCGGTATTTTGCGTAATGGCTGAGCGCACTAAAAACTGCTCCTCCGAATTGCCGTTTTCTAGTAAGTAAATTAAAGGGAGGGTTGGCTTTCCTTCGCGCAGATCATCCCCGGCATTTTTTCCCATTTGATCAGAGCTAGCGGTGTAGTCGAGTAAATCGTCCATGAGCTGAAATGCGGTGCCAATGTGCCGACCAAAGGCAGCGGCGAGTTCGCGCTCGCTATTGCCAGCGCCAGCCAAAATAGCGCCTAGTTCGGTCGAGGCTTCAAACAATTTGGCGGTTTTATAGCGAATCACTTGCAGGTAGCTAGACTCATCGACCTCAGGGTCATTCATATTGAGAAGCTGCAACACTTCCCCTTCGGCAATCGTATTGGTGGCATCGGACAGAATCTGCATGATCCGAATGTCATTGGGGGCCACCATCATTTGGAATGCCCTGGAGTACAAGAAATCCCCTACTAACACGCTGGCGGCATTGCCAAAGGCGGCATTGGCGGTCTGGCGCCCTCGGCGTAGGGTCGATTCATCCACCACATCGTCGTGCAAGAGGGTGGCGGTGTGAATAAACTCCACTACGGCCGCTAAATCCAGTACATGAGCGATTTCTCGGCCATTTGAGAGGGCTTTTGCGACCAAAATCAGTAAGGCAGGGCGTACCCGCTTCCCCCCAGATTGGATGATGTAGCCCGAAATCTGGTCTATTAAAGCCACTTCAGAGGCTAAACGACGCCTGATAACAGCGTCCAGAGCCTTTAAATCAGGGGCTATGGGGGCCAAAATGGCAGCCAGATCTGGAGTTTTGACAGTGGTACTCATGCAAGATATAATAATTGGCTCAGCTAGTCCGTGTGGATTAGTTTTAATGTTTCATAAATTTGAGGTTTCAAACCATGTACGCGGTCATAAAAACCGGTGGCAAACAGTATAAAGTTGCTGCTGGTGAAAAATTGAAAATAGAACAGATACCAGCGGATATCGGCAGTGAAATTACCTTAGACCAAGTTCTTGCCGTAGGCGAGGGCGCTTCACTCAAGTTGGGTGATCCATTGGTTAATGGTGCCGCTGTGATGGCCACTGTCATCTCCCAAGGACGTCACGACAAAGTGAAAA
>JBIILR010000038.1:0-12242 GCA_044338365.1 Polynucleobacter sp. | reverse complement strand
AACGGTTTGCGTGCGTGACAAAATCCACAGGTATTTGCGGCTTGGCTCACTGACAGCGGCGAGCTGGTATTGCGGATCCAAATCAATCACCCAGTAATTGCCCCAAACAAAGGGCAGAAAAGAGAGCCATGCTGGCGCAAAGCGAACTTTTAATTTGGGCGAGTTTGCATCCCCCACTTGTTTGGCCTCACCGAGTGCATCGGTTATCGAGCCATCTTCTTTTTGGCAACGATTGAGCACTTGCAGCATGCCATTAGACTGAACAGCATACGTTGCGCTAGTGTTCGCGATGCAGCGCCTCTGAAACCAATTGGGGTACTTTGCCACTTCGTACCATGTGCCCATGTAACGCGGCACATCCAGTGCAGCAATCGATTCGAGTGGCGCAGGCGAGACCTCGCTAGATTGGCTTTGTGCAGATGCCAATGGGATCCATGCACTAAAACTGAAGCAAAGTGCGGCGATTAGCGATCGACTCAAGAGGCGCGGGATTGTATTGGTTGTGTTCATACCAATACTGTATACCTTTCAATGCCACCCTTGCCAAGCCGATTGCGCTATATTGGCATATGGGCAAAAGAACACGCAAAGCAAGATGAGTCGACCATTAAAAATAGCACTGATTGCGCTTGGCGCGCTCATAGCCTCTTTGTTGATTGGACTTGCTTACCTGAACACCCTCATTAGTCCCGCTAAGTTAACGCAGATGCTTGTACTGGAGGTGCGTGAAGCAACGGGACGTGAGCTGACAATCGCAGGGCCTATGCGTTTAGGGTTTTTTCCGAAGATCGCCGTATCGGCAGAGCAGGTGAGTTTAAGCAATGCGGCCTGGGCCAAGAGTCCACAAATGGCAAGCCTAGAAAAAGTGGCCTTAGAAATCAGTCTTTTGCCATTGCTGTACGGCCGCATAGAAGTCAATAGCATTCAACTAGCGGGATTGATTCTGAATTTAGAAACCAATGCCAAGGGGGATGGCAATTGGCTGATGGGCGACATTGCTTCGCCCAATGGCAAAACAGTTTCATCTTCGACTGATACGCCAGGCCGTAATGCGGTGTTAGTTGAGAACCTCAATTTGACCAATGGTCAGATTCATTACAAACCCAGTGGCGTCTCCGCCAGTAGCTATGGGATTTCGCGTTTATCGTTGCAAAAAAGTGGCAGCAATACCGCGGTCATTGCTGACCTAAAGCAGGACGCGTTTCCGATTGCGATCAAAGGCAAGATGACCTCGATTCGAAAGGTCTTGTACAGCATAGGGACAGAGGCAATCGACATCAATTTTAATTTTGAAGTGGCGCTGGGCGGTAAGCCAACGCAACTCAAGGGAACGGCGGCGCTCAATCCAAGCAAGCCCAGTCAGTTTGATCTTTCTTTTAAAGCAGGCGAGTTGGATTTGTCGGCTATACCCGCATTCAACACCCCTGTATCGCCTACAAAGCCAGGATCTGCAGCATCCAACCAGACTCCAAGGGCTAAACCTACTGCCGAGCGATTCTTTAGCGATACACCATTGCCGCTAGATTACTTGCCCAACGGCAATGGCACGCTAAATGTTGATATTGCTCAGTTGGTACTCCCCAGCAAAGTAGTGCTCAAAAAAGTGGCTATGTTAGTTCGCTTAAGTCCGCAGCAGATCGATATTCCCAAGGCGGCATTTCAGTTGGGCAATGGTCAGTTTGATGGCACTGCGCGCATGAGTAATACACAGAGTTCGCCTAACTGGGCATTCAAAGGTCAGGCTAGTGGCTTTACCTTAGAGCAATTGTTGGTCTCAACCGACTCCAAGGGAAAAGTGAGTGGTGGTGATATGCGCGCTGCCTTTAATTTCACCAGCAGCGGCATAAGTCCGCACCGAATTGCCTCTAGCTTAAGTGGCCAAAGCCAAATTACGATTGGTAGCGCACGGCTTGCGTCGAGCTTTATGAACCAAGGCGGTGATGTACTCATTACGCTGTTCGATACGATTAATCCGATGCGCAAAAAGAGCAATCAAACAACCCTCGAGTGTGCGGTAGCGTATTTACCAGTCAAAAACGGAGTAGTTACAGTTCAGGATTCCATCGGCATTGAAACCGACCGTTTAAATATTGTTTTAGCTGGATCCGTTAATCTGAACAGCGAACAGATTAATTTGGCTGTTTACCCCAAAGAAAAATCAGGCCTAACCGCAGGCCTTGATTTGGCTAGCCTAGTGCGTTTACAGGGTAGCTTGGTTAAGCCTCAGGTTGGTATCAATAAAGAGGCAGCCGTGAACCAAGCCTTGGCACTAGGCCTCGGATTTTTAACGGGCGGCGCATCGATCGTCGCTCAGAATGCGGAAGGGGTAATGCATAAACCCCATCCCTGCCGTGAGGCCATGCACAGTTGGGATCGTATTTAATGACGCTCGTAACGCACTTCGGTTTTAAAAACGCTGGCACCAATAAAAAGACTAAATACAGAAATAAAGATGCCCGCAAAGAAGGCAGTCCAAAAGCCGGAGATCGTAAAGCCACTCACTACGGTTGAGACCAGCATCAAGACCAGCGCATTAATGACCAGCAAGAAGAGGCCCATCGTTAATGCCGTGAGTGGCAGCGTGAGCAAAATGAGGATGGGTTTCACAATCGCATTGGCAAAACCCAATACCAGGGCAGCAACAATGAGCGCGGCTGCGCCATCAAACTGAATGCCATCAAAAATAAAACTCGCAACCCACAGGGAGAGGGCAGTTAGGCCCCATTGCGCGAAAAAGGGGAGGAGGTTTGGCATAGTGCGGTGCTTTCTGGATAAGGGGTGCAATTAATCTTACCAGTCGAAGGCACCTAAATTGATCCCCAGCGGTATTAAAAAGCCAATTCCTTTAGTAAATTTGGCATTTTTAGGATGAGGTGTTTATACTGTGTTTTTATACAGTACTTTAACGAAAAACCACCATGAATCCCCCCGTTTTAGACCCTATTCAGGCTGTTTCTACGTTGGGACTAAGCCAAACCCCCGAACGCCTTGCTTTCGAGGCGCCACCCTCCGAGTTGCGCCTGCTGGTACATGGCTTGTCTGCCGGCTTCCCCTCGCCTGCAGGGGATTATGTCGAGGATGCGCTCGACCTCAATCAGTACTTGATTCAGAATAAGCCCGCCACTTTTTTATTTACGGTGCGCGGCGATTCAATGATGGGCGCCAGCATTGCAGATGGCGATAAGGTGGTAGTGGACCGAGCCATGAAGCCCAAGCACCAGGACATCATCGTTGCCGTTGTCAATGGCGACTACACCATTAAGCGTTTATATAAATACCGCGGCACGATTGAGTTGCGCCCTGAAAACCCCAACTATTCAGTAATCACATTTACCGATGGTGCTGAGTTGCAAGTCTGGGGTGTCGTGATTGGTGTGGTGCGTAAATACACCAATAAAACAGTGCCGCACACTGAGCGACGCGACGCTAGCCATTCTGGATGATGGGGGCAGCGATGGGGGTAGCGTCGCGCGCAGCGCATTTTGCCTTAGTGGATGTCAATAACTTTTATGTGTCGTGTGAGCGGGTATTTCAGCCGCGCCTAGAAGGCGTACCACTGGTGGTGCTATCCAATAATGACGGCTGTGCCGTAGCGCGTAGCAGTGAAGTTAAGGCCTTGGGCGTGAAGATGGCAACGCCCTGGTTTTTGCTCAAGGACTTAGCGGCCCAGCATGGCATACAAGCCTTATCGTCAAATTACACCTTATACGGTGATATGAGTGAGCGCGTGGTCTCCATCTTGCGGGACTTTTCACCGGACATTGAGGTCTATAGCATCGATGAAAGCTTCTTGCGCATCGATGCTGTGTTGCATCTCTACCCACACTCACTAGCGATGGGGGAATCCATGCGCAGCCGCATTCGGCAATGGACTGGATTGCCTGTATGCGTGGGCATGGGCGCTTCTAAAACCTTAGCCAAGTTAGCCAATCATCTGGCCAAAAAAAATCCCGTATTCAATGGGGTGTGTGATCTGAATGCATTAACAGATCCAGAGCTAGCGCATTGGCTATCGATCACCGAAGTAGGTGAGGTGTGGGGAGTTGGCCGTCAAATTTCCTTACGCCTGCAGGCCATGGGTATTCAGACGGTATGGGATTTGCGCTGCACCTGCCCAAAAATACTGCGAGCGCATTTTGGTGTGGTGATGGAACGTACGGGCAGTGAGCTCAATGGCATATCGTGTTTAGAGCTGGAGGAAGTGATACCAGCCAAGCAGCAAATTATTGCGTCGCGTAGTTTTGGCAGGGCAGTGACCAGCCGAGTAGAGCTTGAGGAATCGGTCGCAACCCACATGGCCAGGGCCTGCGAAAAGTTGCGCGCGCAATCGTCGGTGGCAGCGGTGATTCAGGTATTTGTGCGCACCAATCGCTTTAAGCCGAGCGAGCCGCAATACAGCCCGAGCATTGCGATTGGGCTAGTGGAGGCGTGTGACGATACCTTAGTCTTAACGGATGCCGCGCTGGCCGGTTTAGGGCGGATTTTTAAAGCCGGTTACCGCTATAAAAAAACGGGTGTTGTGCTGAGCGGGATTTCAGAAAAAGCGCAGCAGCAACACAGCTTATTTGATGACCGCGCCTTAGATCACAAATCAGCGGAATTGATGAAGGCAATGGATGCCCTCAATACCCGTTTTGGAAAAAAGACCGTGCATTCTGCGGCAATGGGAAGCACGATGGGCTGGGCCATGCGCTCTGAAAATCGATCTCCCCACTACACTACCTGCTGGGATGAATTGCCGTTTGTCAGCTAAGCCAGCTGGGTTTGCTAAGATTCAGGCTTATTTCCCCACCCTAATTCATCTTTGACCCTCAATTTATGTCAGTTCTCGCCATTGTTTTAGCCATTTTATTGGGCCTGTATCTCTTAATTAAGGTCCTGGGCCGCCGCAGCGCAATCCGCCTGATGGTCGAAAATTACGGCTTAATCCCCGAAAAACTGGCCCCATTGAGCGATCGCGAGATTAAGGAGCTATTGGCCAAACTCCACCATATGGCGGAAAAAGGCCAATCGGTTGCCCTAGAAACGGCTACACGGCCATATCGCTAGAAACACGCAGTTTCCCGATGACCAGTATCATTGTGTGCTAATGCTTACATTATTAAGGAGATAGCATGCCTGGCTTGCTTCCAAACGTTGATCCCGATGGACTACTCGAGTTTTCAGTGGTGTATACCGACCGCTCGCTCAACCACATGTCCGAAGAATTCAAAAGAGTCATGGTGGACATCTCTAGCGTACTGAAAGATGCCTATCAGGCGAGCTCGGCGATTGTGGTTCCCGGTAGCGGCACCTTTGGTATGGAAGCAGTGGCACGTCAATTTGCAAACCAAGAAAAGATTTTGGTGTTACGCAACGGTTGGTTTAGCTACCGCTGGACGCAAATTTTCGACATGGCCAATATCGCCCAAGACGTTCATGTGATTAAGGGCAGGCAAGTCGAAAACGCGACGCAGGCGCCGTATGCACCAGCTCCGATTGAAGAAGTGGTGGCTTACATTAAAAAAGAGAAGCCAGCCGTCGTCTTTGCCCCGCACGTCGAAACCTCAGCCGGCATTATCTTGCCAGCGGATTACCTGCGCGCAGTAGGTGATGCAGTGGAATCGGTTGGCGGCTTGTTTGTGCTCGATTGCATCGCTTCTGGTGCGATGTGGGTTGACATGAAGGCGTGTAAGGTAGACGTTGTGATCAGCGCGCCACAAAAGGGTTGGAGCAGTTCGCCATGCTGCGCCTTAATTGGCCTGAGCGCACGTGCACGTACCAAGATTGATAGTACGCAGAGCACCAGCTTTTCCACTGACCTGAAAAAGTGGTTGCAGATCATGGAAACCTATGAAAAAGGCAGTCATGTGTATCACACCACCATGCCTACCGATGCCTTGAAAATTTTACGTAACGTAATGCAAGAGACTCAGGCCCTGGGTTTTGATCACTTACGTAATCAGCAAATCGAGCTGGGTAAAAAAGTACGCGCAATGTTAGTAGAGCGCGGCTATCCATCGGTTGCGGCTCCCGGCTTTCAGGCAGCCGGTGTCGTCGTGAGCTACACCGAAGATCCAGACATTCAGACGGGTAAGAAATTCATTGCCTTGGGCTTGCAAACTGCTGCGGGCGTACCCTTGCAGTGCGATGAGCGTCCAGACTTCAGAACTTTCCGCATCGGTTTATTTGGTTTAGAGAAATTGACGCACATTGATCGCACCGTGGCCCATCTGGAAAAAGCCATGGACCAGATTCAGTCGGTGGCTGCGGTAGCAGCCTAATTGCGGTTTAGTAGTGGGGCGGTATTTCGTCGCGTAGGTCTCTAGCGTCGCTACCGCCACCCAGTCCTTCAGAGCCGCTCGCACTCATTTGCTCCTTCAGTGACTTGATCTCGCGGTATAAATATTCAATTTGCTGCTGTTGTTTGTAGATGGTCTGATTGAGATTCTCAATCAGGTCCTCTGCAAAGCTGAGCTTCACTTCTACATTGGTAATGCGTTCTTCGCTTGACATGGCATTGCTCCCTAATTGGTTTGAACTGCTACGACAAAGCGGCCATCTTCCATTTCGGCTTTGGGCCTAATCCAAAAATCATGGGTTTGCAGGGACTCATATACATAGGCCGGTGCTAAGTCGGCTTCGATATTGGCTAAACACACCACTCGATAGAAGCCACCCGTCTTAACGTGCTGGAGTTGGGTGTTGGGCGCAAAGCGACCATCGGATGCTTGTGCCATGCGGGGTTTTTGCGTCATCACAGACTTTCTTTTATGATCAAGTCACATTACAGCATGCATTGATTAGCAGAATACCCTTTCCTTATAAAACCAGCCATGCCATTTGCCTATTCGATTCTCGATTTATCGCCGATTCCAGAAGGCGGAACTGCAGCCATTGCACTCCGCAACTCGCGTGATTTAGCGCAGCATGCGGAAGAATGGGGGTATTCGCGCTACTGGGTAGCGGAGCACCACAATATGACCGGCAATGCGAGCTCGGCTACTGCCGTATTGATTGGGTATATTGCCGAGGGCACGAAGACCATTCGCGTTGGCTCGGGCGGCATCATGCTGCCCAATCATGCTCCTTTAGTGATTGCAGAACAATTTGGCACCTTGGCATCCCTTTATCCCGGCCGGATTGAGCTCGGGCTTGGCAGGGCGCCAGGTACGGATCAGTTGACGGCCCAAGCACTACGCCGTGATTTGCAAGGCAGTGATGATCAGTTTGCGCAAGACGTACAAGAACTGCAGCAATACTTTGCGCCCGATCAAGCAGGTCAGCACGTGCGCGCCATCCCAGGGGTTGGTTTAGAGCTGCCCATCTGGATACTTGGTTCCAGTTTGTATGGCGCCCAATTGGCAGCGGATTACGGCTTGCCTTATGCCTTTGCATCGCACTTTGCACCCGATTATTTGCAAGAGGCCATCAAAACCTATCAAACTTCTTTTCGGCCATCAGCGCAACTCAAAAAGCCCTATGCCATCTTTGGGGTGAATGTGATTGCAGCCGATACCGACGAAGAGGCGCAATACTTGTTTACCACCTTGCAGCAGCATTACACGCGGGCGCGGCGCAATACCCGTGGGCAGTTGCCGCCGCCCATTGCCGACATTGAGGCGTATTGGGAGCCTCATGAAAAGGCTGGTGTGATGCGGTCCTTGGCCTGCTCGGTGGTTGGCTCACCGAAAACCATACGCCATGGATTACAGCGCTTATTGGAAATCAGTGGGGCCGATGAGTTTTTGTTTGCGGGTCAGATCTTTGATCATGCGGCGCGCCTGCGCTCGTTTCAGATTGCAGCCGAAGTGATTCGTAGTTTGGAGTCCGATGTTCCAGTAAGAGCTAGCTAAGTAGTGCCTGAAGGACATCATACTGATTGCTAATCTCAACGCCGTGAAGCTTGGCGATGGCACCTAACTCTAATACGCGCAAGTCTTTACTCAATAGCAAAGCCGGACGAAGACTATAGGCCATATCTAGAAAAACTTGATCGTCTTGGTCGCGGCAAGTGAATGGGGCGGGCTCAATCGCGGTATTCTCCAGCTGTCTAGAGTTAGCCTCCCATACCTGCACAATAGCTTCTTGATCTTCTCGGCTGAGTTTAAAGGCCGGACGCCCAATGACATCGATCAGTTCTGCCATCGATGCTGGTGTTCTTACTGCATCGACTAACTTGGCATCAAGTAGCAGCCTAATCGGCTCAGCACTGGGGTCTTTAAACAACAGCAGATCCAAAATGACATTGGTATCCAGAACCAGACGGGGTTTTATATCAGTCAAAGCAGTATTCACTTGTTGAGTAAGTGCCTTAGCTAGCAGGTGCTTTCCAGATCTCGGGAACCACAGTGACTTGACCTTGATCCGCAGAGACCAGCATCTCGCCATCTTGAATATTGATGTGAATAATCATGCTGCGTTCCACCAGTGCTATTAAAGCCTTCGACTGCTCTTCGGGTATTGCCACAATGCTCAAATTGCGCGCACGATCCAACTTATTTTTGATGCCGTCCCACCATAGTTTGCTGGTGTTACCGGCATAGCAATAGACCGCTACTTGATCGGATCGACCGCAGGCTTTCAGAATGCGTCGCTCATCGGGCTGGCCAATATCAATCCACAGATTAATCGCGCCGGTAAGGTCTTTCACCCAAATATCAGGCTCATCCGTATCGCTTAATCCTTTGGTAAAAGCCAAATGCTCTTGGGCATTGAGGGCATAGGCAATGATGCGAATCATCATGCGCTCATCGGTCTCAGACGGATGCTTTGCAATCGTTAAGGGGTGACTGGCATAGTAGTAGCGATCCCCATCGGATATATGGAGTTCTGCTTTGTGAATGGTTGCGCGCAATGCCATGAAAAGATCCCTAGATTAATCCGCCGTTTTGCAGAAAACAGACCATCATAATCCCCTTGGGGTATTACGGTTCTGGAGCACCCAGAACCAGCCGCATGCACTGATGGGGAATGCCCACCTCATCAAAGATGGCACCATGCGGCTTAAATTGCAGTTTGGCGTAGAAAGGGGCAGCACTATGCTGTGCATGGAGCTCAAATACGCTTGCGCCTTGCATCATGCCAGCGCGGATGGCTTCGCCGAGCAAGGCCGTTCCTATGCCTTGGCCACGAAAGTCCTTGAGCACGGCCATGCGCCCAATCTTGGCTTTGCTGGGGTCCTGCTCATCTAAAAAGATACGTGCGGTAGCAACGCATTGACCATCGACGAAGGCCAGTACATGCTGGGCAATCGGGTCGTAGGCATCGATTTCCAATTCGGCAGCAATGCCTTGTTCTTCTACAAACACAGCGTAGCGAATGGCGTATGCTGAATCGCGTGCTACTACCCAGGATTGAGTTTCAATGGCAATCATGGTTTACAGAACTAAATTGCGGTATCAATTAGGCAGTATCCAGTTGAGAGTGCATGCGCAATAGCGGCGCACTCCGCCTTCGCTTGGCTGGGGTATTCGCCCATCTGCCATGTACCTAGGCCGATACGCGACTGAAACAGGGGTCTGGTTTGCATGGCGTCAACTATAACCAAAAAACAGCCGTCGTAGCAGATGATTACTTACTGCCCAAGACTGTGTATCGTATAGCCCTATGATCCGAATTACCGAGCTGCGCCTTGCGATTGACCATGCCCCAGAAGTGCTGGAGGCAGCAATCGTGCGCTTTCTTAAAATTGCCCCAAAAGACGTGATTTCCTTTGAGGTATTTAAGCGTAGCTATGACGCACGAAAAAACGTAGCCTTGGCATTTATCTATACCGTCGATGTTTCAGTCAAAGACGAAGCACAGGTATTAATGCGATTTGCTGGCAGCGCCCAGGTGCGACCATCGCCGGATACCCGCTATCACTTTGTAGCGAAAGCACCGCAAAAAATAGAGCAGCGACCAGTCGTCATCGGCTTTGGCCCCTGCGGTATTTTTGCAGCGTTGCTGCTTGCGCAAATGGGCTTTAAGCCGATTGTCTTGGAACGCGGAAAGGCAGTACGAGAGCGTACACAAGATACCTGGGGATTGTGGCGCAAGAACACTCTTAATCCCGAGTCCAATGTGCAATTTGGCGAGGGTGGTGCAGGCACCTTTTCTGATGGCAAGTTGTGGAGCCAAGTTAAAGATCCGAAGTTTTACGGACGCAAGGTATTGCATGAGTTTGTCAAAGCGGGCGCTCCTGCAGAAATTTTGTACGTTGCTAAGCCCCATATCGGCACTTTTCGCTTAGTGGGTGTGGTTGAAAAAATGCGCCAAGAAATTATTGCTCTCGGCGGTGAAATTCGTTTCTCCCAAAAAGTAACGGGATTTGATATTGAGGATCAGCAGATTCGCGGTGTTCGGCTAGAGAATGGTGAGCATATTGTTGCGGACCAGGTCATATTGGCCTTGGGGCACAGTGCGCGCGATACCTTTCAGGCCTTGCATGACGCTGGCGTGTATTTAGAGGCAAAGCCATTCTCGATTGGATTTCGGATTGAGCATCCGCAGTCCTTAATAGATAAGGCGCGCTTGGGTCCGCATGTGGGCAACCCCTTGATTGGTGCAGCCGACTATAAATTAGTACACCACGCCAAAAATGGACGTTCGGTTTATAGCTTTTGCATGTGTCCAGGCGGTACCGTCGTGGCCGCCACCTCTGAACCCAATCGCGTGGTGACCAATGGCATGAGTCAATATTCGCGCAATGAGCGCAATGCCAATGCCGGAATCGTGGTGGGCATTACCCCAGAAGATTATCCAGGCGGCCCGATGGCTGGTATTGAATTTCAGCGCGCCATTGAATCCAAGGCGTTTGAGCTCGGCGGTAATAATTACGAAGCCCCCGGTCAACTGGTCGGTGATTTTTTAGCGCAGAGGCCCTCCACTGATTTTGGTTCGGTATTGCCATCCTATAAACCCGGTGTACATTTAACGGATCTCGCCAGCAGCTTGCCTGACTATGCGATTGAGGCCATTCGAGAAGCGATTCCTGCATTTGAAAAACAGATACCGGGCTTTTCCATGAAGGATGCTGTGCTCACAGGAGTAGAGACCCGTACCTCGTCGCCTTTACGGATCACGCGCGGCGCGAATTACCAAAGCATGAACATTAAAGGCCTATACCCTGCAGGCGAGGGTGCAGGCTACGCTGGCGGCATTATGTCCGCCGGAATCGATGGCATCAAAGTTGCCGAAGCACTGGCATTGGAGTACTTGACCCAGCATCCATAGCGTTGCTTTTATGCACCTGTGGTTTTGATGTAGATCAAGGCTCCCTCGGTTTTGTTTGCCATTGCAGAGTAAATCAAGAAGGACGCTACTACTCTTGATGTAAATCAAATCCCGCTCTGCTTAATTACTGAAAATGGTTTTTTAACCCTCAGTAAATAGAAGAAAAGGAAAGTACCATGCGTCTGAAACCCCTCTTGATCGGCCTAGCTGCCATCAGCACCATTTTTCCAATAGCAGCATCAGCCCAAACCCAAACCCAATTTACTGCTGAAAATCCTTGGATGGTACGTGTTCGCGCGGTAGGACTATTTTGGCAAAATGGCCAAACGAATACTGTACAAGCCCTTGATGTCAAGGCTAAAAACCAGATGATTCCGGAATTGGACGTGTCTTATTTCTTTACCAAAAACATTGCAGCTGAACTGGTATTAACCTACCCACAAACCGTACAAATTGATGCCGGCAATAACAAGATCGGAACAATCAAAGCACTACCACCATCGTTGCTGTTGCAATACCACTTTACCGAACTCGGGGCCTTTAAGCCTTACGTGGGTGCTGGCGTGAACTACACGATTTTTAGCAGTCGTAATAACATTGCAGGCGGGGCTTTCTCGGTCGATAACTCGAGTTTTGGTGCAGTTGGTCAGATTGGTATGGATTACATGTTTGATAAACATTGGGGTTTAAACGTCGATTTAAAATACGCCACCATGTCTACCAATGTCACTACTGCTGCCGGTGCAAATGCTGGCAAGCTTACCCTTAATCCATGGATGCCCGCAGTTGGTGTGGCATACAAGTTTTAATAGAGCAAAAATAGTAACTAAGGCGAGATCAATAAAGGAGGGTAAGCCTCCTTTATTGCATTAGCTTAGTTGGAGGCAAGCCTGCTAACCCTGTATTTTGGGTTTATCCCAGCTTAATTGCAGAACAGACGATAATGCGGCATGGCTTTAATCGTACTTACAGATGCAAAACTGGCTTTTGGCCACGTTGACTTACTTGCTAACACGGCTTTTACGCTTGAATCAGGTGAGCGCGTT
>JBIILR010000149.1:0-3718 GCA_044338365.1 Polynucleobacter sp. | reverse complement strand
AGCAGGAATCTATTTTTCATCTTATCGAGAACCGCTTTGCCAAAATTGCCAAGTGGATGCTGCTGATTGCTGGAGTTAGTGGCTTTTACATGGTTGACCAACTCAATGCATGGGGGAGATTTACACAAAAACAGTTTTTTTGGATGCACGCCATGGTATTTGTTTGGTTGATTTTTACACTGGCACTTTTCATTGTTGAGCCAATTCTAAAAAAAAGGCATGGACAAAAAAGCCAGGGCTCCAAGCACACCATGGAGGTAACTTTGCGACTTCACGTCGTACTACTCATGGTTAGCCTGGTGACCGTTTTTATATCAGTACTGGGCGCCCATGGAATATTATAAAAATTGATTAATTTTTAACGACACCCACCGGGGCTTGAGCCTGGCCCCGAAGGATGATGAGATCAGTCATTTAACACTTCGTTGCTCCAAAGCATTTTCCAATGAATCAGCCTATAAAACCTTTGAGTAAATCCCCAAAGGTTTAGATTCTCTGAGATGGCGGTCAAAAACCATGGCGACCCTTCTCGCAAGTAATCTCCCTTTGATGGGGACGGTGATATCGTAGTTATTGAGCACAACCAGCCCTGCGTCTTCCAAGGTCTTAAGTTCTTGATATTCTATTGCAAAATATTCTGCAAAGTTAATACCATGTGCGCCTGCAAATGATTTGGCATCTAAGCTAAATTGACACATCAGCTCTCCAATTAATACACGACGAATCAAATCATCTTGATTTAGTTTTAAGCCACGTAAGACGGGTAAATGGCCATGATCAATGGCATCGTAATACTCATCGATGGTTTTCATATTTTGCGAATAACAATCGCTAACTTTGCTAATCGAAGAAACGCCAAAAGCCAATAAATCACATTCGGCCTGAGTAGAGTAGCCCTGGAAGTTACGATGTAGTTTTCCTTCTTTCTGAGCAATCGCCAACGCATCATCGGGCTTAGCAAAATGGTCCATACCAATAAACACATAATCTGCATCAGTCAATTGACTAATGGTGTTGGAGAGCATATCTAATTTATCTGCGCTAGACGGCAGATCTACATCGGATATTCTGCGCTGGGGTTTAAAGATATGGGGCAAGTGGGCGTAGTTATAAACGGATACCCGCTCAGGAGCCATCTCGATCACCCTATTAATAGTTTGCTTAAATAATTGAGGCGTTTGCTTTGGCAAACCATAAATTAAATCAATACTGCGCGACTGAAAACCATATTTTCTGGACCAATTCATTACCGCTAAAGTTTCTTCAATAGACTGAATGCGATGGATTGCCTCTTGCACTGCGGAATTAAAATCTTGCACCCCTAGGCTGATTCGATTAAAGCCAAGCTTTGCCAGTAGGGCAATATCCTCCTCAGTAATACCGCGAGGATCAATTTCAATCGAATATTCACCGCCGTGTAATAAATTAAAATACTGATGAATGTGCCCTATCAATTGACTCATCTCTGTATGGGATAAGAAAGTAGGGGTACCACCACCCCAATGTAATTGGCTTACTGAAATTTTACTTTTGGAGCCAGTCGCCTTAAATGCCATCTCGATTTCCTTAGCAAGATAGTCAATGTACTTTGCACTACGCGCATGGTCTTTAGTGATGATCTTGTTGCAACCACAGTAATAGCAAATATTGGCACAGAACGGGATATGAAAATATAGCGAGACTGGATCTGGGCTGAGGCCGATTCTTTGTAATGCATCCAAATAATCTGTCTCACCAAATTGCCCGTGAAAACGGTCTGCGCTAGGGTAAGAGGTATAGCGTGGGCCATTGATATCAAACTGTTGCAATAGTTCCGGATGAAATAAAGCCTCTGGCTTTTCTTCAACTGCAGGCATCAAAATGATATTCATTCATATCATCCAGGTAAATAATGTATAGAGTGCATTACCAAACAGGTACCATACGAATCTCTGCTGGCAACTCATGACGGTTTGCTGGAATAAAATACATTCTGACAAATGTCAGTGCACCTAAAGTTGCGTACCAGGCTTTCTGAATACCGCCAACAAGACCGCCCCGCTCTTTCGCTTTGTAGTACAGCTCAGCCACTAGATAAAGATGGTTCATTTCTGCACGAAACTGAGGATTATCAATATCCAAACTAATGGGGAAAACTTGCTTAGAAATCTCAGAGGTCACGCGGAAGACCTCATAGTCATATTGAGTAGGATCAAGTCCCATTGCCATTTTCAGTGCTGGCCTAGTGTGATCTCGTACATACATCGTTGAGTAGACAGCTAAGAGGAAGAATCGAATCCATAATAGATTTAAGCCTTTGAGCAAGCTAGGATTGGCACGCAGAATAAGGGCGAAAGATTCACCATGACGAAACTCATCGTTACACCATCTTTCAAACCATCGAAAGATAGGATGAAAACGTTTATCAGGATTTCTCTCCAGTTGGCGATAGATTGTGATGTAGCGTGCGTACCCTATTTTTTCTGACAAATAGGTTGCGTACAAAATATATTTTGGTTTGAAATACGTGTATGGCTTATCTCTTTTTAGATCACCTAGATTAACCCCTAAACCAAAGTCTTTTAAAGAGGAATTAATAAAGCCCGCATGGCGCGACTCATCTCTAGTCATGAAAGTCATGAGCTGCTTGATATCGGGATTAGTAATCTTGTTGCGAATCTCGTTATAGAGAATGCAGCCTGAAAATTCCGAGGTTAAGGAAGTAACTAAAAAATCTAAAAACTCTTGTCTAAGCTCAGGAGTGGGTTTTGGCAATAAATCCTCCACTTCCTGGGTAAACTTTTCATCTCTTTGAAAGTGATCTTGATTATTATCACCCTCATACTCTTTCATCATGATGTCCCACTCAGCTCTGACAGGCTCAATATTGATCTTATCCATATAGTCATGATCAGTTGTATAAAAACGAGGACTGATCATCGAGCTAGAGACCGCCTTACGGGCAGCATCTTCAGCCGACTGAATCTCTTTAATCGTGACAGAAGCTGCCATAGGTATATCTCCTTAAGCAAATATTCATTGCATGGATCTATCCTAGTTACCAGGTTCAAATAAGGTTTGACCTAGATCAAAGAATCTTGGGGTAATTTTCTGAAATTTACAAATTAGGTAATAGTACTAACTCAATCTGGCGAGAAATCCCATGGATTAATTAGTCGCTTAATATCATCGCATCGGCTTCAAAAGACCTGGGGCCATCTAAAGCATCTCATTAATATTTTTATTTTTTCATACAGTCGAGCATGAATTTCCACCTTGCCTCTTGTCGTAAATTCTTTTCATTGGCTTGCGTATAGCAGCCCTCATGCTTCACTGGATCCTTTACGGCAAGCTCATTCAGTTGCTGGGCATAGGGATTTGCCGCGCCATATTGACCTGCGCCATTTGGAGCATAGGGCCCCGGACCTTTTCCTGGCCACTGCTGAGCTTGGGCTATGGTAGTGCTTAGGATGGCCAAAGTCAGCAAGATTGGTATTGATAGTAGTTTCTTTTTCATTTTCAAACCCCTTTATAAAATCTATATCTAACCTTATTCCTTTGGTTTGATATAAGTAGGTTTGAAATTAATTTACTGTAAGTAGTTTTGATGTGGATCAAGTAACCACTGGTAAACCAGTAGTTTCTAGCATACATAAGAGCGCATCATGAATTGATGGTTAAGCTCACAATAAAATTATTCTAAAAAAACAGGGGTATGACTTCCCCCCACTTATCTACC
>JBIILR010000148.1:0-3735 GCA_044338365.1 Polynucleobacter sp. | reverse complement strand
TTCATATGGCCATTGCTACCGGCATGGCTTCTATTTTATTTACCTCGCTATCGGCGATTCGTGCCCATCACAAACACGGCACGATTGACTGGAAGCTCGTTACTGCTTTAACGCCCGGCATTATTGCAGGCGGCCTCATTGGCGGTGGCGAAATGTTTGATGCCTTTCCAACCAGCTGGCTCTCTTTGTTTTTTGCCCTCTTTATTGTTTGCACATCAATTCAGATGTTTATCAATAAAAAACCCAAACCCGGTCGTCAACTACCCGGTAAAGTTGGTCTCTTTTCATTTGGTGCTTTTGCGGGAGCTTTATCGAGCCTTCTGGGCGCAGGCGGCGCATTTGTCACAGTCCCCTTCATGATTTGGTGTAACGTTACTACGCATACAGCGATGGCATCCGCCTCGGGTCTGGGCTTTCCAATCGCAGTTGCCGCCACTATTGGTTACATAGTGGGTAGCTGGAACCACCCAGGCCTACCCCCAGGCTCGCTTGGCTATATCTACTTACCAGCCGTTGCTTGCATTGTTGCAGCGAGTGTTTTTACAGCGCCGCTTGGGGCAAAAATTGCTCGCAACACCAATACGGCCAATCTCAAACGTGTCTTTGGCGGGATGTTATTTTTCCTTGCAGCCTTCATGTTCAATGAAAGTCGCAAGGCTTTTGGTCTTTAACGCACTAACGCCCTATTTAGCAGTGTATTGCTGACGCAGAATATTTTTTTGTACTTTGCCCATCGCGTTACGCGGCAAGTCAGAAACGATTTCAATGCGCTTTGGCACTTTGAAGTTCGCAATTTGTCCTTTGAGTACATCTATCATGGCTTTGGCATCGAGCTTGGCGCCTGGCTTGGCAACCACAATGGCCATCACTGCTTCTCCAAAATCAGGATGCGGTACACCAATCACAGCGCTCTCATCCACGCCATCCATGTCGTCAATAAAGCTTTCAATTTCTTTTGGATAGACGTTATATCCGCCCGAGATAATTAAGTCCTTGCTGCGCCCCACGATGCACAAATAGTTGTCTGGCACTTTAGCACCGTTGGCCACACCGCCGAAACGGCCAACATCGCCGGTTTTAAACCAGCCATCGGCGGTAAATTCTTCGGCTGTTTTTTCTGGCATGCACCAGTAGCCCTTAAATACATTAGGTCCTTTTACCTGAATGCTGCCAATCTCGTTGACTGCACATGGCTTATTGTTTTCATTCACCACGCGAACTTTCACATCTGTGAGTGGCAAGCCAACCGAGCCTCCAACCCGCGCGCCTTTGTACGGATTCGAGACCAACATCACGGTTTCACTCATGCCATAACGCTCAAGAATGGTTTCGCCGGTTAACTCTTTAAAGGTATTGAATGTCTCCGTGAGGAGTGGGGCTGATCCAGATACAAAGAGGCGCATATTACGGCATACGGCCTTGGTAAAGTTTTTATCGGCCAAGAGGCGAACATAGAAGGTGGGCACACCCATCATCACGGTTGAGCGCGGCATGTTCTGAATTAATGCCGCGGTATCTAGGCGCGGCAGCCAAATCATTTTGCTACCGTTAATTAAAGCGCCATGGGCTGCAACAAATAGTCCGTGCACATGAAAGATCGGCAAAGCGTGCAACAACACATCGCCTTTTTTCCAGCCCCAAAATTTCTGCAAGACCAGGGCATTGCTACTCAGGTTTTTATGCGTAAGCATAGCGCCTTTACTGCGGCCAGTAGTGCCTGAGGTATACAGAATCGCAGCCAGATCATCATCGCTACGGGCGATGGTTTTAAAGCGATCGCTTTGTGCGGCTGCACGCTCTAACAGGGTTCCGGTACGGTTGTCGTCCAGCGTAAAGACATGGCGAGTACCCGACTTAAATGCAATTTTCGATACCCAAGAAAAATTTTTGCTGTTGCAAATCATTACTGCGGGTTCGGCATTTTGTATAAAGTATTCGATCTCGGCAGCTTGATATGCGGTGTTAAGGGGCAGATAAACATAGCCCGCTTTAATGGTGGCCAAATACAAAAATAGGGCCTCGGGTGATTTTTCTACCTGAACCGCAACGCGGGAGCCTGCCGGTATACCTAATCCCTGGAGTAAGTTGGCTATCATCGCAGTGGCGCGCTCCAGATCGTTCCAGGAGTAATGCAAACCATCATGTGTTTCTAAGGCGCAAGACTGGCGATCTTTTGGAAATCCGTTTTCTAATACCGCATACAAATTCATGACAACCCCACAACAAACAATTGATTGGTACAACGCATTAGCCCAGGATTTTCTGGGCGGCTAAAACTCCATTTTACGGTCCAGCAGGTGGTTCTGAGCTTAAACACTCATGAGCTTGGCTACCGCCCTGGAATACATGATTTCCCCGTTCACAAAACGCTCATGATTCTCTTCCACGCTGGAGAGGTCATACAGGTAATTGACCATAATGCCGGCAGATTGACGTAAGCCCTTGCGTGATAAATCCCCAGCCCAATTAATCAGGTGTAGCTTAGCGCCATTACCCAAGTGGAACTTGGCAACGGGATTACCTTCGCGCCCGGTGGATGCAAGCCCCAAGTATATGGCCGTAAGGCAGAGCAATGCCTCCTTCTCCTTTACTGAGGCATTGTCAGGATGCCAGCCGCTGCTTAAATGCTCGGCCCAGGATTGCGCATCCAGGCCCAACGCCTGCAAAGCCTGATCTCGCTTGGCCTTTAAAGCCGGCTTGAGGCGTTCTAGTGGCACGCCCTCACCTAAATTAGCCCCGCCAGCAATCCATTCGATTAATCCGGGAACGGGCGAGAGCGTAATAAAGGTTTTTAGGCTGGGGAACTCCTGGTGCAACTGCTCAGCAACCCGCTTGATCAAAAAGTTACCCATCGAGACGCCGCGCAGACCAGGCTCGCAATTGCTGATGGAGTAAAAAACAGCCACCTTGTACTGCTGCGCTTGGGTCACCGTCTCGGCTTTTTTATCCACGAGCGGAGCAATGGCAAGTGGCACTTCTGGTAGCAGCGCTACCTCCACAAAGATCAATGGTTCGTTGGGCAGCTGGGGATGAAAGAATGCGAAGCAGCGCCGGTCGGGCTGCAAACGGCGGCGCAAATCATCCCAACCATCAATCGCATGGACTGCCTCGTGCTGGATCAGCTTTTCTAAAACCTCGGCAGGCGACTTCCAGTCAACCCGGTGCATTTTTAAAAAACCGGGATTAAACCAAGACGACAGTAAATGGCGCATATCAAAATCCACTGCAGCCAGTTCGGGTTTTTTGTCTAACAGTTGCAATAAATCACGGCGCATTTCTACAACGGCAGCAGTGCCATTCAGACCCCGATTTAAGCGCCGCATAAATTCCTGGCGGGGTGACTCCGTTACTTTTTGTAAGCGAATGTAATTGCGGGCGCTGGCTTCTGCCGCAAAGGCTTGCGCAGCTGCCATCACCTTTTCTGCGTTTGGGCTTAACTTTTCAATGAGCGCGGTAAAGAATTTAAGGTGCTGGTCTTTGGTGAGCTTGCGGTAGTTGTCGATCACGTCGTTGGCCATGCTCACCGCATTGGATTCCCCACGCTCGGACGTTAAACGCTGCATTGCGCTCAGCGCTTTGGATAAGTGGCGGGTTTTGGTGATTAACTCCAGCATGAAGCGTCCTCAGGTTGCAAAGGTCAAAAAAAGGGATTTTTAGGATCAACTCGCTTAAACAGCAGGCATTTAGGCGAAATAAGCACGTTTTAAGGATGTTAGCAACAAATGATCGAAAAAA
>JBIILR010000147.1:0-3778 GCA_044338365.1 Polynucleobacter sp. | reverse complement strand
ACGATTGCAATCCCAGCAGAAGTCCCCGTAGGGATCTTTACTGCCCTTTTAGGGGCGCCATTTTTCATCCTGCTATTGCGTTCGTCGCGCCGTCAACTGGCCTGATGAACACGCTATGCCGCCTTCACGCTTTGCAGATCACGCTCGGCGGGAATGCATTCGGTCCCTTTTCATTCACCATTGCTCCGGGTGAGCGCATTGCCATACTGGGCCCCAGTGGAGCGGGAAAAACGACATTGCTTAAGTTGATATCTGGTGATTTGCGGGCGCATTCAGGGTTGTATGAGTGTAAGAGTGTCCCAATTCAGGCATGGTCTTTGCATGCGCTGAGTAGAGTGCGAGCAGTGCTGCCTCAGTCGAGTGAGGTAGCCTTTGGCTTAGTGGCTCACCTGGTGATTGGCTTAGGCAGGATTGCGATTTCGGGCGATTGGAAGCGCGATGCGATTATTCAGTATGCGGCACGTCTGAGTTCCTGCGAGCATCTACTCCATCGGGGTTTTGACACCTTATCCGGCGGTGAAAAGGCACGCATTCATCTTGCTAGGGTGTTTGCGCAGTTATGGGATGAGCAAAATAGCCTGATCTTGGTGGATGAGCCTTTGGCCTCATTGGATCCCGGTCTGCAAATCGAGCTACTCGAAAGCATGAAGCAGTATGCCGATGCGCGGAATCATGCCATTGTGGCGATCTTGCACGACATCAATCAGGCAATGCACCATTTTGACCGACTGATCTTAGTAAAAGAAGGAAAGATTGTGGGTGATCACGCTGCTGGGATGGGCGCAATTTCAGATTTGGCTGATTTGTACCAGATTCAGCTGGACGTAATTGAGCGTGATGGCTTGCCTCCATTGGTTTTTCCGAGGGCTAGTCTAGGGCCAAATACCCTATAAAATGTCGATAAATATAAGCCCAGCAAAACGAGGGGTTTCCTGATAGCGTATTACGTATCGAGCTGGCTTGTGCCTCGCCTTAAGGAGTTTTGAATATGAAACGCATCTTTTTATTTTTACTGACTAACATCGCCATCATGTTGGTGATTTCGATCGTCATCAGTGTATTTGGGCTGGGCCAAATCCTGGATCAGAATGGGGTGCACATTGACTTGATGTCATTGCTGATGCTTTCTGCGGTGGTTGGCATGACCGGTTCATTCATTTCCCTTGCCATGTCTAAATCGATGGCAAAGCACTCCACCGGCGCGTATGTCATACAAGAGCCACGCAATGACCAGGAGCGGTGGCTGCTCAGCACGGTCGAGCGTCAAGCCAATGCGGCAGGCATCGGGATGCCCGAAGTGGCTATTTATGACGCGCCTGATATCAATGCCTTTGCGACTGGGATGTTCCGAAACGATTCCCTTGTTGCTGTTAGTACGGGTTTGCTCTACGGCATGACCCGCGATGAGGCGGAGGCAGTCTTGGCACATGAAGTCAGTCACGTTGCTAACGGCGATATGGTTACCTTGGCATTGATACAGGGCGTTGTAAATACCTTTGTATTCTTCTTGTCGAGGGTGATTGGCCACATCATTGACCGTACCGTCTTCAAGACTGAACGGGGCCATGGACCCGCGTATTGGGTAACGACAATCATTGCGCAACTTGTCCTCGGTATTTTGGCAAGCGCGATCGTAATGTGGTTTAGTCGCCATCGTGAATACCGTGCCGATGCAGGAGCAGCCTATTTAGAGGGTAAGCATAAGATGATTGCTGCTTTAGAGCGCCTGCAAAAGTCAGTCAATCAACCCCATTTGCCAGAGCAGTTAGAGGCCTTTGGCATCTCGGGCGGCATGGCCGATGGTTTGAAGCGTTTATTTATGAGCCATCCTCCGCTCGATGAGCGTATTGCGGCATTACGAAATAGTTAATCGCTGTTGCAGCACTAAAGCAAAACGCCACCGTAGGGGTGGCGTTTTGTTTATTACGTCTTACTGATTGGTGGAGTCGGCGGGAATCGAACCCGCGTCCGCAAATCCTCTACAACAAGTTCTACATACTTAGTCATATCATTTAATTTAGCCGGCTAGTCACGGATTGACACGTTCCACGCTGGCGATTCACTGAATTTTCGAGCTGTTCCTCGTGACACGAAACAGCCTTATCTCTTGTAAATGACCCTGATGTAGCTTTCGCTACCTGACCCAAGAGAGAATCAGTTCAGGGGCAACCGCAATTAAGCGGCTAGTGCGTAACGTTCGTCGTTAGCAGTTATTACATTCCCATTGATTTACGAGATAACGGGTCCTCGGTATGCCCTTGATGCTTTGTAATCCACGTCGAAACCATGTCGACCCCAGATGCATTGCATTAAAGAAGCTCCATTTTACGGCGGATTAGCGGATGGTGCAGAACTATCGTGGGAAGACGATGTCCAGTAGCTCTAGTGGGGAGTGAATCAGGAAGTCGGCACCCCATTCGTGCGGCGGCTCTGCGCATCCGCAATAGCCATAGGTTGCAGCAACGGTTTTCATGCCGGCCGCTTTGCCGGCAAGCACGTCACGAATATCATCGCCCACATAAAGTGAAAATGCGGGGTCAATGTTAGCTACTTTAGCCGCATGCAAAATCGGTTCCGGATGCGGCTTAGAGAAGGCTGTTGTATCGCCGGAGACGGTGGAGATGGCGCGTTGCCGCAATCCCATTTGTTCTGTAAGGGGGTGGGTGAAGCGCTCACTCTTATTGGTCACAATTCCCCAGGGCATCTTCGCCAAGTCCAGTTGATCGAGGAGGGACTCGACGCCATCAAACAAGGTGCTGTGCACCAGCAATGCTTTTTCATAATAGATAAAGAATTCATCGCGCAAGGGAATGAATTCAGGGTGATCTGTGCCGTAGCCAAACGCCCCCTGAATTAAACCGCGTGCCCCAGCTGATGCCCTTGGCCTAAGTTCTTCATAGGGCTTTGGGCTGAGATTGCGTTTTGTCAGCAGCTGGTTTGCCGCTGCCACCAAGTCTGGTGCGGTATCGGCTAGTGTGCCATCGAGATCAAAAAACACGCCATGGTATGGACTACGCAAGGACATCGTTTTATTCCAAAGGCTTGCGGACGGCAATCATGTAATTGACGTCAGTGTCATCGCTCAAGCGATAGACTTGGGTGATGGGGTTATAGGTCAAGCCCTTCATGCCGATGACCTCTAAATTCGCTTGGCGGATGTAGCGCGCTAGCTCAGATGGCTTGATAAATTTAGCGTATTGGTGCGTCCCTTTGGGCAATAAACGCAGGATGTACTCGGCGCCGACGATGGCAAATACGTAGGATTTCAGGTTTCGATTGAGCGTGCTAAAAAATAAGGTGGCACCTGGTTTAGCTAGGTCGGCACAGGCCCGCACAACAGATGCTGGATCAGGTACATGCTCAAGCATTTCCATGCAGGTTACTACATCAAATTGGGCCGCCTGTTCTAAGGCCAAGGACTCGGCGGAGATGGAGCGATAGCGCACACTGGCACCGGTCTCTAGAGCGTGCAATTCAGCAACTTTGAGGGCTTTGTCAGATAAATCAATTCCCAGGGTATCGGCGCCCAGGTTTGACATCGATTCCGCCAGAATGCCGCCGCCACAACCAATATCAACGGTCTTTTTGCCTTTGAGGGGAACAAAGGTCTGAATCCATCCTAAGCGCAGCGGATTAATCGCGTGCAAGGGTTTGAATTCGCTATTGGGGTCCCACCAGCGGTGCGCTAGGGCGCTAAATTTGCTGATTTCAGAGGGGTCAACGTTGGTCGATGTATTCATACCAAGACTGTAATGGAAATAAAAAAGCCCGGCAGAAC
>JBIILR010000037.1:0-12615 GCA_044338365.1 Polynucleobacter sp. | reverse complement strand
TTCGCCTGAGCTTCAAACGTGCTATTCGGAGAAGGTCATCTATTTGCCTTATAGCTATCAGGTCAATGATAGGAAGCGTTTAATTTCAGATAGGAAATTCACGAGACAAGAGCTTGGATTGCCTGAGCATGGATTTGTCTTTTGCTGTTTTAATAATAATTACAAGATATTACCTGTAACTTTCGAGGGGTGGATGCGAATTTTGAGGGCAGTAGAAGGGAGTGTTTTATGGCTACTTCAGGACAACTCTTGGGCAGCAGAGAATCTCAAAGAAGAAGCTGAAAAACAAGGTGTTGCATCCGATAGACTAGTATTTGCTGAGCGTTTGCCTTTGCCTGAGCATTTGGCTCGCCATCGTCAGGCTGATTTATTTTTGGATACCTTTCCCTGCAACGCACATACCACTACTAGCGATGCCTTATGGGCTGGGTTGCCAGTGCTCACTCTGATGGGGGGGTCATTTGCTAGTCGTGTAGCAGCTAGCCTCTTAAATGCTATTGGTTTGCCAGAACTAATTACAAGTACTCAAGAAGAATATGAGGCATTGGCAGTTGAGCTGGCATTGAACCCAAAGAAACTTGCAGATACTAAATTGAAGTTGGCTAATAACTGTTTGACTGCTCCTCTATTTGATACCCCACTCTTTACTAAAAATCTTGAGGCAGCTTACTTTAAGATGATAGAGCGGTATCAAACAGATATGATGCCGGACCATATATTTATTGTATAGATACTGTTTTGAGTATCGCAACAGCCAATTGTTCTGGGTCTGTTAGGTCTAACTGTGTATACCCCGAAGGGGGTGGGCCTCGGGTTTTAAGCTCCTTATAGAACATGTTGCAGTGATTTCCAAGGTTGGTCAAATATCTGAACATCACACTTTTTGAATTGCGTTTAACCTTAGTCTCCAGAGTCTTTTCACCATGCTTGAAGTGTGCAGATCGAATGCGGTCTTTGCCTTCTTTTGTTTTAGCGCCAGTGCTATATCCGCCATGATGACCGCACACCACTTTGCCTTTAAGGCCGACAAAAGTCACTGGAGAATTTTTAACCTTGTGCCCAAACCAGCCTGATTGACAAGCAATTGCCATGATTAAATCTAATGCCAAGAAGGTTTTGCCTGAGCGACTAGGGCCATAGATTGCAGCCAAGCCAGAGCTTGGGAGGGCGCCTTTCACTAAGTGTTCAGTCGGAGGTAGTGCGGCTAGGTCATTAATCCCAAGAAGCGTAAAACGCTCTACGGATACACCGATACTGCTTTTTAAGGTAGTTTGATTCCACCCTAACTCCATGGCCCCTTGTACAAAGACCCAATAGCAATTCCGTTTGCATGTGAAGGATTATTGCTGCGGGTCTTGAGTATGACTTCTTGCACATAGCGCTCTATGACGTCTTTAAACAGCGTTCTTTCGGCTAAGGCTAGGTGGTATAGCTGCCTTTATCAATCTCGGCCGCGACTTGCCTCGCCCAGCGTTGGGCATCTTCTTTGGACTGAAATGATTTACGGACAGGCTGCTGCCCTTTGCGTTGAACACGGGCTTGCCATTTCCCGTGCCTATTCCTAAATGTTGCCATTTTCTATCCCTTGATTAGGACAGATTAAGGCCTTTCACATGCTTTTTCGCTTTCGCGCCTTACTGGGTAAGGCTATCCAGCCTTACTCCACAGCCTTGACCATGTCTTCGATGACCTTCTTCGCATCACCGAAGACCATCATGGTTTTGTCCATGTAAAAGAGTTCGTTGTCTAAGCCAGCGTAACCGGCAGCCATCGAGCGCTTGTTCACAATAATAGTTTTAGCTTTAAAGGCCTCCAGAATAGGCATACCAAAAATCGGACTACCTGGCGTGCGCGCTGCTGGGTTAACCACGTCGTTTGCGCCCAGAACCAGAACCACATCAGCCTGACCGAAGTCGCTGTTGATGTCCTCCATTTCAAATACTTGGTCGTAGGGTACTTCGGCTTCTGCGAGCAAGACGTTCATGTGGCCTGGCATCCGTCCGGCAACCGGGTGAATTGCATACTTCACCGTTACGCCGTGGTGCGTTAACTTCTCGGTTAACTCTTTGAGCGCATGCTGCGCGCGCGCAACTGCCAAACCGTAGCCTGGAACAATAATGACGGTATCGGCATTGGTCATTAAAAATGCCGCATCTTCAGCCGAACCCGTTTTGTAATTCTTGGCTTCGCCATCGTCATCACCACCCCCAGCTACTTCAGCGCCGAAGCCGCCGAGCAGCACGGCGAGGATCGAGCGGTTCATCGCCTTACACATAATGTAAGACAGAATCGCACCCGAAGAGCCAACGCAGGCGCCAGCAATGATCAAGACAGGGTTATTCAAAGTAAAGCCAATGCCCGCTGCTGCCCAGCCGGAATAACTGTTGAGCATCGACACCACTACTGGCATATCAGCGCCACCAATGGGGATGATGAGGGTGACACCCAGTATCAATGCAACGGCGCACATTGCGAGGAAGGCGGCATGGCTATCTGTTAAGAAATACACGACGCCACCCGCAATCATCAATAGGGCAAGAACCAAGTTCAGCATGTGTTGGCCAGAGAAGGTCACTGGTTTGCCACTGACTTTGCCCGACAACTTGCCAAAGGCAATGATCGATGCGGTAAAGGTAATTGCACCAATGAAGGCGCCAATAAAGAGTTCGATCTTCTGCGCGCCAGAGTGGTCTTGTGCTGGGTTGATTACCGCCGCAATCGCGATCAGCACCGCTGATAGACCAACAAAGGAGTGCATTAAGGCAACCAGCTCTGGCATCTTGGTCATTTGCACACGTTTAGCAGCAATCGAACCGATGATTGCGCCAGCAACAATGGCAAGGCCAATCAGCCAATAGACGGGCTTAAATGTAGGAATCAAGAATGTGGTGATGACGGCCAGCAGCATGCCGATCATTCCATAGACGTTACCTTGACGGGAGGTGGTCGGTGACGATAAACCCCGCAGCGCGAGGATAAAGAGTACCGAAGAAATGAGGTATGAAATCGCTGTGATATTAGACATGGTGTGGTTCTCTTACTTTGTGCCAGCGGCTTCGTTTTTAGGAGCCTTCTTTTTAAACATTTCAAGCATGCGGCGGGTGACCATAAAGCCACCAAAAATGTTTATCGAGGCCAGGAAGACGGCAAGCGCACCAATCATGCTGGTGAGGGTAATCTCATCGCCGTTGATGACTTCAGTTTGCAACAAAGCGCCGACGATGATAATTCCAGAAATCGCATTGGTAACCGCCATCAGGGGGGTATGCAATGCGGGAGTGACGTTCCAAACGACGTGGTAGCCAACAAAAATGGCCAGCACAAACACCGTAATGTTTTGGACCGTAAGAATACTTTGAATTGCAGCTGCATCCATGATCATTCCTTCAATAATTAATTTTTACGCACAGCTTGGCCATCACGACACATGAGGCAGGCTGCAACAATGTCATCATCGGCAGCAGCAGGAATAGCGAGCTGCGCTTCTTTGTTGATGATGAGCTTCATAAAGTCCAGTACGTTGCGCGCATAGAGTGCCGACGCATCTGCTGCAACCATGCTAGGTAAATTCGTATGGCCAACAATCTTCACGCCATTCGCATCGATGATTTGGTCTGCTCGGGTGAGCGGGCAATTACCAGAACCATTTTCACCACGGCCAGCGGCTAAATCGATTACAACCGAACCGGGTTTCATCTTGGCTACGGTTTCGCTGTGCAATAAGACGGGGGGCTTACGCCCCGGAATTAAGGCAGTCGCAATCACAATGTCCGCTTGCATAGCGCGCTCAGCAACCAAGGCAGCTTGGCGTTTCATCCAAGACTCTGGCATTGGACGGGCATAGCCACCGACGCCTTTGGCGATCTCGCGTTCTTCGTCGGTCTCGTAGGGCACATCAACAAACTTAGCGCCAAGCGATTCGATTTGTTCTTTTGCGGCAGGGCGCACATCAGATGCTTCAATTACAGCGCCTAAGCGTTTTGCTGTCGCAATGGCTTGCAGGCCGGCAACGCCAGCGCCCAAAATGAGTATGCGTGCAGCCTTGACAGTGCCTGCAGCCGTCATCAGCATCGGCATAAAGCGTTGATATTCGTTAGCGGCGATCATCACGGCTTTATAGCCTGCAATGTTGGCCTGCGAAGACAAGACGTCCATGCTTTGGGCACGGGTGGTGCGCGGCGCTGCTTCAAGGGCAAAGGCGGTAATGCCTTGGCTGGCCATGGCCGCAATCGCCTCGTTATCAAATGGATCCAGCATGCCAATCAGCACGGTACCGGATTTGATTTGCTTCAGTTCGTCGGCCTGAGGGCTGCGGACCTTGAGCACCATCTCTGCCGTAAAAGCGTCAGCAGCGCTACCGATGGTGGCGCCCACGGCCTCATATGCCGAGTCAGGGACACTGGCGCCGTTACCGGCACCCGATTGAATAATGAATTGATGGCCTTGGCCAATCAGTTTTTTGACCGTCTCCGGTGTTGCTGCGACCCGAGTTTCCCCCGGTCTAGTTTCTAGTGGCACTCCAATGCGCATGGCACGTCTCCGAAAGCAAATAATGTAGAAAAGCGGTGTTAGTTAAAGTAGCCTGGCCTTGTGAGCTCACTTACCCATTGCATTCATAATTTCTTTTTATTGGTGTGTATCCAACGGAAGACTTTTACAATGGGGAACTGGTAACTTAAGTGTAATTCTCTCATTTTTCGATGCTCGACCTTCATTCTTCCGCAATCCCGCTGTCTCAGCCCTCAAAAATTGTAGTGGGGATGTCTGGGGGCGTGGATTCGTCCGTAACGGCCTGGCTTTTAAAACAGCAAGGCTTTGAAGTTATTGGGCTTTTTATGAAAAACTGGGAGGACGATGACAACAGCGAATATTGCTCGAGCCGCCAAGATTGGCTGGATGTGGTCTCGGTCGCAGACCTGATTGGGATTGATGTAGAGGCGGTGAACTTTGCTGCGGAGTACCGGGAGCGGGTTTTTGCTGAATTCTTACGCGAATACAGCGCCGGCCGCACCCCCAATCCCGACGTCTTGTGCAATGCCGAAATCAAATTCAAAGCCTTTTTAGACCACGCGATGACTTTGGGTGCTGACGCTATCGCCACTGGACACTATGCCCGTGCAAGGCACGCCGTAGAAGGGGTTCAGCTCCTAAAGGGGCTTGATGCCAGCAAGGATCAAAGCTACTTTTTGCACCGCCTGAGTCAGCAGCAGCTGGCAAAGGTCATGTTCCCGCTGGGCGAAATGGCCAAGACCGAAGTACGTACCTTGGCTGACCAAATTGGTTTACCAAACGCACGTAAAAAAGATTCGACCGGCATTTGTTTTATTGGCGAGCGACCGTTTCGGGAATTTTTGAATCGCTACCTGCCGACTACCCCAGGCCCCATTAAAACCCCGGATGGCAAGACCGTTGGCGAGCACATGGGCTTGGCGTTTTTTACCCTCGGTCAACGCAAAGGCATAGGGATTGGCGGCAGCCAGGATGGCAATGGCGATGCCTGGTACGTGGCCCGTAAGGACATGGTGAGCAATACCTTGTATATCGCTCAGGGCCACGCGCATCCGTGGCTCTGCAGTCTGCATTTAAACGCAATGGACGCCAGTTGGATTAGTGGCGCAATGCCTTTGGCAGGCGCCTATGGGGCCAAAACACGCTATCGCCAGCTAGACGCCAATTGCACCCTGCAAACTGCGCCTACTGGGTTCGCTCTGCAATTTGAGGATTCGCAGTGGGCAGTGACTCCAGGTCAGTCCGCAGTCGTCTATGACGGTGATATTTGCTTGGGCGGTGGGATTATTTCTGCGAGCCCAGAATAAGGGTCTGGGCCCCCTTAGCCCTAGGCTGGAGGTGGGACTGTGTCTTTAAAAGACTGCCGCTGCATAAGCGCTTGGTAGTGGGCCTCTAAGTTCGGGTAGGGCGCGCGCCAGTCCAGCGATGGAAATCGAAAATCCAAGTAACCCAAGGCGCAACCAAGCGCAATATCGGCTAAACCAAATTGATTGCGGTGGCAGTATTGCGATTCGCCCAGGCTACTGGACATAGTCTTCAGGGCCGGATCGATTTTGCTCATTTGGCGCTCAATCCAAGCAGGACTTTGCTGCTTTGCTGGCCGCCAGGTTGCCTCTAGCCTTGCCAAAATACCGGCATCCAAGACCCCATCTGCCAATGCTTCCCAGGTTTTGACTGCGGCACGCTCACGGCCATCGGCCGGAATTAACTTACCAACGGGGCTCAAGGTATCGACGTATTCCACAATCACCCGTGAATCAAATATGGCGCTGCCATCGTCCATCACTAGGCAAGGAATCTTGCCTAAGGGGTTGGTTTGCCCAATGGTCGTTTCTGGGGCCCAGACGTTTTCCAGGACAAAATCGGCCTCGATCTTCTTTTCGGCCAGGACAATCCGTACTTTACGGACATAGGGACTTGTGATTGAACCAATAATTTTCATAGCAATGAAGTATAACGGTGTCGTGGGGGCGACCGAATAACCCTTTAAAATAGGCTTTTATCGATTACATCCCAAAAAGGCAGGACCGTGAGCCAACCGATTAGCACTTTAAATGCCCTATCCCCACTGGATGGGCGCTACGCCAGCAAGCTGGATGCATTAAGGCCATGGCTATCCGAGTCTGCGTTCATGAAGCAGCGCGTTTTTGTAGAGATTCATTGGCTTTTGGCTTTAGGTTCTGCCGGGCTTGCTGATGTGCCACGGATTTCGCAGGCCGATGCGGATTTTTTGTTGTCCTTGGCGAATGCATTTACGGATGCCGATGCGCAGCGCATTAAAGAAATCGAAGCAGTGACCAATCACGACGTGAAGGCAGTGGAATACTTTCTAAAAGAAAAAGTATCGGGAAGACCGGATCTACTCAAGGCAAGTGAATTTATCCACTTTGCCTGTACCTCGGAAGACATTAACAATACGGCGCATGGTTTGATGCTGCGGGGTGCGCGCGATACGGTCTTGCTACCCCAGCTGCGCAAAATCCACGATGCCTTAACTGAATTGGCTGTGGCCAATGCGAGCGTACCCATGCTCTCGCGGACCCATGGCCAGCCCGCATCACCTACCACCCTTGGCAAAGAGATTGCCAATATTGCAAAACGATTGGAGCGCGCGATTGCTGTAATCGCAGCTGTACCTTTGCTCGCCAAAATGAATGGCGCGGTCGGTAACTACAATGCACACCTCTCGGCTTACCCCGATTTTGATTGGGAGCAGTTTGCGCGCGACGTGGTGGAGCAGCGCCTCGGCTTACAATTTAATCCGTATACGATTCAGATTGAGCCGCATGATGGTATGGCTGAATTGTTTGATGCGATTGCACGCGCCAACACCATCTTGCTCGATATGGATCGCGACTTTTGGGCTTACATCTCTTTGGGTTACTTCAAACAGCGTACCAAGGCCGGTGAAATTGGTTCGTCCACCATGCCGCACAAAGTGAATCCGATTGATTTTGAAAACTCCGAGGGCAATCTGGGCGTTGCTAATGCTTTACTACGCCACCTCGCTGAAAAGTTACCGCTCTCACGCTGGCAGCGCGATTTAACCGACTCCACCGTATTGCGTAACTTGGGCCCTGCATTTGGGCACAGCGTTTTGGCTTACGACAGCGCCATGCGCGGCATTGGCAAGCTCGAGGTCAATACGGCAGCGATTACGGCCGATCTCGATGCCTGCTGGGAGGTCTTGGCCGAGCCGGTACAAACCGTGATGCGCCGGTATGGCATCGAAAATCCCTACGAGCAGTTAAAAGAATTAACCCGTGGCAAGGGCATTAATCAAGCCGATCTGCAGACCTTCATTCGTGGCTTGGCGATTCCAGACGATGCAAAAGCCCGTTTACTGGAAATGACGCCCTCCAGCTATCTAGGTAAAGCAGTCGAGTTGGCTCAGCGCCTTAAAAAGTGACGCCAGCTAACCCAGAGCCTGCATTGCCGCAAGCGACAGTGGATCGTCCTTGGTTCTGGTTTGCCTGCTATCAACTTGGGTGGCATGTTTTCTTGCCAATCGTGCTGCTACGACTGTGGTGGCGGGGGCGCAAAGACCCCGGCTACCGCCAATCAATCGCGGAGCGGTTTGGTTTTGGTCTACGTATTCGGCCAGGAGGCATTTGGATACATGCCGTATCGGTCGGCGAAACCAGGGCAGCCCAGCCTCTAATCGAAGCCTATTTACAGCAGGGCAAATCGATTTTGCTGACCTGCATGACGCCCAACGGCAGACGCACTGGCGCCGCTATTTTTGCAGAAGCTATTGCCCAGGGTCGCTTGCAGCAAGTGTATTTGCCCTATGACCTCTGCTGGTCGGTAGAGCGGTTTTTAAAAGCAGCCAAGCCAGAGATGGGTTTGTTTATGGAAACCGAAGCATGGCCAACAATTGTGTTTCGTGCTGCTGAAATCAAGTTACCGGTCTTTTTAATCAACGCCCGTTTATCCGAGCGCAGTGCCCGCCGCGTTGCTCGCTTTGGCACTGCAGGCCGGTCTTTGTTTCAGGCATTCGCCGGCATTTTGGCGCAGACCGAACTCGATGCGGGGCGATACCGCGTGCTGGGTGTAAAGCAATGCGAGGTCGTTGGTAATCTGAAATTTGATGTGATGCTCAATCCTGATTTGGTAGAGCGCGGCCTTGCATGGCATGCGCATTTAGAAAAAAACAATCGCTTGATGGTGTGTGCTGCGAGCGCCCGCGAGGGTGAGGAGGTAATCATTCTAGAGGCGTGGCAAGCCGTTCTTCAAATGCATGCCGAAGAATTAACATCAGCATCAATATCAACCCCACCGCCATTGCTGTGCATCGTGCCGCGCCACCCCGAGCGCTTTGCGGAAGTGGCTGAACTCATTCGTGCTTCGGGGCTGACGGTATTGCAACGCTCTGAAATGGATTTGCGCGCTGCGGATTTGCACAATAGGATTGATCTCAAAATAGCAGTAGTGCTGGGTGACTCAATGGGTGAGATGCCTTTGTATTACTGCGCATCCGATCTGGTGGTGATGGGGGGAAGCCTCATGCCACTCGGCGGTCAAAACTTGATTGAAGCGTGCGCCGCTGGTTGCCCTGTCATCTTAGGAGAGCACACCTTTAACTTTCAGCAGGCAAGCCAAGATGCAATTAATTGTGGTGCCGCAATGCGGGTAGGGGGCAATCGATCGCTAGCAGCCGAATTAGCCGATGCGATGAGTCGCATTCTGCAAGATAAAGGGCAACGCCAGGCAATGGGGGAAGCAGCCTTGCGGTATGCCGCAGATTATCGGGGCGCGACCACGAGAATCATGGCCGCACTCCAAAACCGAACGCGTTAAACCGTGGCGCCGAAGTTGGGATCGTCTTTGCGTGTCGGATCGTCTGGCTTTTTATCGTTCTTGATTAGATCTTCACGCTTAATTCCAAGCCACATCGCAATCGCAGCCGCCACGAATACTGACGAGTAGATACCAAACAAAATACCAATGGTGAGGGCCAGCGCAAAGTAAAAGAGGGTAGGCCCACCAAATAACAGCATCGCCAACACCATCATCTGCGTACTGCCGTGGGTAATCACGGTACGGCTGATGGTGCTGGTAATCGCGTTATCAATTACCTCGGTAGTATTCATCTTTCGGTACTTGCGGAAGTTCTCACGTACCCGGTCAAAAATAACCACCGACTCATTGACGGAGTAGCCTAGAACAGCCAAGACCGCAGCCAAGACCGAGAGTGAGAATTCCCATTGGAAGAAAGCAAAAAAGCCCAAGATAATAATCACATCGTGCAAGTTGGCGATAATGCCGGCAACCGCAAATTTCCACTCAAAGCGAAACGAGAGGTAAATCATGATGCCAATCACCACGAAGGTAAGGGCCTTTAAGCCATCAATTGCCAACTCTTTACCCACCTGAGGCCCGACAAATTCAACGCGCTGGAGTTTTGCCTGCGTGCCATCTTCAACTAGTGCCTTCATCACCACAATGCTTTGATCTGCAGAGGAAATATTTTTCCCCTCAGCGTCTTTCTGCAAAGGCAGGCGAATAATAATGTCCCGCGAGTTGCCAAAGTTCTGGATTTGGGTATCGGTATAACCGAGCTTTTCTACCTTCTTGCGAATGGAGTCGAGTGGCGCAGTTTGTTGGTAACTGACTTCCATCACCGTACCGCCAGTAAATTCGATCGAGAGGTGTAGGCCGTTGTGCCAGAGGAAAAAGACGGCGGCCAAGAAAGAGATAAATGAGAATGCATTAAGAATCAATGCATGGCGCATGAATGGAATGTCTTTTTTGATGCGGAAAAATTCCATGGCTTATTTCTCCTTCGCGCGCCAGATTTGGCCAATCGAAATTTTCTGCAATTTCTTTTTTCTACCGTACCAAAGGTTAACCACGCCGCGCGAGAAAAATACCGCTGAGAACATCGAGGTCAAAATGCCCAAGCAATGGACCACTGCAAAACCCTTGATTGGCCCAGAGCCAAAAGCCAGCAATGCTAAGCCAGCAATCAAGGTTGTAATATTGGAGTCCAGAATAGTCGCCCAGGCCTTATCAAAGCCAATCGAAATCGCAGTGCTAGGAGCAACACCATTGCGTAGCTCTTCCCGAATGCGCTCGTTAATCAGTACGTTCGAGTCAATTGCCATGCCCAGCGCCAAGGCCATCGCCGCAATGCCAGGCAAACTTAAGGTCGCCTGCAGCATGGATAGAAGCGAAATCAGCAGCACAATATTAACTGCTAATGCGGTGACCGAGAAAAATCCAAACAGCATGTAGTACACGATCATGAAAATCGCGATTGCAATAAAGCCAAAGATCAGTGAGGTAAAACCTTTCTCAATATTCTCAGCACCTAGGCTAGGGCCAATGGTGCGCTCTTCAATGATTTCCATTGGTGCTGCCAGCGAGCCTGCGCGCAAAAGCAGGGCAAGGTCATTGGCGCTTTCGGTGGTGGGCTGTCCTGTAATCTGAAACTTAGAACCAAACTCACTTTGAATAGTGGCAATCGTAAGCACTTCACCTTTGCCTTTTTCAAACAAAATCATGCCCATTGGTTTGCCAATGTTTTCACGGGTTACTTCTTGCATCACACGACCACCAGCCGCATCCAGTGAGATATTGACAGATGGGCGCTGATTTTGATCAAAGCCAGCGCTCGCACCGGTAATGCGATCACCACTAAAAATGATCGACTTCTTAAATACACCCAGACGGCCTTCGCCAAAACGGAAGACATCCATACCCGGAGGAACGGGGTCGCCAATCGCAATGGTTGGAACCAGCGGATCAGCAAGGCGAGATTCGAGGGTAGCGGTGCGGCCAATAATGTCTTTGGCGCGAGCAGTGTCTTGTACCCCAGGCAATTGCACGATGATGCGATCGGCACCTTGCTGTTGAATCACAGGCTCTTTTACTGCCAGTTCATTGACGCGCTTATTAAGCGTCGTAATGTTTTGCTTTACCGCACTGTCTTGCACTTCTTTGAGCGAGCTCGGCTTGAACTGGCCAATTAGGCGAGCGCCACTGGCCTGTGCATTCAGTTGCCACGTGAGGTCGGTTTGCGAAGCGGTGAGCAGTGACTTTGCTTTTTCCGCTTCTTCCGTGCTACCAAATTGAATGGTGACGGATTCATTGCCACGCTCAATGCCTTGATGGCGAATGTTCTTCTCACGCAATTGACTGCGAATGTCGCCAGCAATCGCCAGTACTTTTTTCTGTACTGCGCCTTGCATATCGACTTGCAGCAGGAAATACACCCCGCCGCGGAGATCTAGGCCCAGCGGCATTGGTAGGGCATTGATGGAGCTGAGCCAATGCGGTGTGTTGGAAAGTAAATTCAATGCAACGGTAAAGCTGGGATCATTTTGATCCGAATTGAGTTTCTGCTGTAACAAATCCTTGGCTCGGAGCTGAATGTCCGTGCTATCAAAGCGAACCTTCACCGATCCCACATTACCAGTGCGCTCAAAAAACATGCCTGTAATTGGAATAGAGGCATCCGCTAATATCATTTCAACGCGCGCTTGCGTAGCCAGTTCAACCTTGACGGTTGGCTTGGCTGCCGACACTTGGACCGCTGGAGCCTCTCCAAAAATATTGGGTAAGGAGTAGAGCGCGCCAATCAGGAGCGCAACACCAATTACAAGGTACTTCCAGAGTGGGTAACGGTTCATAGTGTCTCGATGGCGCTAATACTGAAAATGAGCTTAAGCAGCTTTGAGGCTGCCCTTAGGCAAAACCATGGTGATCGCGCCTTTTTGCATGATCACTTCGGTGCCTGCTGCAATTTCAACAGTCACGTTTTGGTCTTTCATTGCAGTGACTTTGCCAAGAATTCCGCCGATGGTAATGACTTCATCGCCAACCGCCAATGCTTCGAGCATGACACGCGTTTCTTTTTGACGCTTCATTTGTGGACGAATCATGATGAAGTACAGCACCACAAACATCAAAAGGATAGGCAAGAAACCCATCAGGCCGCCGCTATCCGAGCCTGTGCCAGTTTGAGCAAATGCATTACTAATCCACATATTCAACGCCTCCATATAGAACCCTAATTAAAAAGCCAGAAAGATCGGCTAAGGTGCAATTCTAAACCGCTCGGGGGATTTGAGGCCTAATCCTGGCCTGGCTCGACGCCACGTT
>JBIILR010000146.1:0-3832 GCA_044338365.1 Polynucleobacter sp. | reverse complement strand
CGTCGATGATAGCGCGCCCGCGATAAATCGGCCTGCTCAGCCGTCCATGCGTCCCAGCCAGTTTGACTTTCTGTCACCGAAACCATGCTGATGCAATCAACCGGGCAGGGCGGCACGCAGAGATCACAGCCCGTGCACCACTCCGTAAGCACCACGTGCATCTGTTTTGATGCGCCCACAATCGCATCGACTGGACAGGCTTGTATGCAGAGGGTGCAACCAATACAGGTTTTAGGGTCAATCAGGGCTACTGGCCGCGGCCGCTCGATACCGCACTCGGGTTCCAGTTGAAGATGCGGCGGAAGCTGCCGTCCGGACCTCATTAAAATAGAGCTCAGGCGCTTTATTCCTTCGGCACCCCCAGGAGGGCAGCGGTTGGGTAGGGCTTCCTCATCGGCCATTGCCGCAGCATAGGATCGGCAGTCGGGGTAACCGCACTTTGTACATTGGGTTTGAGGAAGCACGTCATCGAGTTGATTGCAGAGTTCAACTGAATTCATGCAGTGCCTTTAAACAGTCGGCAAGCCCTGCAGACTTAGTCACTACCGAGGGCCTCTTTAACGGCCCCCTTTTTTGGTTTACTCGGAGTTTCGTGATGCTCGCGAATGAAATCTTTAATACGCGGATAAACCTTTTCACGCCAGCGGCGACCTGAAAAAATACCATAGTGACCAGCACCAACTACTTCGTAATGGTCCTTGCGTTCCGCAGGAATACCTTTACACAATTTATGTGCAGCGCGCGTTTGACCGCTGCCAGAAATATCGTCTAGTTCACCTTCGATGGTAAGGAGGGCGACATCGGTAATGTCCTGGGGCTTGACTAACTTACCAGAGACTTTCCAAGTGCCGCTGGGTAGAGCATGCTCCTGAAAGACTGTCCTGATCGTGTCTAAGTAGTACTTGGCATCCATATCTAAGACCGCGTTGTATTCGTCATAAAAACGAATATGGGCTTTAGCGTCGAGCTCATCGCCACGGACTAAATTCTGGAAGTAATCCCAATGCGATTGCATGTGGTTTTGGGGGTTCATTGCGATAAATCCCGTGTGCTGCAAAAACCCTGGATAGACTCGGCGACCCGCACCAACATGGGGTGGAGGCACATCGTAAATCACATGACTTTCGAACCATTCATACGATTTTTTATCGGCTAAGCAGTTGACCGCGGTAGGTGATTTGCGGGCATCGATCGGGCCGCCCATCATGATCATGGAGGCGGGTGTTTCTTCGCCATTTGATGCCATCAGAGAGACAGCGCCTAAGGTTGGTACTGTAGGCTGGCACACAGAAATAACGTGGAGATTTTTTGGGCCGATGGCGCGGATAAATTCTTGAATGTAGTGAACATAATCATCGAGCCCAAATTCACCTTGCCCAACTGGGACAGTACGCGCATCCAGCCAATCGGTAATGTAGACTTTGTGATCTTGCAAGAGTGTACGGATGGTGTCACGCAATAAGGTTGAATGGTGACCCGACAGAGGAGCAACCACCAACACCACCGGATCTTGTTTGAGTTTCTTGATAACTTCAATGTCATCCGAATAGCGCTTAAACCGAATCAAATTGCAGAACGGTTTTTCGAGCGTCGCGATTTCGTGAATAGCAACGTCGCGTCCATGTGCCTTTACAGCGCGAATTCCAAATTCCGGTTTTTTATATTCTTTTCCGAGTCGGTGCAGTAATTCATAGCTTGCGGCGATGCGTTCCGCCCCAGGCATTTTTGATAATGGATTGGAGGCGTTAACAAATGTCTCAGATGCCGTCAGAGCCCAAGAGCTTAATGGCTGAAGCAATGCTTTTTGGAACTCGTACAGTTGATATAGCATGACGCCTCCTAGAAAACCAGTGTAACCGCCTTTACGCTAAGACGCGGGCAATTGCCTTAGCCACGCGATCAATATTCTTGGTATTGAGGGCTGCAACGCAAATACGGCCGGTAGACAAGGCATAAATGCTGTCTTCCTTTTGCAGGCGCGCCACTTGTTCTGCAGTGAGTCCCGAATAGGAGAACATGCCACGTTGCGACTCGATAAAACCAAAATCTTGTTTTGCACCGTTGGCGGCCAAGCGTATAACCAGCTCATGGCGCATGGTCTTAATGCGATCGCGCATGTAGGCCAGCTCATCTTCCCACTGCAGACGTAAGCTAGGATTATTGAGTACCGCAGCCACAATTGCGCCACCATGGGTTGGTGGGTTGGAGTAGTTCGTGCGAATCACGCGCTTGAGTTGCGAGAGTACGCGTGTGGACTCGTCTCGGTTTTGGGTCACGATGGATAGAGCGCCTACACGCTCGCCATACAGAGAAAATGATTTTGAGAAGGAGCTGGAAACTAAAAAGGACATGCCTGATTCAGCAAAAAGCCGCGCAGCAAGCCCATCCTCTTCAATACCTTGAGCAAAGCCTTGGTAAGCCATATCTAAAAATGGAATAAGGTCGCGTTCACGGCAGATCTCAATCACCTTAAGCCACTGTTCTTTACTCAGGTCTGCACCAGTGGGGTTGTGGCAGCAGACATGGAGCACAACCAGAGTGCGCTTAGGAAAAGACTCAAGGGACTTGACCATGGCAGCAAAATCCACTCCACGTGTTTTACTGTCAAAGTAGTTATATTCAAGCACCTCATAACCGGCAGCTTCGAAAACGCCGCGGTGGTTTTCCCAGCTGGGATTGCTAATGGCTGCGGGTACATTAGGTTCAATACGCCGTACAAAGTCGCCGCCGACGCGTAAGGCGCCTGTGCCACCCAGGCACTCGGCAGTGACAACCCGACCATCCTTAATTAACGGCGAGTCTTCGCCGAAGAGGAGTTTTTGGACGCCCATGTTGTAGGGGCTTGGACCCTCAATTGCGATGTAGCTACGCGGGGATTGTTTGGCGACAATTTCTTTTTCAGCCTCAATGACTGCCTTCAGCAAAGGCACCTTGCCCTCATCGGTGTAGTAAACACCAACACCTAAGTTGACCTTATCTGGATTTTGGTCGGCCACATAGGCTTCGGTCAGGCCAAAAATAGGGTCTTTGGGGGCAAGTTGCACTGAGGAAAACAGGTTCATGGGGTAGTGGGCGTCTGTAAATGGTTGAAAAGAGGGCTTGATCGCAAATAATTGGTGATTTTTAGAGTGATGGCTGACTATCTTTAGATAAAAACGGCAAAATCAACGTTTATATGAAATTCTCTGTGAAATGCTTCGCAGATGAAATGATAGCCGAAATGCCTCCAAAGTCGCCGAAACCAAGCCCCAAACCTTTAGCTGCCAGCCCCGAGGGTGAGCTCCCGCTAAACATCGCGCCAGAAGGGCTGGATCCGGCTAAGTTTGTGCGCTTTCCGGACTCGCCTTTTGAGTTGTATCAGCCATTTCCTCCGGCAGGCGATCAGCCGCAAGCGATTGATCTTTTGGTTGCCGGAATTGATGACGGCCTATCCTTTCAAACGCTATTGGGCGTTACGGGGTCGGGCAAAACCTACACCATGGCCAATGTGATTGCGCGCATGGGTCGGCCTGCCATCGTATTTGCGCCGAATAAGACCCTGGCTGCCCAGCTCTATAGCGAATTCAGGGAGTTTTTTCCGCGCAATGCAGTGGAATACTTCGTGAGCTATTACGACTATTACCAGCCAGAAGCCTATGTGCCGCATCGCGATCTCTTTATTGAAAAAGATTCTGCCATCAATGAACACATCGAGCAGATGCGCTTGTCTGCTACGAAGAGTTTGTTGGAGCGGCGTGATGTTGTGATTGTGGCCTCGGTCTCGGCGATTTACGGTATCGGTAATCCAGGCGATTACCACAGCATGGTGATGACCTTGCGCCCCGGCGACAAG
>JBIILR010000036.1:0-12650 GCA_044338365.1 Polynucleobacter sp. | reverse complement strand
GGCCAGTTGATCAGCACATCAAAGGCTTAAAGGCGATGGGCGCCACCATGAAAATCAAGGGCGGTAATATTGAAGCCAAGGCAGAGCGCTTGCAGGGCGCATCGATTCTGACGGACATGATTACCGTTACTGGTACTGAAAACCTGTTAATGGCAGCAACATTGGCCAAGGGAATAACTACCTTGGAAAACGCCGCGCGCGAACCCGAGGTAAGTGATTTGGCTGAGTTACTGGTCAAAATGGGCGCCAAGATTACCGGCATTGGCAGCGATAAGCTCATCATCGAGGGCGTAGATGCCCTGCATGGCGCAGAGCATAGCGTCATCCCAGACCGAATCGAGGCTGGTACCTTCTTGTGTGCAGTGGCTGCAGCCGGCGGCAATGTACTGGTTAAGCACTGCCGTCCAGACACCTTGGATGCAGTCTTGGTCAAATTGCGTGAAGTCGGTTTACACATTGAAACTGGACCCGATTGGATTCGGGCCAAGATGCAGGGGCGCCCGAAGGCGGTGAACTTTCGTACGTCGGAGTATCCGGCTTTCCCAACCGATATGCAGGCGCAGCTGATGAGCGTGAATGCAATTGCGCACGGCAGCTCGACCATTACCGAAACCATTTTTGAGAACCGCTTTATGCACGTACAAGAGCTGAACCGCTTGGGCGCCGATATTGCGATTGAGGGCAATACCGCCATTGCTCAGGGTGTTGAAGCTTTGTCGGGCGCGACGGTCATGGCAACTGACCTGAGGGCCTCGGCTAGCCTCGTGATTGCCGGTCTTGCGGCCCAAGGGGAGACGATCGTGGATCGGATTTACCATTTAGACCGCGGTTATGACCGGATGGAGCAAAAATTAACCCAATTGGGCGCAAACATCGAGCGCGTGAAATAATAGTTCCATGAAATTAACCCTCGCCCTGTCTAAGGGCCGCATCTTCGAAGAGACTGCAGCGATTCTGTCCAAGGTCGGTATTCGGCCGCTGGAAGATCCTGAAAAGTCACGCAAGCTCATTATTGAGACCTCGAATCCCGATGTACGCTTAATCATTGTGCGCGCCTCCGATGTGCCAACCTATGTGCAGTTTGGCGGCGCAGACTTTGGGGTGGCTGGTTTGGACGTCTTAATGGAAAAAGGAACAGAGGGCCTTTATGTTCCATTTGACCTTGGCATTGCCAAATGCCGTATGTCCGTAGCTGTGCGTGCCGGTTTTGATTACGCCGAAGCCGTTCGCCAAGGATCGCGCCTGAAGGTAGCAACCAAGTATGTGAACTGCGCGCGCGAGCACTTTGCCAATAAAGGGGTGCACATCGATACGATTCAGCTCTATGGTTCGATGGAGCTCGCCCCCTTGGTCGGTTTGGCCGATGCGATTGTTGATTTAGTTTCGACGGGAAATACTTTAAAAGCCAATGGCTTGGTTGAGGTCGAAGCCATTGCCGATATCAGTGCGCGCCTGGTAGTCAATCAAGCCTCCTATAAGCGTAAGCGTGCTCAGCTGCAACCCTTTTTTGAGCAGCTGAAGTAATTCCCATGTCAGGCCCAATCAAGATCAAGCGCTTAAATAGTAGCGATGCCAACTTTAAAACTACCCTGATGGCAAGCTTGTCTTTGCCTAGTGCTGATGACAATGCGATTGATTTAGTAGTTATGGAAATTTTGGCTGATGTCAAAGCGCGCGGTGATGCAGCCGTACTCGACTACACCAAGCGCTTTGATCGTTTGAGTAGTGCGAATGCAGCCACGAGCGTCGCCGATTTAGAAATTGCGCGCAGTGATTTGGAGCAAGCCTATCTGCAATTACCAGCAGAGCAAAAGAATGCATTGGATATTGCTGCAAGTCGGGTGCGGGCGTATCACGAACAACAGCGTATCGAAGCGGGTTGCCATTCTTGGGAATACACCGAAGCCGATGGAACGTGTTTAGGCCAGAAAGTTACGCCACTGGATCGCGTCGGTATTTATGTGCCGGGCGGCAAAGCCGCCTATCCATCTTCGGTGTTGATGAACGCGATTCCAGCGAAGGTCGCTGGCGTGCAGGAAGTTATTATGGTGGTGCCAACGCCAGATGGCGCGCGCAATCCCTTGGTGCTCGCCGCTGCTTGGTTGGCTGGAGCTGATCGGGTCTTCACCATTGGTGGTGCGCAGGCAATAGGTGCCTTAGCCTACGGTACAAATACGGTGCCAGCGGTCGATAAGATTGTGGGCCCCGGTAATGCCTATGTTGCTGCTGCTAAGCGCCGCGTGTTTGGTACAGTAGGCATCGACATGATTGCCGGCCCCTCTGAAATACTAGTTCTGTGCGATGGCACAAGCAACCCGGATTGGGTTGCCATGGATTTGTTCTCGCAGGCCGAGCACGATGAACTAGCGCAATCCATTTTGCTCACACCCGATGCACAATTTATTGAAGCAGTCCAAAGTAGCATTGATCGTCTTTTGCCCGAGATGCCACGCCAAGAGGTTATTCGGACATCGCTAAGCAATCGCGCTTTGTTAATTCAAGTGAAGGACATGACCGAGTCCTGTGAGATTGCGAATGCGATTGCTGCAGAGCACTTGGAGATTTGCGCGCAGGAGCCGAGAAAGTGGGCAGAGCTCATTCGCCACGCGGGCGCAATTTTCATGGGCAATTACACCAGTGAATCCCTAGGCGATTATTGCGCTGGGCCCAATCACGTTTTACCAACCGCACGCACAGCGCGTTTCTCATCGCCACTCGGCGTCTATGACTTCATTAAACGCTCGAGCATGATTGAAGTCAGTGAAGCCGGTGCACAAACCCTGGGCAAAGTCGCCAGCACTCTAGCGCATGGTGAGGGCTTGCAAGCCCATGCTAGGGCGGCTGAGATGCGCTTGAAGAAGTAAGTAACAAAATTCGATAGAGGTAAACATGGCAGTCACCAAGACAAAGAGCCGCATTATTAATGCGATGACGGAAACGTTTGCTGCGCTTAAAAAAGCGGGGGCGGTTAGCAAAAAGCAAGTCACGAAGTTTGAGGCGTTAAAAAGCCTAGAGCAAAAACCGATTAAATCAAAAGTGACCCATCACTAAAGCCGTTATCAATGCTGAAAAAGCTTGAGGTTTTATATAGGCGAAGATAAGCCGCGCAATGTGGCGCGACTTACTTAACCAATTCCTCTAAAGCCCCAATTAGCTCCTGATTCTGCTCATCGTTACCAATCGTGATGCGCAAGAAAGCATCAATCCGAGGCGACTTAAAGTGGCGAACGATGATACCGCGCTCACGCAGCTGCTCATAAAGCGTTGCACCCGCATGCTTGGGGTGGCGTGTAAATACAAAATTGGCAGTAGACGGCAGAGTTTCAAAACCCAATCGGTCTAGCGCAGTTACTAGCACCCCTCGCGTTTTAATCACTTTGGCCGATATTGCCTCGAGGTGTGCTTGGTCTTCAATCGCGGCAATCGCGCCTGCTTGCGCCAAGCGACCCAGGGGGTAGGAGTTAAAACTATTTTTGACTCGTTCTAAACCCTCAATCAAAGCGGGGTGACCCACGGCAAAGCCAACCCGTAGCCCCGCTAAGGCGCGGGACTTGGATAGGGTATGGCTAACTAATAAATTCTCAGGGCAGTTTGGACCACGCAGGAGCGGTATGCAGGATTCGGTGCCGTAGTCGACGTAGGCCTCATCCACCACGATGACAGAGCCGGAGTTTTTCTTGAGCAGTCGCTCAATTTCACAGCGGGGGATTGATCTGCCAGTCGGCGCATTGGGATTCGGAAAAATAATGCCGCCATTGAGTTTGGCGTAATCATCCAGATTGATTGCAAAATCGGCATCGAGGGGGATGGTGTCGTACTCAATACCAAACAGTTTGCAGTAGACCGGATAAAAGCTATAGGTGATGTCCGGAAACAAAATCGGTGATTTTTGCTTAAGTAAGCCCTGAAAAACATGGGCCAAGACTTCATCCGAGCCGTTGCCTAAAAATACCTGTTTTGGGTCAAGGCCATGCAGTGTGGCGATGGCCTGTTTGAGGCGCGCACCCTCAGGGTCAGGGTAAAGGCGTAAGTCGCCGGTATTTTCTGCGGTAATCGCCGCAATTGCTTTGGGCGATGGGCCGTAGGGGCTTTCGTTGGTATTGAGCTTCACTAGCCGTTCCATCTGCGGCTGCTCCCCAGGAACATAGGGGGTCAATGTTTGTACAACGGGGCTCCAATAGCGACTCATCGAAATTCTTCTCGGTAACGTTAAACAATGCCGCAGGCTAATAAAACGACTGGCTAAGTGAATGATTTAAATACAACAAATCCAACGGCAATGATATTATGAGGCTTCACTCAACACTTCGCCTATGGGCGCTTAGATGTATGCGGCAAGTCGACGTTACCCGAAACACTTCGGAAACCCAAATTCAAATAGTCCTCAATCTGGATGGCACGGGCAAGGCCGAGCTCGCCTCTGGCGTACCGTTCTTAGATCACATGCTGGATCAGATTGCCCGTCACGGCATGATTGACCTGAAGGTCGTCGCCAAAGGCGATACCCACATTGACGATCACCACACTGTAGAAGATGTTGGCATCACCTTAGGGCAAGCCATTGCCAAAGCAGTGGGTGATAAAGCTGGCATTACGCGCTATGGCTATTCTTATGTTCCGCTGGACGAAACTCTGTCTCGTGTAGTGATTGATTTTTCTGGCCGCCCCGGTTTGGAGTTCCATGTGCCATTTACCCGCGCGCGGGTCGGTGACTTTGATGTGGACTTAAGCATTGAGTTCTTTCGTGGTTTTGTAAACCATGCGGGTGTGACCCTGCACATCGATAATTTGCGGGGCGTCAATGCACACCACCAAATTGAGACTGTCTTCAAGGCCTTCGGCCGCGCTTTGCGCATGGCATTAACGCCCGATCCGCGCGCTGCGGGTCAGGTTCCTTCAACGAAAGGTAGCCTCTAATCAGTGTTCGAAGTGCATGGTTTGCTATGCATCGTATGCACTTCAGTTCTTTCATTAGTCGCTAAGCCACAGGTCTCCCGTTGACCCAAACCATCGCCATCGTTGATTACGGAATGGGTAATTTACGTTCCGTTTACCAAGCCTTTCATCGGGTTGCGCCCGATGCCAACGTGCAGATTGCGACTAAACCAGAGCAGATTCAAAAAGCCGATCGCGTGGTCTTGCCCGGTCAAGGCGCGATGCCCGACTGCATGAAACAGTTGGGCGAGTCGGGCTTGTTGGAAGCTCTACTTCATGCCGCAAAAAATAAGCCCATGCTCGGTGTCTGTGTGGGAGAGCAAATGCTGCTGGATCGCAGTAGCGAGGTTCGGGCAGAGCAACAGGGCAGTAGTGATGCGTTTACGCCGTGCTTAGGACTTATTCCAGGTGAGGTACGGCGTTTTGAACTGGCCGGCCAATTGCAGGCCGACGGATCAGAATACAAAGTGCCGCACATGGGCTGGAATCAGGTTCGGCAAGATAAAGACCACCCTTTATGGGCAGGCATTCCCGATCTCACCCCCTTTTATTTTGTGCATAGCTTTTATGCAGTGCCCGCAAATGAAAATCACACCATAGGTAGTACGGAGTACGGTGCATGGTTTACTTCTGCGATTGCACGCGATACTATTTTTGCTACGCAGTTTCATCCCGAAAAGAGTGCAGAATACGGATTACGGCTTTATCAAAACTTTACTACTTGGCAACCTTAATTTTTTCTATTCATCATGCTGCTGATTCCTGCAATTGACATTAAAGACGGCCACTGCGTTCGCTTAGAGCAGGGCGATATGGACCGCGCTACGGTTTTTTCAGAGGACCCTGCCGCAATGGCAAAGCATTGGGTCAGTAAAGGTGCACGCCGTTTGCACTTAGTTGACCTTAATGGCGCCTTTGCCGGAAAACCCAAAAATGAATCCGCCATTAAAGCCATACTAAAAGCCGTTGGCGATGACATTCCGGTGCAATTGGGCGGCGGCATTCGGGATCTGGAAACCATTGAGCGTTTGCTCGACGATGGGATTAGCACCATCATCATTGGCACCGCTGCTGTGAAGAGCCCTGGCTTTGTGCAAGATGCCTGTACTGCATTTAGTGGGCACATTATGGTGGGCATCGATGCCCGCGATGGCAAGGTGGCTACCGACGGTTGGAGCAAGCTCACCGGCCATGAAGTCATCGATCTAGCTAAGAAGTTTGAAGACTATGGAGTCGAGGCAATCGTTTATACCGATATTGGCCGCGATGGCATGCTCAAGGGTGTGAATATGGATGCCACGATTAAGCTGGCACAAGCCGTACGCATTCCGATTATTGCGAGTGGCGGTCTATCTAATAACAAAGACATTGAAGCGCTGTGCGCAGCAGAAGAAGAGGGTGTGATGGGTGTGATTGCCGGCCGCTCGATTTACTCGGGAGATCTAGATCTAACTACAGCGCAGAAGTATGCCGATGAGCAAACGGCGAAGTACGCTGCGCTGATTGCAAAAAAGCTCAGCAGCTAAACAGTGCTAACAAAACGAATTATTCCTTGCCTGGATGTGACTGCAGGGCGCGTGGTGAAGGGCATTAATTTTGTGGGATTGCGCGATGCCGGTGATCCCGTTGAAATTGCTCGCCGCTACGATGAGCAGGGCGCTGACGAATTAACCTTTTTAGACATCACCGCCACATCCGATGGCCGTGATTTATTACTCCCCATCATAGAGGCGGTTGCTGCGCAAGTATTTATTCCATTGACGGTTGGTGGAGGTGTGCGCGCAGTTGGCGATGTCCGCCGTTTATTGAATGCTGGCGCCGACAAAGTGAGCATGAATTCCTCTGCGGTAGCTAATCCCGACTTGGTGTCGGACGCTGCTGCGCATTACGGCTCGCAGTGCATTGTGGTCGCGATTGATGCCAAGCGCGTTGCCGACAATCGCTGGGAAGTCTTTACCCACGGTGGCAGAACCGCAACCGGGCTTGATGTCGTGGCATGGGCAAGCGAAGTAAGTCGCAGAGGTGCGGGCGAAATTTTGCTCACCAGCATGAATCAAGATGGCACCCAAGACGGTTTTGACCTTGCCCTAACTGCAGCTGTTAGTAAAGCTGTTCCAGTTCCAGTGATTGCCAGTGGCGGCGTAGGTAACTTGCAGCATTTGGTTGATGGCATTACCAAAGGTCGTGCTGATGCCGTGCTAGCGGCCAGCATCTTTCATTACGGAACGTATACGGTAAGGCAGGCTAAAGAATTTATGGCGGCCCAGGGAATAGCGGTTCGGCTTTAAACCTTTTAATTGGCAGCAAGCTTGCGCTTCTGTCAGAATGAAACCCTATGAATACCCCCGCTACATCGTTTAAGCCAAATCCCAATCTTGCTCCAGGCGCATGGCTGGACGCGGTGAACTGGAATACCCAAGGCTTAGTGGCCGTGATTGCCCAAGAGTTTGGCTCTGGCGATGTGTTGATGATGGCGTGGATGAACCGCGATGCTCTTCTTAAAACTATGCAAATTGGTGAGGCAGTGTATTGGTCACGCTCACGTCAAAAGTTATGGCACAAGGGTGAAGAGTCCGGCCATACGCAAACGGTAAAAGACATTCGTTTGGATTGCGATGGGGATACGATCTTGCTAGTCGTCGATCAAAAAGACGGTATTGCTTGTCATACTGGTGAGCACAGCTGCTTTTTCTTAGACTGGGATGCCAAAGCGAGTACATGGCAAAAATCCGTGGAATAGAATGCACCTATGAGCAAAGACAGCAATTCCCCTAATTTAGATGCGGTAATGGCCCATTTAGCGGATGTGGTGGATGGTCGCCGTGCGGATTTAGCTGCGGGTAAGGTCGATCCCAAATCCTCTTACATTGCCCAGCTCTTCTCTAAAGGGGATGACGCTATCCTTAAAAAGATTGGCGAAGAAGCTACAGAGGCAGTCATGGCCGCCAAAGACAGCCGCAGCAGCAATTTAGCCCCAGAGCAACAAGCCCTCCTCGTCGGTGAAATGGCCGATTTATGGTTTCATTGCCTGGTGGCTTTATCCCAGTTTGGCCTGCGACCAGAGGATGTACTAGCAGAGCTGACCCGCCGTGAAGGCGTTTCTGGCATTGCCGAGAAAGCCGCCAGAACACGCTAAACCCATCGCTTTTGTAGTGCTAAAGCCCCTTTTTGAACGAGCGCACCATGGAAAATCACGAAAACTGCATCTTTTGCAAAATTATTGCCGGGACCATTCCTTGCCAAAAAGTCTATGAAGATGATGAGGTCTTTGGTTTTAAGGACGTTAATCCAGCTGCCCCCATCCATTTTTTGTTGATCCCAAAGCGGCACATCACCACCCTAGAGGCAGATGCGCCCCTGGACGCCCAATTGCTGGGTAGAATGATGGCATTAGCACCACGCTTGGCAGTAGAGCAGGGTTGCCGTCCAGGACGGGATGGCGGCTTTCGCTTATCGCTGAACAATGGCGCAGATGGGGGTCAAGAGGTTTATCACACGCATTTGCATGTGATGGGCGGGCCGCGCCCCTGGAATAAATAAGACAAGGAGAGCAGAAAATGGGTTCATTCAGTATTTGGCATTGGCTGGTTGTTCTGGTAATCGTAATGCTGATATTCGGCACCAAAAAGCTGCGCAATATGGGTAGCGATTTAGGTGGGGCTGTTAAAGGCTTTAAAGATGGCATGAAAACCGGCGAAGACAAAGCAGAGCAAATTCCACAACAAGCAGCAGCCCAGCAAACCGCATCCGCTGATAAAACCGTGGACGTTCAGGCTAAAGACCTCAATAAATAATCTAGACATGATTGCAATCCCCGCAGTGCCGTTACATGATTGATCTTGGAGTTTCAAAACTCGCATTGATTGCAGTCGTCGCATTGGTAGTAGTCGGGCCAGAGCGTTTGCCTAAGATCGCCCGCATGGCCGGCAATTTATTTAGCCGTGCTCAGCGCTATATGTCCGAAGTGCGCAGTGAGGTGAATCGCCAAATGGAGCTCGATGAATTTAAGAAGCTCCGCGAAGAAAGCACCTCGATGTTCAAAGATGTGGAAAGCAGTATCAATTCAACGGTGCAAGAGGCTCAGCTCAACTTAAGCGATCAAGCCGACTCGAGTGCTTACGTATCCAACTTTAGCAACAATATGAGCCTTGATGAGGCTGCCGTTTATCGCGAGAGTTTGCGCCAAGGCCGTGACAGTTGGCGCGTCAAACGCGGCAATCGCCCAACCTGGTTTAAGCATTCCTCGGGCACACGTACCCGCGTGCAGTCTGGCGCAGCCCGCATGAAGCGCTATCGCCATACCTCTTCTGTGAAGTAATGTATGACACAGCCGAGCGATAGCAACAATAAACTCAACAACGATGCAGCCGATCACGATGCCAAGGCCGATGCAACCGTAGGAGAGGGATTGCAAGAGAGCTTTTTATCGCATCTATTTGAATTGCGTGATCGCGTTATCAAAGCGGGCTTAGCCATCATCATTGTGTTTGCTAGCTTGGCTTATTGGGCGCCTGATATTTTTCATATCTTTGCACAGCCCCTCTTAAGCTCCCTGCCTGCAGGTGGCAAAATGATTGTGACTGACATTACGGGCTCCTTCTTTGTGCCGATGAAGGTCACCATGCTGGTGGCATTCATAATTGCCTTGCCATGGGTGCTGTATCAGATGTGGGCCTTTATTGCACCGGGTCTGTATCAGCATGAACGTACATTAGTCATTCCACTGGTAGTGAGTAGCTATAGCCTCTTCCTATTCGGCATGGCCTTTGCTTACTTCTTAGTATTTCCAACGGTATTTAATTTTATGGCGCAGTACAACGCCCCCTTGGGTGCCGAGATGAGTACGGACATTGATAAGTACTTGAGCTTTGCCATGACCACCTTCTTGGCATTTGGTATTACCTTTGAAGTACCAGTTGTCGTCGTCGTTCTAGTGCGCATGGGTCTGGTTACCCTAGCAAAGCTGAAAGAAATTAGACCTTATGTGATTGTGGGCGCGTTTGTGATTGCAGCAGTAGTGACGCCGCCCGACGTGCTCTCGCAATTGCTGTTGGCGATTCCGATGACCTTGCTTTATGAGTTGGGTTTACTCATTGCGCGCTTCTACCAGCCCAAGAAATCAGCCGAAGACATTGCGGATGATTTAAAAGATGCGGAGCTCGACAAAGCCAGAGCCGAGGCACAGCAACAGCCCTAGACTCAGTAAAACCCCATCACTTCTTTTTTGGAGATGGTGTAGCGGCTTCTTTAGTAAATGTGCCAAGCAACCACTGGCTTACCTTATCAAAGCGGTAACGCCGTTGCCGCAAGTTGCCCTCGCGCACCCTGCTTTCAATTAACCCATCCTCATCTGCTGCAGCGCGCGTAATTGAATCGCGTGATCCAGAGGCCGCACCAAGCGCACTGCTGGTGTTGCCCGTAAATACTTTTCCGGCAGCGAGTAAAGCCCGGCGTTGGCCAATCGTTTCAATCTGGATTAGCCTTGGCAAAATCTTCGGCAGCTCCCAGCGAATATCAACCACCACGCAGTGCTCATGCTGCAGCTGATCGATGTCGGCTAAGAGCAATTCGGCCTTACTAAAATGAAACTGATTGGAAACAACTAAGCGGTGGCATAGCAAGAGCCATTCGTAATCGATTTTGTATTCGGCATGCCGGTTAATGGCTTGTTCTGCCAGCAAGGCTAAATCATGCCAATCATTTGCAGCAGGCTTAGGACACCCCTCCAAAATCTTCGCTAGCAAGTCCTTTGCCTCACCCACGCCTTGTTGCTGTGCTTGCCATACCCAGTACGATGCTTGCAATCCTTTTACTTTTTCATCGAGCTTCTCACGCTTACGCCAGAGATTAGCCCCTTTCCGAAACTGCGCTTGTGCATGCCCTAGATCCGCGGCGCGATCAAAGCAGCGATCGCTCTCAGTGGCGTCGTATCCCGAGAACTGCGGGCGACGATAAATTTCACCGAGTGCAAACCAGGCATCGCGATTACCATCCTTGGCTGCTAACTCCAACCAATAGACGGCTTTTTTAAGGGAGGCATTCGAGCGACCCTTATCGACTTCAGTAGCACCGGATGCGACATTAGGAGCAGGAGCAGTGCTAGAACCAGAAACAGAAACAGAAGCACCATCGAGCTGCGCCAACTGCAATCCGAGTGTCAGTCGTGCAATCGTTAAACCCATTTCTGCTGCTTCTAGCAAATGATCTTGTTTGCCGCTTGCTAGCCACTGCGACCAAAGGCCGGAGAGGGTTTCATCTTTGGGTTGCAAGCGAAGTAATAATTCTTTCGCTACTTGGGTAAATTTGTTTTCAGTTTCAGCGAGTGACTGTAAGTAGGATTTACACACTAATTCCAAAGAAGGGAAATCAGTGGCTGGTATGAAATCCATCTCCGCAAGATCACTAGATATGAGCCAATCACGTAAGCGCGCCTGTTCATTCGCATACTCTGGCGACAATAAACATTGACTGAGTTGCCATCGGGCGTTCAGTACAGCCTCAGAAATGGCGGGGGACGCTGAAAGCGGAGAATCTGCAGAGGGTAAAGTGGGCAAGGTAACAGCCAACTTCCAAAAGTGTTTCCAGCCAAATGGGAAGGCGGGCGAGCCAACGGTATTGGGGAGGGGTACAGTGCTTAGCAGGCTAAAAACAGGTGCCAAGGAGTCACTGAAACCGGTATCCGAGACATTATCTGAACTAATATCTGCAACTAACTGATTTGCAATGGAAAAATAGGATTTTTCTAGCCAAACCAAGGAGTTAGCCGGCTGAATGGGCGTATTGAAGGCACCAGTCAAATACGCAGAGGCCAAACTTTGTTGCGCAGAAACATCACCAAAACGGGCTGATTGTAGGATTTTTAGAAATTCACGGCTTGCCATCTGACAATTTTGGCATTAACAGGCTAAAAAGAGCAAAAAACCATGCCCTTGTTGCCGTGATACAACAAAGAAAGCCAAAAAACATCCTTTTCACAAGCAAAAGCACCTTGATGTGCCTCTACACCTCGTCTGGCAGACGAAAAGAGAGAAAATTCATGAGTCCCAAATCATTTGGGCGTTACTTTTAATTTATGGAGATTTAAAGAATGAAAAAATCGCTATTTGCAATCGCAGCGGTAACAGCATTTGCTGGTGCAGCTCAAGCCCAGTCCTCAGTGACTGTATACGGTATTTTGGATGTGGGTTACATTGGTGGTAACAGTGTTATCCGCTCCTCAGCCATTCCCACTGCTACTGGCAGCGCACTTAAATCCACTGTTAGTCAGTTTGGTCAGTCTGCAGAAACCACTTCACGCCTAGGTTTCCGTGGCACAGAAGATTTGGGCGGCGGTATGGCTGCTTTCTTTACAGCTGAATTCCAACTTTATCCACAAGATCAAGGTTTGTCTGGAAACACTACCAGCGGATTGCAGAATCGCCAAACATTTGTTGGCTTAAGCAAAAAAGGTTTGGGTCAATTTGCAGTTGGTACACAATACACACCAGTATTTACCGCCGGCGCGGCTACTAGCCCAGGCCAGTACAACAACATTACTGGCGACATAGTTTATCAAGGTGCTCCATCTGTTTCTACAAAGTCATTTGACAACTCTGGTACATATGCCCTAACAATGACTAATCGCACATCCAACACCCTGACTGTTCAAACAGAACGAGTCGCAGGTTTGGTTTTGAGCGGCATGTATACAATGGCCAACCAAAATGCTACACAAG
>JBIILR010000035.1:0-12685 GCA_044338365.1 Polynucleobacter sp. | reverse complement strand
CAGCATGAAGCGTCCTCAGGTTGCAAAGGTCAAAAAAAGGGATTTTTAGGATCAACTCGCTTAAACAGCAGGCATTTAGGCGAAATAAGCACGTTTTAAGGATGTTAGCAACAAATGATCGAAAAAAGATATTTTTAGATGCAGTTAGTGAAAATTACCGTCTTATTTGCGCTTCAGTAAATAAATACCGAATAAAATCATGGGGATAGTTAGCCATTGCCCCATTGAAAAGCCAAATGCAAGAGGACCTAAGAAAACATCTGGCTCGATCGCAAACTCAACCGAAAAACGGCAAATGCCGTAACCCAGCAAAAATAAGCCTGAAACCTGACCAAGGCGACGCGGTTTTCGGGCATAGACCCATAAGACCAGACCAAGAAGGATGCCTTCGAAGAGCAATTGATAAATTTGCGATGGGTGGCGGGGAATGGCATCGACTAGTGGAAACACCATAGCCCATGGGACGTCAGCTGGTCTGCCCCACAATTCAGCGTTAATAAAGTTACCTAAGCGCCCAAAAGCCAAACCAAAGGGAACCAAAGGGGCAACCAAATCACTGACGGTCCAAAAAGAGGTTTTTTGGCGGCGTGCAAACCACACCATGGCCAGAATGACACCCAGCAGTCCGCCATGAAAGGACATTCCGCCTTCCCATACCTTCAGGATGCTGAGCGGATTGGCCAAATAGAATCCAGGCATGTAAAACAGGGTATAGCCGATGCGCCCACCCAGCACCACTCCCATCACGCCAGCAAAGAGGAGGTCCTCTAAATCTTTGATGGTCCACCCCAAGGCTTTGTAGTATGGCTGCTTGATGCGCAGCCGACCCAGCACAATAAATTGCGTAAAGGCCAGCAAGTACATTAGCCCATACCAGTGAATTCCAAAAGACCCAAACTGAATGGCTACTGGATCGATTTGTGGGTGAATTAGCATGGCAGCTTAGCTTTTTGCTTGATCAAAATTATGGAGCTCATGACCCAGATCGCGGTAGGCTTTATAACGCTCACGTCCAGCAAGGCGCTCTGCATCATTGACCGTAACCACCTCAACAATCCGCGGAAATCGGGCAACCAAGGCTGCGACATCGCTCGGCATACGCGTACTCAAATGAATCAGTACATCGGCATGCGGTAGATTCGCTAGGGCTGGTGAAGCCGCATCATCCACCAAGACTATCGGCGTTTCAAACGCAGCCTCATGATCACCATAACAGTGGGGTAAAAAATCGGTCTTAGTAAAGGTCCACAGTAATTCATCGAGGTGCTTGAGCTCGGCTTTTTCTGCCACCATCACGATATTGCGAACAGGCTCGCCTTCGGCCGTAGCGCTCCAAATCTTGCGCGTCAGCCTGCAGGCATATTCCAGCTTGTCACTCACATTGCTGTGGAAGTCGATGTGTGCCATATCAACTTAAGACTGCGCCAGCAAGTAGTTCACCAAGAGGGGTACTGGTCTACCAGTAGATCCCTTGGCTGCTCCACCTTTCCATGCGGTGCCTGCAATATCCAAATGTGCCCAAGGGTACTTTTCCGTAAAGCGCTTTAAAAAGCAAGCGGCCGTAACGCTACCAGCAGGGCGTCCGCCGATATTGGCCATATCAGCAAAGTTCGATTTAAGTTGCTCTTGATAGGCTGCATCGAGCGGCATGCGCCACACGGTATCAAGGGAGTCGTGGCCGGCTTGGGTTAAATCCGCCAGCAAGTGACTATCGTCAGAGAACATGCCGCTGTGAACCGCGCCCAGCGCAATCACACAAGCGCCCGTTAAGGTCGCAATATCAATCACAGCCTTGGGCTTGAAACGCTCTACGTAGGTCAGTGCATCGCAGAGAATCAGACGGCCTTCGGCATCGGTATTCAAAATTTCAATGGTTTGGCCCGACATGCTTTTCACAATGTCGCCTGGGCGTGTTGCTTTGCCCGAGGGCATGTTTTCGCAGGTCGGAATAACTCCGATGACATTCTGCTTGAGACCAAGTAATGCCGCTGAGAGCATCGTGCCGATAACCGATGCCGCTCCGCACATGTCGTACTTCATCTCATCCATTGCTTCGCCGGGCTTAAGGGAGATACCGCCAGTATCAAAGGTGATGCCTTTGCCTACTAATACCGTCGGAGCCTCACTCGCTTTGCCACCGCTGTGACGCATGATGATAAATTGCGGCGGGGTTTCCGAACCCTGGGCCACAGACAGAAACGAGCCCATGCCCAGTGCTTCCATTTGCTTTTTAGTCAGCAGCTCTACCTTGAGCTTGGTTTTCTTCATCAAACCCTGCGCTGTTTTTGCAAGGTAGGTTGGAGTGCAGACATTGGGCGGCAAATTACCTAAGTCTTTGGCAAGGTGCATGCCCTCAACCAAAGCCTCGCCTTGATGCACCGCTACTTGCACTGCCTTTGCGCTATCTTTACAAGACACAAAGAGGAGCTCCTGAAACGGATCGACGTGCTCTACTGCCTTGAACTTCATGGCAGGCTGACGCACCCCAAAGCGATACGTCTGCTCACCCGCCAATTGCGCTGTCAGGCGGACTTGCTTCACCACGGCATCGGCATTCGCGCCAAAGCTGGGCACAAACCACGCTGCTGACTCAATGGCGACGCCACTCAGGGTCTTGAGGGTCGCCTTAGCTAGCTTGGCATAGGACTGCAAGGACAAACCCTCTTTAGGGCTTGGATCGCCTAGGCCAACGAGCAACACCCGCCTGGCCTTTACGCCTGCCTTTAGCCAGTTCGCCTCTGCTCTTAACAGGCACTGACTGGCCTCTTTTCCATTCAGATCTCCAGCGACTTTGGCCCGAGTAACCGAGCCACCCAATAAGGCATCCAATTCAAGCAAAAGGCTGCCTGGCGTTTTTTTGTTTAAATCGGCTTTGCTGTAAGCCAAAATCACGCAATCTGTAGCGAGCGCCAGCAGGCTGGCAATGGCTGGTTTTGCCTTTTTTACAGAATCAAAGTCGGCTTGTGCCAATGTTTTCGTGCTAAATTGAATTTGCATAAGGAAGTCATTCGTAGTGGTTTTTTCCATTATCCTCCGAGCTGTGGTCTTCCCTCCGATTAGCGCTGCATTTCCCTACTAAACTAGACTTTTCCGCCAACATCCTTGCATAGAACGCATGATTTTTGACCAAGCCCTTCGCCGCGAACTAAGCCTCACTACTGGGGGGGTATTTTTGGTGTTGGTAACAATCATGATCACCACCTTAGTCATCCGCATTTTGGGCTTTGCCGCAAACGGCGTAGTGAACCCAGAAGATGCCTTGGTTTTGATTGCCTTGGCGACGATCGGTTATCTGGCTGTGCTGCTAACCGTTTCGCTATTTATCGCCGTCCTGATCGTTTTGGTGCGCTGGTACAAAGACTCTGAAATGATTGTGTGGTTTGCAAGCGGTCTGAGCATTATGAGTTTGATTCGGCCTATTTTGCGGTTTGCCATTCCACTCATCATCATTATTGCCCTCCTCGCCCTCTTTGCTTGGCCCTGGGCCAATCGCGAATCAGCCCTAATCAGTCAGCGTTTTCAGCAACGCGATGATGTATCGATGGTCACGGCCGGTCAATTTCGAGAGTCAGCCAAAGCCGAACGAGTCTTCTTTATTGAAGAGCTGGATGTCAATAATCGCGAAGTGAAAAATATCTTCGTTGCCGATTCCCGGAATCAGCGCCTGAGCATTGCTGTAGCGGCAAGAGGGTTTATTGAAAATACCCCAAGCGGTGAAAAGAACATCATTCTGAAAGACGGACGTCGCTATGAAGGCTTGCCGACCCAGCCCGACTTCCGCATCCTGGAGTTCGACGAATACGAAACCAAACTGCGTAATAAAGAGTTAACGGAGCCACCCCCGCGCGATCGCGAACGCAGTGTTCAGGAACTTCTGAAAGACCCATCGCCCTCCAACCTCGGCGAACTACTGTGGCGCATCGGCCTGCCGCTGATGGCCTTGGGCCTTGTCTTTATTGCAATCCCGCTAGCCTACGTTAATCCGCGTCTGGGCAATTACACCGCCATGTTTTATGCCGTGCTGATTTACTTGATTTACAGCAACCTGCTTAATTTGGCCCAAAATTTTGTCTCGCAAAGTCGTCTTGATTTTTTTGTGGCCATCTGGCCGATTCATTTACTTGCCTTATTGATTGCCGCAGTGTTGATTCGCAACCGGATTAATCCGTCCCTCAAATGGTGGCAGCGGCAGCTGCCGGCTTTTCTGACGCGCCCATGAATTTTCTCTTTCCTTACATTTATGAGCGTTACCTAGCCAAGCAGATTTATGCTGCATTTGGATTTATTCTCTTTGCGCTGGTTGCTCTCTTTTTATTTTTTGATGTCTTAGCCGAGCTGGGCTCAGTCAATCAGCAATACACCCTTCTGATTGCGCTCGGACACGTCCTTTTAAAGGCGCCAAGCCGCATCGTTGAGATCATTCCCATCGCAGGCTTAATTGGCAGCATTTATGTCTTTGCCATGCTCGCTAGTCAATCTGAATTCACCATCCTTCGGATTGCCGGCTTGGATATTCGCCGTGGCCTTGTGATGCTGGGGAAGATTTCTCTGCCAATTGTGGCAGTCACCCTACTACTGAGTGAGTGGCTTGGCCCGATGGCCGAGTCCTTCTCTGAGCGCGTCAAAATGAAAGCCTTGGGCTCGAGTTTTTCCTCGCAGTTTCGTACAGGGGTATGGGTCAAAGACCAACTGCGTTACGAGGATGGAATTGGCTCGGTTCGTCCGGGTGTGCGCTACATCAATATTGGAAAAATTGAACCGGACAAGCAAGTCCTGCAGGTTCGCATGTATGAGTTCGATGATGCCTTCCGCCTGCTCTCGATCCGCAATGCCGAGTCGGGTCGCTTTAATGAGGCGGGTTCGTGGGAGCTCAATAATGTGATTGAGACTCGCTTTAAGGAAGCCCAAAGTAAAAATGCCTTGGATCCCGTGTATTCGGCCAATACCTCCATCAAGCCATCGATGACCTTGGCATCGAAGGTCACCCCAGAAATCCTTGGCGTGTTGCTCGTCAACCCAGAACGCATGTCGATCTTTAGCCTGGGGCAATTCATTACCCACCTCAACGAGAACAGGCAAGATGTGCAGCGCCACGCGATTGCATTTTGGAAAAAGCTCATCTACCCCTTCATTATCTTTGTCATGCTGGCCCTAGCCTTGCCATTTGCTTATTTAAAAGCGCGGGCGGGTGGTATTGGTATCAAGATTTTTGGCGGCATCATGCTGGGCATGAGCTTTCAGCTATTCAATGCCCTGTTTTCCAATGTTGGCCTTTTGGGGGCATGGCCCGCCTACCTCACCGCCCTAACCCCGCCATTGGCGTATTTTCTACTGGCCCTAATTGGCCTGAAATGGGTTTCGCGGTCTTAAATACCTAAAGATAATTTAGAATTGAGTACCTATATCAAACAAGATATATAAGGAACCTGTTCATGAATTTGCATCAATTTCGCTTTGTCCGCGAGGCCGTTCGCCAGCAATTTAATCTGACCTCGGCTGCGAAAGCCCTCTTCACATCCCAGCCTGGAGTGTCAAAAGCGATTATTGAGCTTGAAGATGAGCTGGGAGTCGAGATCTTTCGTCGCCACGGTAAGCGCATACGCTCACTGACGGAGCCAGGTAAACGGATTCTGCTATCCGTCGAGCGGATCTTAGATGAAGTCGAGACCCTAAAGCGGGTTGGCCAAGACTTTGCAATGCAAGACCAAGGTAGCTTTGTGATTGCTACTACCCACACCCAAGCCCGTTATGCCTTGCCAAAAGTCTTAACTGAATTTACCAAACGCTTTCCGAAGGTCCGCGTCAGCATTGCTCAAGGCAGCCCTTCGCAGATCACCGATATGCTCTTGCACGATGCAGCGGATATTGCGATTGCAACGGAAGGCATTGCCAATTGCGAAGGTGTGATTGCATTACCAGGCTACCAATGGCAGCACCTCCTGATCGTCCCAATTAATCATCCTTTGCTCAGTTCGCGCTCGATTACGATCGACGATCTCGGTAAGTACCCATTGATTACCTATGACAAAGCATTTGCAGGGCGCAACAAAATTGATGCCGCATTTGCTCAGCGTAATGTAAAGGCTGACATTATTTTGGAAGCCATCGATGCAGATGTGATTAAGACCTATGTCGAAGTGGGTATGGGTATTGGCATTGTTGCAGGCGTTGCATTTGATGCAGAACGCGACCGCAATCTGCGTGCCATTCCCGTGGGGCATTTGTTTGGTAATAACGTCACCCACTTGGGAGTAAAGCAAGGCGCCTACTTACGCTCGTTTGTCTTTACCTTCATTGAGTTGTTCTCACCTACCTTGACGAAAAAGATCGTTGAGCAAGCAATGTCCAATACGCCAGAGAATTATCAGATCTAAAAAGAACCGCATAATCAGCGCGCTTGTGCTAATCGCCAAGCTGATCAGCTGTGAATCTTAATGTGCCAATATCTTAGATAAGAAATCTTTTGCTCTGTCAGAGCGTTCTTCAGGCTTACCGAAGAAATCGTCTTTCGAACAATCCTCCACAATGCGGCCTTGATCCATAAAAATCACGCGGTCACTCACTTTGCGGGCAAAGCCCATCTCATGACTCACGCAGCACATGGTCATACCTTCATTAGCTAACTTAACCATCACATCCAAGACTTCGCCAACCATCTCAGGATCGAGCGCGGATGTCGGCTCATCGAATAGCATGACGATGGGATCCATCGTCAATGCACGCGCAATCGCAACGCGCTGTTGTTGACCTCCAGACAGCTGAGCCGGAAATTTATCCTTTTGTGCCATCAAGCCAACACGCTCTAAGTACTTCAGTCCATGTTGTAAGGCATGATCTGGTGAGCGCCCCAATACTTTGATCTGCGCTAGGGTTAAATTTTCAGTCACGCTTAAATGGGGAAACAGTTCAAAGTGCTGAAATACCATGCCCACCCTAGCCCGCAATTGAACCAGATTGGTCTTAGGGTCGCTTAGGCTTACACCATCCACAATAATCTCACCCGACTGAAAAGGCTCGAGGGCATTCATGGTTTTGATGAGGGTCGATTTACCCGAGCCTGAAGGGCCACAGATAACCACCACCTCGCCTTGCTTGATTGAGGTAGTACATTCGGTCAGCACCTGAAAGTCGCCGTACCATTTAGAAACGCGTTGAAGTTCAATCATGCTGTGATGGATGGAATAAATTGATGTGTCATTAACGAATGATGGCTACTTTAGTTTGAATTTTACGGACTAATTTCGATAGCGAAAAGCAAATGATGAAATACGTGACCGCAGCCAAAATATAGGTTTCCATCGGGCGCCCATAATTTTTGCCGGCGATTTCAAAACCCTTAAGTAAGTCATATGCACCAATGGCATACACCAAGGACGTATCTTGAAACAAAATAATGGTTTGCGTCATTAAAACTGGAATCATATTGCGGAAGGCCTGCGGCAAGATGATTAAGCGCATATTTTGGCCGTAGTTCATGCCCAAGGCTTGAGCAGCATAGGTTTGTCCTCTGGGGACCGACTGAATTCCGGCGCGTATGATTTCTGCAAAGTAGGCAGCCTCAAAGGCGATGAAGGTAATGCTGGCGGACAGATTGGAGCCGATGGGTTTGCCAATCAATAGTGGAATTAAAAGGAAAAACCACAAAATCACCATCACCAATGGAATCGAGCGCATCGTATTGACATAAAAACTGGCGCAATACGACAACACTGGATTGCCAGCCAAACGCATCAAGGCCAAGAAGGTGCCAAAAATAATTCCACCAACCGTGGCAATTACGGTTAACTGCACGCTAAAGAGTAGACCCCTTTGGATGTAATCCGTAAAGAGTGCCCAATTGTAAAAACTGAGGTCTAGGCTTAACATGGGGTAAAAAAGGATCGCATCGGTTTAGTGAGCCAAACTAGGGTCAGTGGATGTGCCAACAAAACCCGGAATGCGTGTCCGTCGCTCAATCCAGGTCATGAGTCGATTCACTGCAAATGCCGATAAGGCGTAGAGCAAGGTCACTGCCAAATAAATTTCTATGCCACGCGATGTTTCTTCTTGTGCCTGCATAGCAAACAACGTGAGTTCAGGCACCGATACCGCAAAAGCAACGGATGAGTTTTTCACGACATTCATGCTCTCCGAAGTCAATGGTGGAATTACAATGCGCAGCGCCATCGGCAAAATCACATAGCGATAACTCTGGATGCGATTCATTCCAAGCGCGGTTGCGGCAGCCATCTGCCCACTCGGTAGCGATTGAATGCCGGCACGGACCTGTTCTGCAATCCGCGCTGAAGTAAAAAAGCCCAAAGCAATGCTCACCAACAAATAGGAGGGCAATTCTTTTAATGGAACAACAAAAGATGGGATAACGTGGTACCAAACAAAAACCTGAACCAATATTGGTATGTTTCGAAACAGTTCCACCCACGCCGTAGCAGCACGCACCAATAGGCGACTACTAAGGTTGTTATTGGGTAAGGTGCGCAAGGTACCCATCACCGCACCAATCACCAAAGCAATCACGAGGCTTAGACCTGCGACTGCAATAGTCCAAAGCCATGCCTGCATTAACCAATCTAAGTAACTTGGGTCAGCATTTTGCGCAATGCCAAATATCGAAGAGATGCAGTGCTGAACTGGCTCGCCATCTAACGTACTCTTACAAAAAACGCCTAAATCCATATTCATGGGTTTAGGCGTTCACGTGCAATGAAGCATGGCATACAACTAGAAAGATTCAAAATTACTTCTTTTGATAATCTTCTACAGGCCTGTCATTTAAGTTAGCCCAGGCATTTTTTGTTGCGGCAGACAACTCGAGACCAACCACGCTATTTTTAGGTGGAATAGGCTTTAAGAACCATTTATCCCACAGGCGCGGCATGGTGCCGCTCGCTACTATCTTTGCGATGGCTGCGTTAATAGCCGCTTTAAACTGAGGATCATCTTTACGCACCATAATGGCAATGGGCTCTACACTTAGTACCTCACCCACAATCTTAAAATCCTTTGGATTTCTTGAATTCGCAATATTACCTGCCAAAATTGAGCCGTCCATCACAAAGGCATCGGCACGGCCAGACTCCAGTAATAAAAAGCTGTCGGCATGGTCTTTACCAAATACCTCATCGAAGTCTACGCCGGTTGCTTTTTCATGCTTACGCAATAGCTGTACCGAGGTTGTACCTGTAGTTGTCGCTACTTTTTTTCTATTAAGTTGGGAAATGCTATTGATATTGGAGTTTGCTTTAACGGCAATGCGCACTTCTTCTACATAAAGAGTATTAGCAAAGCTCACATCGCGAGACCGGGCAGTGTTGTTGGTTGTTGTGCCGCACTCAATATCGACTGTTCCATTTTGAACCAAGGGTATGCGATTCTGTGCAGTAACCGGCTGGTAATTAATGCGCAATGTACTCAGGCCTAATTTATCCTTAATATCATTGAGAATCATTCGACACACTTCAACATGGAATCCATCAAAGCGACTATCGCCGGTGGTGTAAGACATTGGAATGGATGATTCGCGAACACCCATGGTTACTGCGCCGGTTGCTTTGATCTTGTCTAAGGTTGCGCTGGAAGCGATTGCACTCTGTGCGCAAACCAGCGTTGAGGCCACTAATGCAGCCCGAATTCCGGATACTACTAACGACGATGCTTTCATATTTAAACTCCTGATTGGATGTTTATAGAGAATGTCTCTAAATTATCAACTGGCATTTAACTTACAAAAATTAAAGTGATAACTATTCTCAATGAATTTATCTGCATTAGGCTAAACCCGAATAGATCTCTGATGGCAAAAGATTGTTTACGTCCAAAGGCAGTCAAATTGGGTAAATATCCTACCCTTTACAGGGATAAGAATAAACCCACTGTGTTGCCATGGTAGGTTGATTTAATCACTAACCAATTTGTAACTAGCCTTATTGATCGCCCAGTCTGAACATACACAGACCGGGGCTCTTTTGATAGATCCCTTTGACTTTCAAAAAGAGTTCTACTGGTCCCATTTGAGACTATCAGTATTGGAGACTTGATATACAGGTCTACTGATAAAAAGAATAGCGCATACCAGCGCTGTGGTGCCTCGGGTCGGACTCGAACCGACACGCCTTGCGGCACCGGATTTTGAGTCCGGCACGTCTACCAATTCCATCACCGAGGCAGGTGAACTCAGCGGTAAGTCACCGCTGAGAGGTGAGAGTGTAACAAATACTGCACTGCTATCCGCTTAAGGTAACAGAATGGTCGATCCCGTGGTTTTACGGCCTTCCAGGTCGCGATGGGCTTGCACTGCATCTTTCAAGGCATAGCGCTGCTTGATCTCAATCTTGACCTTACCCGAACTGACTTTATCGAATAAATCCGCAGCCATCGGCTCAAGCAAGCTGCGATTGAGTACATAGGTGCTTACCGTAGGTCTGGTTACCTTGAGGGAGCCCTTGCTGGCGAGGATGCCAAGATCAAGCAAGGGAGGTGAGCCTGAAGCGCCCCCAAAAGAAACGGCCATGCCACGAGGCGAGACGCAATCCAAGGTTTGCATAAACGTATCTTTGCCGACTGCATCATAGGCCACGGGCACGCCTTTGCCGTTCGTAATTTCCTTGACGCGTTTTACAAAATCTTCCTCGCGGTACAAGATCACGTGGTCACACCCATAGGCTTTTGCAATCTCGGCTTTTTCAGGACTACCAACCGTACCAATTACGGTAGCGCCAATCGCTTTGAGCCACTGGCAGGCAATGAGGCCAACGCCGCCAGCAATCGCATGAAACAAAACGGTATCGCCCTTTTGCACCTTGTAGCTGTCGTTCAACAGGTATTGCACGGTTAAGCCCTGCAACATCATGGCTGCGCCCTGCTCAAAGGAGATCGAATCGGGCAACTTGACCAAGATATCGGCGGGCATGATGCGGGCTTGTGCATAAGCGCCGTTAGGACGCCCCGCATACGCCACCCGATCGCCCACGTTGACGTGGGTAACATCAGGTCCGACTTTTTCAATCACGCCGGCGCCTTCCATGCCAATCCCACCAGGCAGTGGCTGGGCATAGTAGCCCGAGCGAAAGTACACATCAATGTAGTTCAGGCCACATGCATGGTGACGGATCAACACCTCACCTGGACCGGGTTCGCCGAGCTCCACATCGACCCATTTCATGACCTCTGGGGCGCCTGTTTCGGTAATACGGATTGCTTTGACGATTTCCTGACTCATATTGATTCCTAATAATGTGTGTTGTCTTGGTGGTTCATTGCCCCATTGCATGAGGTCGTTTTTTTCGTTCTACAGCTTGTTACTGGGCTTGCAAGGCTAAATCCATATAATTAATTGCACTTTTTGGCTTTAGCCCCCGTATTTTGCCTAAAATTGGGGACTGTAGGCAAAATTACTCAAAAAGGATCAATCCGCATGGCCGGCCACTCAAAATGGGCCAATATTCAGCATCGCAAGGGTCGTCAGGACGAAAAGCGCGGCAAGATTTGGACCAAGCTCATTAAAGAAATTACCGTTGCCGCTAAATTGGGTGGTGGAGATTTAGCCACTAATCCCCGCTTGCGTCTAGCGATTGATAAAGCCAAAGACTCCAATATGCCGAATGACAATGTGCAACGCGCTATTCAGCGGGGTACTGGCTCGCTTGAGGGCGTGAACTACGAAGAGATTCGCTACGAGGGCTACGGCATGAATGGTGCCGCAGTCATCGTCGATTGCATGACCGATAACCGCACGCGCACAGTCGCCGAAGTTCGCCACGCTTTTACTAAATACGGCGGGAATATGGGCACCGAAGGCTCGGTGGCATTTTTATTTCAGCATTGCGGTCAGTTGCTATTTGCCCCCGGCACCAATGAAGATCAATTAATGGAGTGCGCACTCGATGCAGGAGCAATTGACGTGATCACCCATGACGATGGCGCGATTGAAGTTTTGACTGCGGTACCTGATTTTTCTAAAGTACAGGACGCCTTGCGCGCCGCTAGCTTTAAGGCTGAACTGGCCGCCGTCACGATGCGGCCTGAGACCGACATTAGCCTTGAAGGCGATCAAGCCGAAAGCATGCAAAAACTCTTAGATGTCTTAGAAAATCTGGACGACGTCCAAGATGTATTTACGAATGCTTCCATCCAATAAACACACGTACTCCATTTAGAAAATAATCCCATGAAGATTCTCCTTATTGGCTCCGGTGGCCGCGAACATGCCCTGGCATGGAAGATGGCCCAGTCCCCGCAGGTTCAAAAAGTCTTTGTCGCGCCCGGCAATGGCGGTACCGCTAGCGCAAAGCAAACCCATGCTGGTATTGAAAATCTTCCCATTGCTGATTTACAAGGGCTTGCTGATTTTGCCAAGCGCGAACAGATTCATTTAACGGTAGTAGGTCCAGAAGCGCCCCTAGCTGCAGGCATCGTCGATGTCTTTCGCGATGCTGGCCTGCGCATTTTTGGACCCACTCAGTTAGCCGCGCAACTCGAATCATCCAAAGACTTTTCCAAAGCCTTCATGAAACGCCACGGCATTCCAACCGCGGATTACCAAACCTTTTCCAATGCTCAAGAGGCGCATGCCTATATTGATCTCAAGGGTGCGCCGATTGTGATTAAGGCCGATGGCCTCGCTGCTGGCAAAGGCGTCGTAGTGGCGATGGACTTAACGGAGGCCCATGCTGCCGTCGATATGATG
>JBIILR010000001.1:0-43991 GCA_044338365.1 Polynucleobacter sp. | reverse complement strand
CGAGTTTTAGGAGGGTGACTTTCAGGCCGCGGGATTCGAGAATCGCGGCAAGCGAGGCAGCTGCAATTCCTTTCCCTAGGGAAGAAACTACGCCACCAGTGACAAAAACGTATTTGGTCATCGCGCTGGCTCTGTTGGAAATTCTAATTATAACGATACCTTTACAAGAATTCCAAATTACGCAGGCAGTAAAATCAGCTTTTATTCATAAACCCCCATTTGCCCCAATGGGACCGAGAGGAAGCCGAAATGCGCTTTTTATATGCTGCTTTAATCACCATCCTCTCCTTACTTTATTTTTTGCCCTTTGCTATCGCCTTTTACAAGAAGCGGGTCAATACGGGGGCTATTTTTGCCCTCAACCTATTTTTAGGCTGGACATTGATCGGATGGGTGATTTCCTTGGTTTGGGCCCTGAAGGATGAACACACCATTTAGCTAGATTCAGCCATGAATAGGCTCTTTTTTGACCCTTTTCATAGCATTTTTTACAAATTTTGATGCCCAGCATCCGATCGAAACATTACAATAGGCTTGATCGAGGTCAAGACTATTGCAGATCTCGCATTGCCATTCGATTGACAACCCCTTATTCATAGGAAACGCGATGTTAGAAGCTTACAACGCCCATGCCGCAGAACGCGCGGCGCTTGGCATTCCCGCCCTCCCCTTAAGCAAAGATCAAACTGCTGTCCTGGTTGGTTTGCTGAAAAACCCACCTAAGGGCAAAGAGGCTGAGCTGGTTGACTTAATTACCTACCGTGTTCCTGCTGGCGTTGATGAGGCTGCCAAAGTAAAAGCCGAGTTTTTAGCCGCGGTTGCCAAAGGGACTGATAAATCCCCTTTAATTTCCCGCATTAAAGCAACCGAGTTACTCGGCACCATGCTGGGCGGCTATAACATTGCCCCCCTGGTTGAGTTACTGGCTGATGCCGAGTGCGCCGCCGCTGCTGCCCAGGCGCTCAAGAAAACCCTCTTGATGTTTGATTACTTTAATGACGTTCAAGAGATGGCCGAGAAAGGCAATACCCATGCCAAGTCGGTCATGCAAAGCTGGGCCAATGCGGAATGGTTTACAAGCCGCCCCGCTGTTCCAGAGAGCATGACCTTAACTGTGTTTAAAGTCACTGGCGAGACCAATACCGATGACCTTTCGCCTGCGCCCGATGCGTGGAGCCGTCCTGATATTCCGCTGCATGCCACCGTCATGCTGAAAAATCCCCGCACCGGTATTGAGCCCGATGAAACGGGCGTGCGTGGCCCGATGAAGCAAATCGAGCTGCTGCAGAAAAAAGGCCATCAGATTGCCTACGTGGGCGATGTCGTTGGCACGGGATCCTCACGCAAGTCTGCAACCAACTCGGTGCTCTGGTGGACCGGTCAAGATATTCCTTTTGTACCCAATAAGCGTTTTGGCGGCGTGTGCCTTGGCACCAAGATTGCCCCGATCTTCTTTAACACCATGGAAGATGCTGGCGCATTGCCAATTGAGCTTGAGGTCGATCAAATGAATATGGGCGATGTCATTGAACTGCGCCCGTACGAAGGCAAGGCGTTTAAAAACGGTAGCGAGATTGCTGCATTTTCACTCAAGTCACCCGTGATTTTGGATGAAGTGCGTGCTGGCGGTCGCATTCCCCTCATCATTGGTCGCGGCCTCACTGCCAAAGCCCGTGCTGCGCTCGGCTTACCGGCATCGACCGCATTTCGCTTACCGATTAGCCCGCTTGAGAACACCAAAGGCTTTAGCCTTGCCCAAAAAATGGTGGGTCGCGCCTGTGGCTTGCCCGAAGGTCAAGGCGTGCGCCCTGGCACCTACTGCGAACCGCATATGACTACCGTTGGCTCGCAAGATACCACCGGTCCAATGACCCGCGATGAACTTAAGGATTTGGCTTGCCTGGGCTTTTCAACCGATCTGATGATGCAGTCTTTCTGCCATACCTCGGCCTACCCCAAGCCAGTGGATATTCGCACTCACCATGAATTGCCATCCTTCATGACCAATCGCGGCGGCGTTTCTTTGCGTCCCGGTGATGGCGTGATTCATAGCTGGCTTAATCGCCTGCTCTTGCCCGATACCTGCGGCACCGGTGGTGATAGCCATACCCGTTTCCCGATTGGCATTTCATTTCCAGCGGGCTCAGGCTTAGTTGCGTTTGCTGCCGCTACCGGCGTGATGCCACTGGACATGCCGGAGTCGGTATTGATTCGTTTCAAAGGAAACATGCAGCCTGGTATCACCCTGCGTGATTTAGTCAACGCCATCCCTTTGTATGCCATCAAGCGCGGTTTGCTCACGGTTGCAAAACAAGGCAAGAAGAATATTTTTTCTGGCCGCATATTAGAGATCGAAGGCTTGCCCGACCTTAAAGTAGAACAAGCATTTGAATTGTCAGACGCTTCTGCCGAGCGTTCTGCTGGCGGGTGCACTGTGCATCTCAATAAAGAACCCATCATCGAGTACATGCGCTCCAACATCACATTGATGAAGTGGATGATTGCCAATGGCTATGAAGATGCGCGTACTTTAGGTCGCCGCATTAAAGCCATGGAAGCCTGGATCGCTAATCCACAGTTACTCAAAGCGGATGCCAATGCAGACTATGCTGAGATTATTGAAATCGACATTAATGAAATCAAAGAACCTATCCTCGCCTGCCCCAACGATCCAGACGATGTGAAGTTTCTCTCTGAAGTAGCGGGAACCAAAATCGATGAAGTCTTTATTGGCTCTTGCATGACCAATATTGGCCACTTCCGTGCTGCTGGAAAAGTACTGGAAGGCAAAACCGACATCCCAACCCGCTTGTGGATTGCGCCGCCAACCAAAATGGATGCGATGGTGCTCACCGAGGAAGGCTATTACGGCATTCTCGGGCGTACCGGGGCCCGCATGGAAGCGCCAGGCTGCTCGCTCTGCATGGGTAATCAAGCATCGATGCGCAAGGGTGCCACTGCGGTATCAACCTCGACTCGTAACTTCCCCAATCGCCTCGGCATTGATACCAACGTCTTCTTGGCTTCTGCCGAACTCTCTGCAGTGGCAGCGCTACTGGGACGTATTCCGACCATGCAAGAGTACCTCGATCAATTGGGTTCGCTCAATGCGAAAGCCAGTGAGGTATACCGGTATATGAACTTTGACAAGATCAAGTCCTTTAGTGATATTGCGGATACGGTGACGGTGTAAAGGCAGTCTTTGATTCGAAGCCAAAAGCCGATTTCATCACTGAGATTGGCTTTTTTGCTGGATTTTGACTCCGACCCACTTAATACACCCACTTTTTAGAATAATTGCGTACAAAAAGCGCTTTTTTTGGTAGGATAGGGTTTATTTATTTGACCATCCTTTTTTGGAGAAAACCATGGCCGTTTCTAAATTACTTCAAGCTGCAGTGCTGAGCACTTCCCTCGCGCTTTCTCCTTTGATGGCCCAATCGGCGTTTGCTCAGACTGCACCTGCTCCTACAACTGGAAGCACAACAGGTGCTGCTGGAGGTCAGGCTGCAAAAGACGCTGCTAAAGGTGGACTTTCTGATGAAGCGATCGTTGGCATTGTTGTTGTCGTTGGCGCCGGTATTGCTGTAGCGGCTTCGAGTGGTGGCGGTAGTTCTGGCGCTACCGGAACTACCGGTACAACTACCCCCCGTTAATTCAGTTTGATTTTCTAAAAACCCCCGCTCACCGAGTGGGGGTTTTGCTTTTAGACTTACGCACAGAATTCATCTGGACATCGATCAAACTAGATTACATCCCTGCCTTAGTTCCTTGTTTTTGCCTTTGCCCTTTCTTCCCATGATTTCAACGCCGTGAACACGCCAGAATTTTTCCCAAGCCTTCTGCTGCAATGGCGCTTTCATGAGGCTAGTAGTCGGATTGCTCGCTTAGCCTTGGGTTTGGCTTTATTGGCATCAGTTGTATTGTTAAGCGCCTGCGCTGGCAAGACGCAAGACCCCATTTATGAAACTTTCATGCTGGGGATCTCCAACCCCCAAACGGTGATCGATCGAACGCCGCTCAATCCCAATTTACGTTACCTCAAAGTCGAGGCCAATGGGCAGCCTGCTCTCTTGGTATTGGGCTACGTTGATCAGCATCAGGATGCGCAGCGCGCAGTATGGTATTCGGCATTTAAAGAAGTCATTGAGATTAAAGACGGTCGCCTCGCTAGTACAGCCGGCTTAGATATCAATTGGACACAAGTTACCTGGAGCGATGCCCCGCCCTTGCAAGCGGCCCTTACTGAAAATAACATCAGTAGCAAAACGCCGCCGCGCAAATTGCGCTACACGCGCGAACGCACGGTGATGCCCGGTTACCAGGTGAACATTCGTGAAACGGTGGTGATGGAGCCATTAGCACAGGCACCCAGCGATATTCCGCGGCAATTAAAAGACACCACGCTAAAAAACAATGCGGATCTGCGCTGGGTTCAAGAAACCGTTTTAGTTTCTACAAATAACAAAAATCCCAGCATCAAGCCCCTGCGCGCAATTTATGCAATCGATCGTAAAAGCAATGCGGTGGTATTTGGTAAACAGTATTTAACGCCCGATTACACCCTGTCTTGGCTCAGCTGGCCCTATCCTGTTACCTCACCACCCGCCTCTGCTACTGCCCTTGGGGGAGGCGCAAAATGATGCTGCGCTGGGTTGGCGCTTCGATGAGTGCAGTTCTAGTAATGGGTCATGCGCATGGCCAGACTGAGGTTATTAGTGGCGAGCGCCTCAGCCAATGGATGCTCAAGGACCGCCAATCCCAAAAGGCTAGCGAACAAAACTACTCAACGGTTACGCCCTATTACCTGGGCAGCAGTTGGCTTAGCTCTACCGAGCGCGCAAGCCAAGAAGCGCAAAAACAATCCTTGATTGCTGCCTTACAAAAGATCAATTTTCCCAATACGCCGGCAGCGCAAAAACAAAAGGCAGCCATGCTGGAATTAATTCAGCGCATGCAAGCTACCGGCCGAGTACCGCTACCCTCTAGCAATCCCCGCTTTTTAGAAGTCAGCCCCAAGCTTGATCCGATTTTGGAGCAAGGCGATCAGGTAATTGTGCCGCCTACCCCAAGCAGTATTAGCATTATTCGCAGTAACGGCTCGATTTGCTCGGTTCGCTATCGCCCCAATGTGGAAGCGCGCTTTTACATTGAAGGCTGTAAGTTGCGCGGTAAGTCAGCCGAGTCAGTTCCCTCTGGCGCCGATTGGGCATGGATTATCGAGCCCGATGGCATGATTAAAAAAGTATCCATTGCTAGCTGGAATAGCACCGCTCAAAATTTGCCTGCCCCTGGTTCCTGGATTTGGGCGCCGCCGCGCTGGTCGCAGTGGACAAATGCAAACGGTGACGCTTTTACTGATGCGCTCACCCAAATGCTAGCAGTGCAAGGTCCATCGGGTTTGGCTAGTAGCTTAGATGCGCAGGCAAGCGTGCGCGGCAGTCTGCCATCGATTGCGCCAAGCACGCTCTATAGCGTCGCGCGCGACTTACCCCTCTCGGCCAACGTGTGGGGTGAAACCGGTTTACTGCAAACCCCATCTGCACGCACCATGCCAGCCGGTACCGGAGCCATTACCGTCGGTTGGTTTAATCCCTACACCAACGTCAATTTATTCTTTTCGCCGCTCGATGAATTGGAATTCATTATTCGGTACACCAATATGAATAATGTGGTCTATACCGCCTCGGGTGGCACTCAGACCAATAAAGACAAAAGCGTCGGCTTAAAGCTGCAAGTCATTAAAGAAAATTACTACTTGCCCAGCGTCGCCGTTGGCGTGCGCGATGCACTGGGCACCGGTTTGTTTAGCGGTGAGTACGTCGTCGCCAATAAGCGCCACCAGAATTTCGATTTTAGTGTAGGTATGGGCTGGGGTCAGCTGGGTACGCGTAATAATATTACCAATCCCTTTGTAACTGCCTTTGGTCAAAACTTTGCTACCCGTAATGCCGGTACCAGCAATGAGGGCGGCACCTCCACTGGCGGATTTTTTCATGGTACGGCTGCCCTCTTTGGCGGCGTGCAATACCACACGCCGTGGAAGAACCTGGTGCTCAAACTTGAAGCAGATGGCAATAACTACCAACAACTTCCCTACGGCGAGACCTTGCCCAATAAATCCGTTTTCAACTACGGCGCAACTTACCAAGCCAAAAATGCCGACTTTACAGTGGGCGTAATCGGCAATAGCCAAGTGATGTTCACCATCAGCCTGCGTGAGCGTTTGGATTTACTCAATACCCCCAAGTTAGCCCAAGCAAAACCAGTTGCGGTTGACCTCAAGGCCGTTGGCAACTACCAGCCGACCAACCCAGCCTTATGGATACCGACAGCAGCATCGCCCATATCGCCACCAGTGGCGGAGTCAGCACCAGTAGCAGTAGCAGCAGTAGCAATGCCAACAACAGCCATCAATACTAGCAATACAAAAACCAGTGCACTTGCAACAGAGAGCAATGCCACAGAAGTCCCTGCGGCAAATCGCCTGAGCGCAGCGCCCAGTAGCGCCGCATTGGGTAAACAAAATATCACCACTGCCTACAATCCAACCTTACTCGAATTTGAGACCCAAACCGAGTGGCAGGTGAAAGGTTTGCAAGGGAATCATGCGCAGTGGACCGTGCACTTGCTCGATGCCAGTGGTGTGTTTATTCGTAGCCGCTTAAACCGCGGTATTGCGGTATTGCACCGCGATGCACCAGCCCACATCGAATCCTTTACGATTCAGTTTTACAACTGGGGCATGTTGGTTTCGGAGTTTAAGGTCAATCGAAAGCAGTGGATGCTCGAGAATACCCAGCTCTTGCCACCAACGCAACGCGTGCCTTCGATTGTTCCTGAAAGCACGGCATCACTGCCTGCCGATGGTGGCAACCCCTTCTTTAGGGCTGCCAATTCCCTTGGCACGGCACGAGCCGAGCCCATGATGGTAGATGAGCTCAAGCGTAAGCCCCTGCAAACCAATATTGGTATTTCCTATGCGCAGGTGGTGGGTAGCCCCGATGATCCGCTGCTCTTTTCTTTAGGGATACGCGGTGATGCCATTTATAAGTTCCGTGAGAACACGTGGCTTACCGGCACGGTCAATACCCGATTGATTGATAACTTTGGTAAATACAATTACGATCCGCCGCCAACCGGTCTGCAACCGGTGCGTACCGATATACGGCAATACATGACGCAATCGATTGCTACCATGCCCAATTTGCAATTAACCAATACCGGCAAATTGGCCAATAACCATTTTGTCAGCGCGTACGCTGGTTATTTGGAGATGATGTTTGCCGGCGTGGGCGGCGAGTATTTATGGCGGCCTGCCAATAGCAAAATTGCTGTGGGAGCTGACATTAACCGCGTACGGCAGCGCCAATTTAATGTCTGGACTTCCCTGCAAAACTACGCAGTGACCACCGGTCACCTCACCACCTACTGGGATACCGGCGTGCAAGACATTTTAGTTAAGCTTAGCTACGGTAAGTATTTGGCTGGGGATGTGGGTGGCACCTTAGATCTGTCGCGAGTCTTTCAGAATGGCGTGAAAATTGGTGCTTATGCCACCCGCACCAATGTCGATTATGCGCAGTTTGGCGAGGGCAGTTTTGATAAGGGCGTATATTTGACGATTCCGTTTGATGCTTTCTTTGCCAAGCACAGCGACTCGAGCGCCAATCTCTTGTTTACGCCTTTAATTCGGGATGGTGGCGCTATGCTCTTCCGTAAGTACCAGCTCTATGACATGACCCGTACCCGCGATTCGAGGGCCTTGAGTGCGGGTCCAGATTAATCGGCTTTACACTATGACTGTGAATCCATCTCCCCCTTCCCCCAAGCTACACGTCCGCGCAGTGGGCCTCTGGCAGCGCGGCTGCGCTCGCCTGCATCGCATCCATTTGAGCGCAATGCAGGTTCTGGTGGGGGTTTTTGCCTTCCTCCTTTTGGTGTTTTCTGCCCTCGCCCTTGCGAATTGGACTGGCTTTGCTCCGGGGGTTTTGTGGGGTGCTGACAATAATGCGCTTGCCCTACGCAATCAATTATTGCAATTGCATGAGCGCATCGAGGCCATGCAAACCCTCAAAGATCAGTACGCTAGCCTTGCCAACCCCTTACCTGCTCAGCTCGGTAAAGTAAGTCAAGAGCGCATTGCGCCAGCCAATAGCTTGCTGTTTAGCCCGATCGATTCTGGTCAGCCGGCCGATTTATTACCGGTTGCAGTCGCCATGAATGAGCGCCTTGCGATTGCTGAACAGCAGTGGCTTAGTGAATTGCGGGTCTTGCATCAATTGCCTACAGGCATTCCAGTTGCGCAGCACAAGGGCATGAGCAGCGATTACGGCACCCGTATCGATCCATTCACCAAAACATTAACTCACCATGCCGGCATTGATTTCAAGGCAGAGCACGGTACGCCCATTGTGGCGACCGGCGATGGTGTTGTTGCAAAAGTCGATGTCGATCGCCACAATGGGCAGTATGTGGAGATTGAGCATGCTTCCGGATTTACCACCCGCTACGCCCATGTCAGTCGCTTTGCAGTCAAAGCCGGTGAAACCGTTAAGCGTGGCCAGGTCATCGCCAATGTTGGCAATACCGGCAGATCCACCAGCCCTCACCTGCACTACGAGATTCGGTTTCAGGGCATTCCGATTAATCCCTTGCAGGCTTTAGTGCCGAAAGCCAATCCTCAAGTGGCAAGCTCTAGTCTACCAGTAAGGAATTAAGGTGAAGCTCGAGCACACGCAGTGGTGTCTGTTCTATTTATCCTATTGAAGCTGAACTTAGTTGTATTAAAAGCGGATTGTTGCTGGCTAAATAAAAACTGCTTAATGCACAGATGGATTTATGTTCTTTTGCAGGTAGGTAAAGATACCCCACGCTATTGCTACCCCCACAAGATCGGCGATCCAATCGCTAAACTCCCCATAGCGCCAGCCCGATAGTGCTTGCAATACTTCAACTAGGACTCCATAGAACGCCATTGCAATGGTCATCCGCATAATGGATGTGGAGTTGCGGCCATAGACCACCAAACCAAGCAGAGTCAGTACCCCAAAAGCCAAGGCATGCTGTAATTTATCCCACCAGTCAAATATATCGGGTGGCAGAAACTTAGGAGGCATTAAGAATAAACAAGTTAATACGATCCAAGTAGACCAAAATGCCAACTTGACGAGGGATATTACAGCGGGTATTTTATTTCTAAAAGACATTAAGCTTATTCATTTCTGTTCGTTATCACAGCACTTTAAAGAATGGTAATGAAATGCCCATATTGATCACTATTGAACGCTTGAAGGTATTTGTGGCATACGCTAATATCACGGCGCTAAAGAGTATACGGCTGAGTAAATGCAAAATATTTTGAAATCACTTTATCTTCTACATACGCTGAAAAGTGTGGCTCAGCTGGGGATTTCGTAAGTAGCTCCCGCAGCATTGGCTTTAGTAAATTACAGCCAAAGGAATGCGATGCCGGATAATTGCCGCCGATTCTGCAATTGAGATCCAGAACAGTCAGCTTCCCGTTCTGTTCATAAATATCAAGGTTCACAATACCGCGCATCGGTAAAACCTCTGAAATTCCATGCAATAGGTCGAAAAAAATGTCGGGCGATACAGAACGCAAGGAATACGACTCGCCATTGCTTTTACTTAATACTTCCTTTGCACAATAGTCAATTAAACGACCTGTATAAATCGAGTAATACGCATCAATGCAATAGTGCTGGCCATCGCAAAAAGGCTGATATACAGTTTTAGCGGTATCAATTGAGTCAGGCTTATCTTTTGTATTTGCAAATACTTTAAAACCACTTGCGCCAGATCCCAATCTGTCTTTAGTGATAAAGGGATAATCAAAAATGGGCTCTGAACTCGTAGGCATTACAGCAATGGAAGAGTCTTTTAGTGCTTGATAGAACAGTAATTTATCCTGGCAAACAAGTGCCGTTGAGTACGGCGCATTGAGTAATTGGGATGATGTGAGACCCTCCTGTTCTAGTTGCCCTAATGGAGGTATTTCAGGGTCGATAATCGAGAAGTGGCCGATGGAGTGATTTGCTGCGAGTAAATCGGTAACAGTACCTAGATAGGTTTTTGACGAAGCCAGTGGCACAGTAAAAAATTCGGGGGTAATAGCATCGCGCGCTGGGCAGTAGCTGGAGGCATCATAACCAATAAGGCGCACTTGCACTTCTTGGCACTCCAGCTTAATTAACTCTAACAGTGCATTGCGCTTGCCAATACCAAATACATTCAATGAGTGTTGATGCATCCTGCTTACGCTAATGTGCAGATGCAGTTGAGCTAGCAAGTGCCAATACCGCACGCAGAACATCTTGGGTTAGCTTAATCTCATCCGCAGTCAATGTGGGGTGTACTAAAAACTGGATGCTAGTTTCACCTAGCAATTTTGCATTAGGTAAGCCCTCTTTGGGTCTAAATCCAGTTCCATCGAAGGCTTTTTCTAAATACACCTCTGAACAGGAACCTTGATAACAGGGTACGCCTCGCTGATTGATTTCTGCAATGATGCGATCTCGACTCCACCCGGGCGCTAGGTTCTCTGGCTGAACGTATAAATAGTATTTGTACTGTGCATGTATGCACCCTGCATTACAGGGGCTACCTTTTTTGGCTGGGCAGCTGATGCAACGAAACTCTGGTATATGTAAAGGCTGATTTGGCCCTGAAAATGCCGCCGCCGCTTCAAATATAGCCTTGGCATTTCGATTGCGTGCTGCTGTCCACTCCGTCATCCTCGTGAGCTGTATACGACCAATAGCGCCTTGCACTTCAATCATGCGGTAGTTGCTTCCAAAGCTCTCATGCAGCCACCGAAATCCGGGTGGATGTGTTTTTTTATATACAGCCTCATGACTTTTACCATGGTCTTTGTATGCCCACATACGTGACCAAAGGGCTTCATCTTGGGTGGTGACCATGCCGCCCTCGCCGCCCGTACTCATGATTTTGTCTTGGCAAAAAGACCAGGCGTCAATATCACCAATCGAGCCTACTGGCCTACCTTTGTAACGCGCTCCATGGGCTTGGGCACAATCTTCTATTACTTTGAAATGGTGCGCCTTAGCTAAATCCATAATGGGATCCATATCGCATGGCCAGCCTGCAAGATGAACGCAAATCACGGCTTTGGTTTTGGCAGTTAATACTTTAGCAATCGTTGCGGCGCTGATATTGCCACTTTCCAGGTCAACATCAGCAAAGACCGGAGTTGCTCCCACAGCAACTACGCATGAAATCGATGCAATAAAGGTTCTCGGTGTAACAATCACTTCATCGCCGGGGCCAATATCCAGGGCTTTAAGAGCTAATTCCAGCGCCAAGGTTCCATTGGCCAGCGCAATGGCATAAGGTACATCACACCACTTAGCAAACTCAGTCTCAAATTGACGGCACTCATCCCCCGTCCAGTAATTGACTTTATTGGAGAGGAGGACTTTCTGAACGGCTAAAGATTCTTCTTCGGTGAAGTGGGGCCAAGGGGCAAAGGGGGTATTAAGCATTTTGCTGTTTAAAATTATTACTTCAATCCGATACTCTCTATCAGATGAAGGTGCTTTGACTTGTTTAGCCAAAAAATATTGCCCTTTAATTTGTCGGATTGTGTGATGATAATTTTTTGATCGTTAAAACCAATGTAGTTTTGATTCCTCATAAATTGGAAGATACTATTTTGATCTGCTTGGATTTCCACCATCATTATTGGTTTATGAGTTAGAATTAATTTTTGGGCCCCTAAAATCGCAGGCCATTCACCGCCCTCAATATCCATTTTAATAAAGTCTACTGCCCTGTCATCAAATTCCAAATCCAAGGTTCTGACTGTTACATTTTTTTCATGTATTTGAGCATCGACAAATGAATATTTTGAATTATCTCGAAAGCCTTTAAAGTCCTTAACTAAAGAATTATTTTGTCCCGTGAGATCATCTTCATAAAAGGTGGCCATACCCTCCTCCTGACCAATGGCGATTTGCTTGATGGCATAGTTTTTAAATGAGGCATTTTTAATATTTTCAATAATGTAAGGTAGATTATTAGTGCCTGGCTCAAATACAATTACCGCGCCATTCTGCCCAACAAGATAGCTAAAGAAAATTGAGATATAGCCAATATGGCCACCAACTTCTACGACAACATCATCTTTGCCTATTAATTCTTTGAAAATAGCCATCGTGTCATGTTCCCGCGACTTCCCATGGTACCAATACCCTTTGTGCTTAAATGTATTTAATTTGAGCGTTGCATTAGGTACCCAATGATGCTTTATCTTAATATCAAAACTAAATTTTTTAAGTAATGGCAATGCAATAGCACGTAAATACTTGAAGTTATATAGATTCATACTTAATTATCGCTTTTAATTCAGAAAAATCTTCAATCCAAAATTTTGGTTTTTGATTAATTGATTTTTCTGTAGGTATTTGCTTGTGAATATTACTACCATTATCGCGCAGGCAAACTGTGACCCAGCCACATTTATTTGGCGCTATAAAGTCTTTTTCTAGATTATCGCCCACGTACATATACCGAGCTGCTGGGATTTCGCGCATGATCAACTCAAAGCGATCAGGGGCTGGTTTTTCTGAGCCATATTCCTCTGAGATATATATCGACAAATGATCTAAACCTAGGGCTTTGAGTTTAAGCCTTTGGGTGACAGAGCGTCCATCTGTGAGGATGGCAGCTTGCCAGTTGGCCTCCAATTCATTTAAAAAGTGAGTAACGCCAGGCGCTAATTGGATCGTTGGCTGGTGAATACGATATATCCACAATAGGGTCTCCTTGACCGATGAATGTAATCCTGCTGATTGACACAGCCCACCTAAAACATCAGACGTCCTTGATGCAAGTAATTTTTTTAAATTAAGAGTCAAATCCAATCCATAAATATCATATATCCAGTCACAAACTGCTCTAAAACCAGAAGCTTGATAGTCAATTTCTTTATAAAGGGTGTCGTCCAAATCAAAAACGATGACCATCGAAAGCGGTTCAGATTGCATCGTGCGTCAATACTTTTGCATCATAGCGGAGCATCAATAAATTCGGCTCCCAGCTATCTAAGAAAGAAATATCGCGCCCCAACAAATACTCATCAATCAACCAACCGGGGTAGTTGGCTCCAGCGCTGTAAGATAAAGGGAAGCCGCCGCCAAACCGTGGATTAATCTCAAGCGCTGCAAAGCGCCCAGTTGTGGCGTTACTAAACAACTGCAAAGTGATACAACCCCTCGCCCCCCTCAATGCAGGTAGTTTCTCTAATAAATATTCATAGACATGGTGTTTTCGAGTAACGCCTTTACTTACTTCGCCTGCACGAGTTTCTATTCGTTGGCGCGGCACAAAACAACAAAGTATACCCCGCCTATTGAAGTAAGCATCCACGGTATATTCATCAAAGCCATCTTCAATCAATTCCATGAACATCATTTTTTTATCTGACGCCACAGCATTTGATAGCATTTGGGGTTCACGTAGAACTAAGGCGCCAATACTGCAACTACCATCATATGGTTTTGCAAAACACGGGAATTGAATTTTTTCTCTAGGGTAAATTTTGGGCGTATCAATACCCATTTGCGCAAACAAATTTGCAATTAGTCTTTTGTCACGACAAGTGTGTACCAGTTCTTCATCCGAGATGACAATATGAATGCCGTGTGCAGCGAAACGCGAACGGTTTTGCGACAACAACAACAATTCGGTATCAATGGTTGGAACTACCAAACCAATATCCCGTGCAAGACAAGTGGATAAAAGATAGTCAATATAGGCCGGATCGGTAACACGTGGGGCCTTGAGGGATTGATCTACAACCTGACAGGCGGCAGAAAATTCTGGTTTAATTTCTGTTGCGAATAACTTACTGACCAAAGATCTTGAGGCTATTTCAAACCTAAAAGCTTCTGCCAATTCAACGCGACGACCCGCTGAAAGCAATAAAATATTTTCCATAAAGAAGATTATTATTTAACTGCAATAGCGAAATAACCGCCAGGTATTCGATCTCTTTGATCAGACAAGTTAAACCAAAAATCGAGATATTTCAATGGATAAAGCAAAAGAGAGAAAAAACCTTTTGCTGGGATATAGAATTGTTTAATGGGTCCCGAAAATAAGATTGCAAAAAATTCGACACTTATTCGATAATAACCTGTAGCTCCTCCCACACTTATCTCTATTTTTTTTATTGAAAATCCAGCATTTCTTAAAAAATCCTCAACTCCTTCTTTTGTAAATCTAATAAAATCAGTAGGGCCGGGGTGATAACCTATGATGAATGGGACTTGAAAATAAATAAATCCGCCTTTTTTTAATACTCTAAAACACTCGTTAATTGCTTTGACTGGATTTTTTATATGTTCAAATGCTTCTTGGGTAATAACCAAATCTACTACTTCATCGTCAAGAGGAATATTTTCTGCGGATCCCACATAGTCAACTGAGGGGCCTTTAATAATGTCTAAATTTTTAATATTTGGCGCAATCCTGTCCGTCCCTGAGCCTATGTTTAGAATGAAATTGCTACTATTTTGTAAAGCTAGAATTTCGTGCAATGTGTTGCGTACTTTTTTTGAGCGATTATGATCTGCATATACTAATGAAGTGTAATATTTTTTTATAGCTGAAATCATAATTTGCTCCCTTTTCAATTTAAGCATGACATCCTCACTTACTACTTCGGTGCTATCCGATGCTTGTGTAATACCTTTTAAAACTTAGTCATTTCCAAAGTTGATTTTCTACTTGTATTAAAACCGTATTTCCCTAATCTTTGCACCTTAGGCTAAAAGAGCAATTATCTCTTAAAGCGTTTTGCCTAAAAACGCCCAAGGCAGATTGCAATTCTTCTTAGTTAATTACCTTAATAGAAAATGTACTAATATCAACATTTTGGGTATGGTACTAGCTATATTAATTATCGCTATCGATTGCTTTTGACCCAGTAAATTTACTCATGGTTGCCTCGCCTATGCCACTAATGCCTTCACGTAGTAATACTTTTTTAACTGTCATAAACAAGATTTTAATATCTAGCCAAAAAGAGCGGTTATCGACATACCAAACATCGAGTGCAAACTTCTCATCCCAGCTTAATGCATTTCGGCCATTGACCTGTGCCCAGCCAGTGATGCCAGGGCGAACCTCATGGCGACGAGACTGGGTTGATGAATAAAGAGATAAATACTCCATTAGCAGTGGACGAGGGCCAACTAGACTCATATCCCCTTTTAGAACATTCCAGAGCTCAGGAATCTCATCTAAGCTGGAAGAGCGAAGGAAAGATCCAAACGAAGTAAGACGCTCTGAGTCTGGTAATAATGCACCATTAGCAGCATAGGCATCAATCATCGTTCTAAATTTGATCATTTCAAATGGCTTTGCATCAAGGCCTGGACGGATTTGCTTGAAAAAAATAGGTGAGCCGAGCTTCAAACGAACTAAGATCGCTAAAAGAAGTAAGGGTAATGCGAGCACAATGAGGCTAGCTGAAGCTACAAGTATATCAAAGAAGCGTTTCATGGCTAATCAAAAAAATTAATTAAATGCACAAGCTAACATCAAGTTAAGTAATATCATTTATTATCTACCTCAGCGCAAACCTCATTTAAGACCGTTGCAAGTTTTGCAGACAATTGCACAAAATCATGGTTCTTTTTTACGTAATCTCGCCCTGCACGACCCATTCGAATACGCTCTTCAAGCGAGGTAGAGGCAATTTTTAGAATAGCCTCAGCTAGCGCCTGCGGATTACCTGGGGCAACGGTAATTCCAGCATGAGCATCTGCAACAGGATTATTAATGGCATTAGATGCTATTAGGATCGGTCGGGATGCCGCAAGATAATCAAACATCTTATTCATACTAATACCGTATTTATAAAGATTAGGTAAATCAATTACTGACAATACAAAAGCATCTGCCTTAGAGGCTAATGCTGATATTTCATTTTTAGGTACCGAAGACTCAAAAAAAATATTCTTCAAACCCAATTTAAGTGACTCAGCAATTAATAAAGGCTTAAGTGATCCTTCACCAATTAGGCGTAAATTAATCTTCGCACCATTGGACGACTGCTGAACAAAACTCATGGCTTGTAAAATATCCCACAATCCATTTGCGTGGCCATGCGCACCAAAATACATCAAAGTAAAGTCATCAGAATGTATTGGATCAGGAGTCTGGGTAAACATAGACAGATCAACACCGTTAGGTATCCAAATGATCTTCTGCTTCGAAATACCAAGTGGCACAATATACTCCCAGGCACTAGGCAAAAGAACCACCACTCGCGCTGCCTGCCTATAAAGATACAACTCCATCTTGCGTAAAATCCAAGTTAAGATAGATGACTCCTTTAGTCGCCCCATATCAATCAGAGTCTGTGGCCACAAATCACGAACCTCGAATATAAATGGCACCCCAAGCTTTCTAGATAAAATCATCCCTGCTAAAGCAGCCAAGGGATGTACGCTTGAGCCGATAATGGCATTGGGAATGGATAATTTTTTAGTGCGCGATGGTCGAAGTGCCTGGAAAAAATATGCGGCAATATTTAGCACTCGCCGAAATTTATTTCCACTATAAGCAGGCGTTCTTAACCACAAAAAGGTGATATCTTTATGGACTTCGATTCGATAATTCTCATCACTTCGCAATCTTTGAATGCCTGTCTGATGCTCAACACTTGCCGCAATAATACTTGCGCTCCAGCCATAGTCTTTTAAGTATTCAGCTAAGTGAAAATGACGGGTGCCTCCAGCCGCAGATGGTTGCTGTGCATAATGATTGAGAATCCAAACGTGCTTCATTAATGTAAGTCACAATGAAGTGTATCTACAATTAGCTTAGAGGCATTTCCATTTCCGTAGGGGGATATATCCTTACCTTGGCTGTCCACCCTAGTAAGAATCGCATCTACAAGTTCTTGATGAATTAATGGTGGGGCAAGCACGTTCCAACTAGACTCTACTAACTCAACCCATTCGGTTTCATCTCTTAAAGTGACACAGGGAACCCGATAAAAGAATGCCTCTTTTTGAACACCACCCGAGTCTGTCGCAATTAATACGGAATATTTTTCGAGCTGAACCATATCTAAATAGCCGACAGGATTGATTAACATCAAACTTTGAATAACTCGAGATGTAATGCCTAAATGATCTAGAATCGCCCTGGTGCGGGGGTGAATTGGCCAAACCACAGGAATTGATCTAGCGACTTCTAATAAGGCATCAACTATGACCAGCAATCTTTGATGATTGTCGGTATTTTCAGCTCTATGTATGGTTGCCAAAATATATTTTTTTGGCAGTAAACCCAATTTATGTAGAGCACCGCCGAGCTCAGAAACACGAGATCCAAAGTGAAGGGCTACGTCAAACATCACATCACCCACAGGGATAATTTGACTGCCTGCAAAGCCTTCCCGACAAAGATTGGCTACAGATACTGCATTAGGAGTAAAAAGCCATTTAGAGACTCGATCAGTTAGGATTCGGTTGATTTCCTCGGGCATTTTCATATTGAAACTTCTTAGTCCAGCCTCAATATGCGCTACTGGGATATGTAGCTTTGCGGCAGCCAATGCGCCAGCAAGGGTTGAGTTTGTATCACCATATACAAGCACTAAATCAGGCTTCTCAACTAAAAGAATGCGCTCAATTTCAGAAAGCATGCGTCCAGTCATTTCGCCATGGTTGCCGCCGTGAATGTCTAAGAAATAATCCGGCTTTGAAATACCTAATTCAGTAAAGAAAATGTCTGACATATTTGCATCAAAGTGCTGGCCAGTATGGACTACCACTTCCCTCAAAGTCGGCATCTGCGCTATAGCATGTGAAACCACGCTGGCCTTGATAAATTGTGGGCGCGCTCCCAAAACAGTAAGAATTTTCTTCATATTAAGTTGTAGGGGTTTTACCAGATAAGATCATGGAATAAAAACTAAGTAATTTTTTTTCCTCTATTGGCCAGTTGTACTTTTCAAGTACAGCTTTACGGCCATTCCCCCCCAATCGTTCTGCCTCTTTGGGGTTTTGAATCAAGTAATCAATTGCATCTGCTATAGCCTGAGAGTTAAGAGGGTCGACTAGCAAGCCACAATCGTTGCCAGCAATAATTTCTCGCCAAAGGGGGAAATCAGAAGCAATGACTGGAATGCCAGCTGCCATGTATTCAAACATTTTTACAGGGAGGGAATCAAGATAATTTATGGTTGGATGCAACGTTACTAGCCCCGCCATGGAACGTTCTAAAACTTCAGATACACCTTGTCTGCCAAGAAAGCCTAAAGCATTAATTTTCTGCCAGCCCGACAATTTCTTACAGATATCTTCGAATTCTGGCTCCAAAAAACGACCACACAGATTAAGCCGAACATAGCTCTGCGTATGGCTCATAGCTTGTACTATTTCTAGAATTCCACGTATACGGCTAAGGCCTCCCACATAGCAAATTTCATTACGCTTTTGTGACCAAGATATGTCACTACTCAATTCATCCAGCAATGGAAAATTATTGATATCGATTGTGTTTTGGTTAATTTTAAGAAATTTATCCCTTATGAATGGCGTAGCTGCAATTACACCATCAAGCTTATGGCATGCGTAGTTCTCGTATAAACCAAAAATTGTAGATATGATCCTAAGCATGGGATAATTTAAATATGGCTTGGTTAACATTTGCTTAGGCACATCTTCATGAGAATCGAAGACCACTTGCCTGCCCATTTGTTTGAGTTTGAGGCCAATAGGAATCAACTCAGGATCATGCAAGTGATATAAATCAGCCTGAACCGTCAGTGCTTTCTTCAGCACACGCTTTGGAGCATTTTTTATTCGGTCTACGCGACTATCAAATACTCCGACATCATAAATCTGTACACCATCTCTTATTTCGTTAGATTTTCCATCGGCTACAATAAGTGAAACTTGAATATTTTTATTAGCCAATGAGCGGCACATCTTGTAAAAAATTCTCGAATCATTTCGGGCGTGGACAGATGTAATATGAATAATATGCATTAGGAATATATCTTGATATAACTAGTTATAAATTTCACCATTTTTACAGATGCTTATGAAAGTGTTATCTAGTGGAAATATTTGGGTTAATTCGCGTAAGAGTAATTCCTCTTCGAGGTGAAGGAGGCGACTTAGGTAATCCCCAGATTACGGTAGATGTCCTCAATAACAGTTCCACTGTCCGTTTGACAAAGCGGCATAAGTTAAATGTTTTCAGTATGTCGGGATTTTTTACTTACTATCTTCCTCATTATAAAAGGATTTGAAAGCAACCTTACTTTAGTTGGAAGCCCAGTACTTTTTGGGAAGGAGTCAATTCACTAATTGATTGTTTTGATAAACATCCGAAAAAATCTTGGCCTCCTCTTCCCAAACCGCTGGTAAAGCATAGCGACGAGCATTTTTGGCAAAAGGAGCATGGTCGATTTCACAAATCCAGTGAATCATCGATGTCAATTCGTCAAGCGGAGCTGCCCAGCCAAATCCGCCTTGGCGTACCAGCTGCGCTTGGTATTTCAGATTATCGCTTACTAGGACCGGCAGCCCGGCATGAGCCCATTCAAAGAATTTATTCGGCAATGCATAACGGTAGCTTAATGATGCACGTTCAGATATAAAAATTCCGATATCTGCACTCGCCGAATAGGATATGATCCACTCGCGGGCTACCGGGGGGTGGTAATGGATATTCGCATGACTGATTGCAGCCCGATCAACTAAGGCTTGATAGCGGATATCGCCGTAGCCCATCAGCACAAGATGGCATTTCTCTGGTGCAAGTTGGGTAAACGCATCAATCAATACCTCGATACCGCGGCCTTCGCTTAACAATCCCTGATAAATGAATACTTTTGCGCTATTAGGTATATCAAAGCGTTCACGGAAGCTACCTTCAGGGATTGGTCGGATCTGAGTCGCAACTTTTTCGGGTACATTGCGAACTACCTGCACATTAGCAAGTCCATAGGCATCCTCATACCATTTCTTAATCGGATCACAAACAACGATAACGTTCCGGGCCGAGTAGATAAACTTTCGCTCGACAAAAATAGTGATCTTCCTGTTTATCCCAGTTAGGCCATTACGATGAGTTTCAAGCTCATGCGGCAAATATTCTAACGTAGCATTGGAAAATTTCGCTGCAGCCCATGCAGCAGGGAGCATGATGGCATTATGACAGCAGACATGATCAGGACGCAGACGCCAGGCTTCGATGATACTTGCTAACATATATTGGATTAGGCTGAGCAAGGCGACGATCCTTCGAAAGAGCATGAAACGGTGCAACAAAATAGATTTCTGCCGGCGCTTAGCCATCGTTTGCAACCGAAGTATTTCAAGTCCATATTTGGTAGTCTCCCGAATCGGCAGCCCTTTATTCCATAAACCTAAAACCACGACCCGAGCGCATATACTATTCGAAAGTGTATATGCGGCCTCCTTGAAAAGTCGTGTTTCGTTTTCGATCGATGACAAAAAAATATGAAGTGTAAAATTTGTCATGATACCGGCCAGCGATCAGTTACGTGATTGAATGAATTTATAACCTCGTGCTGTGAGGCGTACCACTTTCCTCAAAAAAGACAAAGTATGTTCGTTGTTAGGAAAACTTTTGTAGGATATAGGTTTTTTTGCCATAACGCGCTCATACTCTTCTTCTGTAATAAGCAACTTCTTGATCCAAAAAATTTTGTCTTCTTCTAGTGCTTGCGGGTTGTAAAGTGGCTTTTGCAATTCGGACTTAGCCTGTGCTTTAGTCATTTGAGACGACACGATCAGACTTGCATAATGGGCTAGTCGTTTATCGTAGCCGAATTTAGTTGGCAGATAGTGTGCCTGGAAGAACTTAGTAAAAATGGATTCATAGTGCTTGCCACCATAGTCGCGCCAACCAAGTTCGTCAATTAGCAGCCTCTTAGCTTCGTCTTTGCTGTAGTCGATCAAATCAAGTGGTCGGTGCACTCGCATCTTTAGTATGAATGGATAGTAAAAATATCTCTCGAACATGCTGATTATCGGGTAGTGCTTCAACTTCACAATCCCGAATTTCTTGTGGATGGCCCTAAGCGAAATGGCGTCCGATGCATCATAGCCCCAAGCGCTCGGCAGAATTGATTCCGTCTGGATATTTCCACCGTTAAGAATATCCTTAATTCCATATTTTCGTGCTTCACTATAAAGCGCCGCTAAGAAGGCGTGATCTTGAGGAACGTCCAAATTAGCTATGCTCGATCGAAAATAAGCGCGCTGGAGGTCCCGGATTTCTGGCCAGTTGATGACTAGCGTGTGCATATCCAATTTCAAACGCTGCACGATATTTTGGATGTTGTTGACTGCTAGTTCGGAGTTCCAGCCCGTATCGACATGGACAACCAATGGGCGCAGACCTAGTTGCTTGACGGCGAACCAAGCCAAATATGAACTATCAACACCGCCCGACAATCCCATGATGCAGTCATAATCCTTGCCTTTGCCGCGCGCCTTGAGTCGTGCAACCATTTGATTCAACCTCAGATTTCGATTCTCAGAGGAGCCTATTTTTGCTATGGAGGATTCATACTTTTGGCAATGATTGCAGACCCCTATATCGTTAAAAGTAATCCAGGGGTCTGAGGTATCCATAACGCAGCGAACGCACTCCTGATGTGGATGTTTATGAAGTATCTCGGTATAGGGATTGTTTAGATAATTCAATGGTATTATTACGCTTATATTGAAAATGTAATATTAATACATTAATGTATGGTGATGTATTTAATTTGGGCGCTTAGAGCCGCAGAGGCGATAGGAAACGTAAATGGCAAACATATACCACGTACCTACGACTAGGCTATATACCCAAAGGGTTGAATAGAGAGTGATCTCTGCAACCAGGAACGGCGGCAGGAACAAAGTTCCGCTACTGAGACCCAAAAGACCAAGCTGCCATAAAAAGTCCAAACGCTGCTTCCCCTGGATGATCCAGACATAGCTTATAGGTGATGAAATGAATCGTAAAATTGTCAAGAAAACCAAAGCCTGTATCAATGTGCCAGACTCAGTCCATTGTGATCCGAAAATAACCGGGAAGATATATGGGATCCACAAGATAATCGGAAGGATAATGAACAGGGCTACGGCGATGGTCAGCACCATGAAACGCCAGAAGCTGGATTTACAATGTCCATAATTATTGAACTCCGCGGAGGCCTGTTGGCGAAAGAAGTCCTGAATGCCGACCGAGAGAAACGCAATCGGCATACTAAGCATCCGCATGGCCAATGAATATTGACCCAGCAGGGCGGCACCGAAGAGCCGGTTAATCAGCAGATCGGGGAGAAACTGGCTAAGGGAATTGATGAGCGAACCGGGCATTGTCCAGGTTGTCAGCCTGTAGTAGCGGAGAAATTGCTTTGCAGCAGAGCCGAATGTAAAATCTGGTCGCAAGAAGCGTAAGGTCTTTATAAAAAGTGGCATCAATAGGGCAAAGGCCAACACCAAGCCAAATAGATTGGCGATGATGAAACCAACTGCCCCTGGATCGACTAATCCAATCCCGATCTGAAGGAGCATCGTAGATAGTCCCAGTATGAACTTGTTACGTGCGAGGATCTTGTATTCCTTCTGGCGGGTCGCCCAGGTATAAAGGACCTGTGATGCCCCCATCAGCAACACCGTCGCAGGCAGCCATGCTAGATAAGGCAGGACATTCACCCCAAAGAGATACGCAATCCACACATCCGGAACCGCAAGGACAAGGGCCAAAAGCGCGAGACAAAAGGCCACTACAACACTTAGGGCCAAGATAGCCCCGTGTGCGGCATCTGTGCTATCGACCTCCAGAAGTGCAATGTTGCGCAGCTCAAGTGAGGAAGTTGCCGAAAGGATTGTTGCCAGTGCAAAGAAGACGGCATAAACACCGAAATCTTCTGGCGTGTAAAGGCGCGCTACAATAGGTGCGCTGATCATCGGGAACACCATTACCAGCGCAGAGCTGCTCACGAACATCGTATGAGCCCGGGTGAATGGTTTGAAAATTAGGTAAATGTAATTGCGCAAGGCGCTTAGCATGAGCTGGGCCGCTAAATTAGTTGCCGCTCATTCCGGCCTGGATAGCTAATCAGCACTGCACGATGCTTGCCCTGGAAGACGAACATTGCCCCTGCCGCTGAAGCGGAGGCGCCCGCATTTGAAATTGCAGATCTTAGGTCATCTACGTTGCGCGCGCCCCCAACAGCAATTACTGGGATCGTAACGGCATCAGCAATGCGCTTAATTAAGTTTAGGTCATAACCCGTCATTTCACCATCTCTGTCGATCGAGTTGATCATGATCTCGCCAACACCGCGCTTTTCTAGCTCTTGTGCCCACTCGACAGGGCCCATTGAAATCGCATTGGTGCCGCCGCGGATGAAAACTTTTTCGCGGTCTAACCAGTCCTTCTTAACATCGATCGAACCGACGACGGTGGAGCTACCGAATACCTGAGCAAGCGATGGCACCAAGTCGGGGTCGGTCCAAGCGGCGGAATTTACAACGATTTTCTCGAACCCGATGGCTAGGATTTCCCGCGCCTGATCTACTGAGATAATGCCCCCACCATAAGCAAGTGGCATGAAGCATTCTCCGGCGATTTCCTTGAGCATCTCGATGTTCGGCTTTGAATTGCGCCTCGCTGCAGCGATGTCAAGAAAAATAAGCTCATCCACAAGCTTGTCATTGAAGATTTTGATTGTATTAACCGGATCGCCAAGATAAGTTTCTTTGCAAAACTTTCGGGTTTTGTAAAGACCGCCATCCTTAAGCAATAGAACAGGGATGATGCGATGACGCATTAAGAATAAGTTCTCAGAAAATTTTGAAAAAACTGCATTCCGAATGCGTGACTTTTTTCTGGGTGAAACTGGGCGCAGTGTATGTTGTCCTTGCGCAGGCCACAAGCAAAATCGAAACCATAGTGCGTCTTCATTGAGACGATATCGGGATCATTTGGCGCAAGATAATAAGAGTGGACGAAGTAAAAGCGAGGCATCTCGTCAATTCCATCCAACATGGTGTAACCATTTTTGGAAATCACATTGCGCCATCCAACATTAGGCAAAGGCCATTTACCAGGGACATCAGTGAAATTCATACGTATGGTCAGGGCATCGAGCCAACCTAGCCCCTTCTCGACGCCTTCCTCGCTCGATTGAGTCATCAATTGTGCTCCAAGGCATATCCCGAGTACAGGCACCTTGTCATCAAGCACGCGCTGATTTAGTACATCGACAAGCCCTGAAGCGCGCAGGTGATTGATTCCAGAATCAAAAGCTCCAACTCCCGGCAGAATTAACATGTCAGCACGTGCAATATCATCGATGTTTACCCCGATTTTTGCATTGCCCCCAACTTTTCGGATCATGTTCATAATCGATCCAATATTACCCACGCCATAATCAATGATCACGGGCATATCTTATCCTTTCAGAAGAATATCGTGGACGACGGCACAAACAACCAAACATGAACCATAAAACTGGCAAGGTCATGAAAGCACTTATCGTACCCAGTCCTAGAACCAATAGCATTAAGAGCATAAAAAACAATTCAGATGGATCCAATTTTCTTTTTGCTTTAATACGATTGCCGAATAAAATTATCAAAATCATAGTAAAAATACCAGTGCCAATTATTCCTGTATGAGTTAGCAGTGATAAAGGTAAGCTATGCATATAATCACCTCTTCCAACGCCAGATATTATTTCCGCTTCAAAATGACCAAATATAGGGGACACTTTAAACTGCTTCCAAAAAGTATCGACAATACCCAGTCGACTTGTAACGGATGTGAACTCACCATCATTCGAAAGCAACACTGAAAATCGCGTTATTTTGACAATGGATTCGAATATATCCGACCTAGCAAAAGCTATCAAACCCATTAAAAATATAAACGCAACTACTAACCTCATTTTTATTGAGCTATCTCGAAGCTTCATAACAATAAATATTGAGATCAGACCTAGCCAAAAGGCCACTATCACAGTTGATTTAAGCAACACTACCGAAAAGACAAGCACTGTAATAATAAAAAATAAAGAAATTATAAGCATCCAAGATAGAGATTTCCCCCAAACTACTTGCAAGATGCCGACAAGTATTATCAAGTAGATCATCAAGCCGTATGCAACCGCCTGATAACTAATGGTTACTGGGGGCATTAAGATAATTTCGTAAGCAAAAAATAGTGCAAAAAGACACTGGCAAAAAATAACTAAGAAAATTACTTTTCTTGCCTGCTTTCTATCGCGCCGAAAACTTAACTTTTGTAGAATATCCAAAACTGCAGCAAATCCTATTCCCAGCACAAACCACATAACTAAGCCAAAACGTGAAAACAGAAAACTGACAAAAGGCAGGGATGGGGCTGTAACTTCGCGGATGATTGTTGTATAAAAAATCAACAATAGAACCACCAGAACAGAGAGTAGCATCATGCGTCGTGAGCGATACAACCTGTAACCCAAAATGAGAGACAAAGCAAAAGCAATCAAATACCCTAAAAGATTTAATCGAGATTGGGTAAGTTCAAATGCATCTATCCGCATTGATTGAATTAACTGAAAACTCATTATCAGAATCCATACCAAGGAAGTTAGGAAGGCAGGACCATATGCAGATCGTTTAGATCTTACGCTGTTCATATGAATTGCTTTCACTGTCATAGGTCCCATTTAAATTATCTTATATTTACCAATTTAAAGTAGTCAAAAAGATATATGGACCGCCCATTAACACAGAGATGCCGAGACCTCTTTATGCAAAAGCGATTAAGTACAACAGGGCCATTACCTACCTGGTACGAGAAGCTGTTAACTGCAATTATCTCAAGTTCGATCTGTCTAATAGCAAAACACCTTAAATACAATTTAAGTAATTCTTTTGATTTTTCTCTGACTTGATATAGGATGACGTTCCCCAAATTTAGTAGGCAATTAATACAGTCAACAACAAGCCTAGTCAGTTCGTGCATAGCTGCTGAATAATGAAATTCTGTGCCGCTTCACAGAGATCCGCACCCATTGGTAAACTAATCACCTGCCTAGCTAATTTTTTTGCCACAGGAGTACATTCATCACAGCATAAGTGCTTATAAGCGGGTTGCTCATTTAATGGCAAAGGATAATGTACAGCCGTCGGAATTCCAACATCCGCTAGACGCTTTTGGATCTCATCTCGCTTAGTGCTTATAACAGTATATTGGGCATAGACGCTAGTGCGATCGTCGCGAATGACTGTAGGTTTAACCATCTCCAAAGTACTTTGACTTTGCAAGTATTGAATTTGATCCGAATATTCCTGTCCAATCTTTTGCCGTTGCTGTACCTCCCATTCAAAGCGCTCGAGTTTTGCTAGGACGATTGCACATTGCAGGGTATCCATACGTCCACCTACGCCTATCCGAGTATGAACATAACGTTGACTTTGGCCGTGCACTCTGATTTCACGCAATGCTTGAGCTAAATTGTCTTCATTTGTAAATATCGCTCCACCATCGCCATAACAACCCAACGGTTTACTTGGAAAAAAGCTGGTACAGCCAATGGTACTGAGATTACAACTTTTTTTACCTTTATAGGTTGCGCCAAAACTTTGTGCCGCATCTTCAATTACAGGAAGATTGTCATATCGTGCAGCAATGGCGTTAATCGAGTCCATATCCGCAGTTTGGCCATAAAGACTCACGGGAATAATGGCTTTTGTGTTGGGTGTGATTTTGGCCTCAACGAGATTAGCATCTAAATTACCAGTATCTGGCTCAACATCAACAAAAATAGGTTTCGCTCCTAAAAGGGCAATTACCTCTACAGTAGCAACAAATGTAAATGGTGTTGTAATAATTTCATCTCCTGCTTTTATTCCAAGAGCCATAAGACTCATTAGCAAAGCTTCAGTCCCGCTGGCAACTGTGATGCAATGCCTGGCGCCGGTATATTCCTCGAGCTTTTCTTCTAGCTCGCGCACTTCAGGTCCCATAATGTACTGGCCATGCTCTAGTACGCGATTGATTCTCTCTTGAATTTGAGGTTTTAGCGCCTCATATTGGGCTTTGAGGTCAATGAAGGGGATCAGTGGTGATGACATGTCAGCTCCCCATCGATTAACTCATATTTATGACTAGTTGTGATACATGTCGTTTTTGCATTGCCCTCCAGAGGAAGATCCAGCCTTTCACCAAACTCGCTCATCCAGCCAATTTGTTTTGCGGGCACACCTGCCATGAGTGCATATGGTTTTACATCTTTATTAATGACAGCGCCAGCAGCAATAAAGGCATATTCGCCGATAGTTACGCCACAAACAATGGTGGCATTCGCGCCAATCGAAGCGCCTTTTTTGACTAAGGTACGGCGATATTCATCTTTTCGTGTAACTGCACTACGCGGGTTGTAGACATTGGTAAACACCATACTAGGCCCACAAAACACATCATCTTCAATGGTCACTGCATCATAGATGCTGACATTGTTCTGTACTTTGACGTTATTCCCAATTACCACATCGTTTCCAACAAAGACATTTTGACCAAAAGAGCAATGTTTACCAATTTTTGCGCCAGCACAGATATGGACCCAGTGCCAGATCCTACTACCCTCACCAATCTGAGCGCCTTGATCAACAATGGCAGTGTCATGAGCGGTATAGGTCATTATTTCACTAGCCTTTTTACAAAGGGGTGCACATCAGATGTGATGGGTGTTAGGGCTGCAGTACGTATCACATCAACTGTCTCAACCGCATGTCTTGCAGCGTCTAAGCCATAGCCTCGACCAGCCAAAATTTCTTGATAGCTCACGGTATGTAAATCGGTGAATCCTTCTGAAAACTCCAATTGATCACCACTAATATCAATATTGCGATAGGTGGTTTTCTTGCCCTTCACCTCATCTGGTAAATCATTGGCATCTATTGATAAAAACCAGCGTACCCGTGCTCGCTCATACTCAAGATACCCCGCGGCTTTATTTGGGTCTGCATAGTGCACTTTATTTTCTTGTAAATTTCCAAAAATGAAGTGGAGCATATCGTAAAAATGCACACCAATATTAGTAGCCACACCAAAGGATTTACGATCATCACCCTTCCAACTCTCGGCATACCACTTACCGCGCGATGTAATATAGGTTAACTCTACATCGAACTTTGTATCTTTGGGGGCTTTAGCCACCTTATCTCGCAATGCCGAAATAGCTGCGTGGTGGCGCAACTGCAAAATAGTAAATACTTTTTTTCCGGTTTCCTTTTCGACCAATACAAGATCGTCTAGTAATTTCGGGGTAGGAACGATTGGCTTTTCACAAATCACATCGGCACCCAAACGAAGTCCGGCAGTGATATGAGAATGATGCAAGTAATTGGGTGAGCAGATAGCAACGTAATCCAAAGCAGATTTAGGAGTGCGTTTGAGTTGATGCGCATAATCATAAAAACGCTCAAACTGCGTAAAAAATTCACTTTGTGGAAAGATGCTGTCCATGATGCCAACGGAATCATTGATATCGTAGGCCACACTTAAGTTCGAGTCCGTGTCTTTTATGGCGCGCAAATGCCTTGGGGCAATATAGCCTGCGGCACCAATTAGAGCAAAGTTTTTTATCATTGTTTAATCACAATCTAAATACTGCAAAGCCGGCGTCGTGTAAATCGTTGGCTTTGTAAAGTGCCTTGAGATCCCCAAATACAGGTTGCGCATGCCAACGGCAATATGTTTTCAAAGTAGTGCTATCAAGCGCGCGAAACTCTTGGTGACCGACAGCCACAATTAGTGAATCCACTGGGTGATTTTGATCAATAACCCCCAAATCAAAACCATACTCCCTAGCCACCTCTGCAGGGTCTGCCCAGGGATCTACAACGACTACATTGATATTCCAGCCACGCAACTCTTCGATTAAGTCGATGACCTTGCTATTACGTATGTCAGGGCAATTCTCTTTAAAGGTAACGCCCATCACCCCAACGGTAGCTTTTGTTATATCAATACCATTTTTCACCATGCGTTTAATGACATTGCGTGCAGCATAGCGCCCCATATTGTCATTAATGCGCCGCCCTGCCAAAATGACCTGCGGATGATAACCCACCTCTTCCGCCTTATGCGTGAGGTAATAAGGATCCACTCCAATACAGTGACCACCCACCATGCCAGGGCGAAACGGTAAAAAATTCCATTTACTGCCAGCCGCCTCTAAGACCTCAATCGTATCGATTCCTAAGCGCTCAAAAATCACGGAGAGCTCATTAACAAAGGCAATATTTAAATCACGCTGGCTATTTTCAATCACCTTAGCCGCTTCAGCAACTTTCATGCTCGTTGCAGAATACGTTCCAGCAGTGATAATGCTTGCATACAAATCATCGACTTCTTTGGCTATGGCCGTATTAGAGCCGCTAGTAATTTTTTTAATCTTAGTTAAGGTATTCACCTTATCGCCCGGGTTAATACGCTCCGGGCTATAACCACAGAAAAAATCTACATTAAATTTTAGCTTTGATGCTTGCTCTAAAACCGGGACGCAAACCTCTTCCGTGCACCCTGGGTAGACAGTGGATTCGTAAATAACGATGTCACCCTTTTTTAAGGCCTTACCCACTGTTTGACTTGCCTTAATGAGCGGCGTTAAGTCGGGGCGATTGGCTCCATCAATTGGCGTTGGTACAGTCACAATGTAAATTTGCGCTTTTGACAAATCGTGCGCATCACAGGAATAATACAGCCCACTTGCTAAGAGAAGCTCAGCAGCATCCACCTCTAAAGTGCGATCAATACCGGACTTAAGTTCTTCAATGCGCCGCTTATTTACGTCAAAGCCAATTACAGAAAATGACTTGCCAAACTCAACGGCTAATGGCAACCCCACATAACCGAGGCCGATTACTGCAATTTTTTTCGATTTGGTTAAGATCATTTTTTCGAAGAAATTCATTTTTTAGTTATGACTTTTTGGTTTGCTATACAAAAGGTATCACTTTTTCATAGCTGAATGATAATTTTCGACGAATTACTTTGATGGAAGAGATAATTCTCGAGCTTACTTTTTAAACCATTTTTTGAGCGAACAAAAGGAATGAATATTGGAAATAATTTGATTTTGCATTCCCTGTGACTCTGGATCCAATTGGTTCCTAATGTATGCCTTGCGAATAAATACATAGATTAATAAAACTAGTCCAGTTGCTAATGTCGCGAGTACAGCTAATTGAGCTCGCTTCGGTCCACTTTTGAGTTCAGGTGGTGCTGCTACGTCAACCTGCATAAAAGTTGGGCCAATTCGCGCCTCATCGACCTTAGATAACTCAAACTGCCGAATCAATCCACTTATTAAGGCTTGCTGACTAAACGCATCCAGAAAAGGTCGGGAGCTAATTTCTTTCAGCTGTGTTTCTAAAAACGCACGCCGATTTTGAGCCTCTTGTAATTCAAGTTTTCCTACAAAAAAACGAAGTTCAGTAATTAGGCTATTGGCTAATTCTGCAGCTAATTTGGGGTCCTTATCAGTCACTGCGACGGTAATTAAGCCTGATTTTTTATCCGAGTCAACCAGAATTACATCTCTTAATATTTTGCGAGTTTGAAAAATATATTTCTGATCGTAGTACTTTTGTAAATTAAATTTGTCAATGAGAATATCTAATAAAGCATCGCTCTCAATATAGGCCATGTATTGCCCAGCAGGGTCTTTGAGTCCCAAGGCCGAACCTGCAAATCCAGCAACTCCAAGTGAATCCAATAAAGCGCCTGCCGTTGAGCTAGCTTGCGCTGGCGGCAGGATAGTGGTTTTAGCTGTAAAAACAGGTGTAATAAAAAACGTATAAACCAAGGTCAAAATACCTACCAATAATGGCCCAAAAATCAAAAGCTTTAAATTTTCTGAAACGGTAAGTGCCAAGTCCAAAAACGAGATATCGTAATCATCTTCCCACTCGTCGTTTGGTAGGTTGTCTGGGCTGGTATTGCTCGCCATTATTTGAGTACCTGAATTGCTGCAGCACCTAAGCCCAACTGGAAGAAAATCTGCGTCCAGTCTTTAAGGCCCTGAGTAAAGGTAGCCCAAGCGGTTTGCCGGAGGATGCGTTCTGGTACTACCACGGCATCGCCCGGCATGATTTCATCGCCCATCACGCTATTAGTATTAAACCAGCCGGATAAGTTCGGCGCCCTAACCGAGCCATCTGCTCTTAATACAAAAGTCCAAGTTGTTTCAGCGGTTGGTGTAGGGCCAGCATTTTTTAAGTAGTCGGCTACGGTGAGATTGGGTTTATAGAGCATGGCCGCTTCGTTGTAGACCGCACCAAAGATACCAATGCTCGATGGAATTCTGGGGACGGTGATTTCATCGCCGTCTTCTAAGGTAATTTCGGGGTACTCGGGATCACGTGGATCGAGCTCCAGCGCTAAACGCCCATTGGGGTTCATTTGCTTAAGCTGATCAATCTTTTGCGCCAAATTACTTTGATTCAGGCCAGCCAAGGCTTGCTGGCGCCGCATCTCTTCGGCAGTATTGGAGCCCGCAAGCATATTGCCGGTACTGTTTGCCAATTGGCTTTGCAAGTTCCGAACCACTTGATCTAAATTCTTGCGCTGCATTTCTCGAATGGATACTCGGCTCAGAACAGTGCCATAAATGTACGCACCGCGCGTAACACCTCCAGCTTTGGCAATCACATCCGGCAAGGTCTCATCAGCCCTGATTTGATAAATACCCGGAGCTCTTACTTCGCCCTGCACCCGCACTACCCTCACCTGCTTTTCAGAGGAGACCAGCAAGTCTTTTTGGCTAAAGATCGTAATGATGTCGCCGGGCTGCAGGGTCACATTTTGATTGGGCGATGTCGGATTAATGGCCTGCTCTAAATTAAAACTAATCACCTGCGGGCTAAGGTCGCCCAAATTAATGCGCTCTAAGAGCGCAAACTCCCAATTGATTTGATCCAGGCGCGCCGTATCCCGAATACGGCTGAGATCATCCGTAGTGCCCTCGCCGGACGTAGGCGGCGTAAAACGCCTCATGAAATACAAATTGGTGAGCAGTGCTTCCCTATTAGGCAATAACTCATGCAAATTAGTGCCGGGTTTAATCGGTAAACGTACTGAAGGCGCGCCAAGCAGTCGTAAGGAAACGGCATTTTCAAACGCAGGTTTAATCGGCAAGAAAGTGACAATATCACCTGCTTTGAGTTTTGTTTGCAAACCTTCTTTGTTTAAGGAGATCGCCATCGCCGAGAGCGGTTTGAGTTTTTCTGGATCAATGCGCTCAATCGACACTTGCAATGGGCTAGTGAACACCGAGGTATTACCAGCGTAGCGGATGACTGCCTCTAAGGAGTTACTGGTTTCGCCAGGGCTCAGCTCATAGATTGCAGGATTGGGAATCGAGCCCATTAAGGCCACTTGCGCACCTACCGGCGGAATACGAATCACATCCCCCGCTTGCAAGACTAAATCACGCGAGCTATCGCCATGGAGTAAAAATTGATACAAATCGACTACGCCAACCACTTTGCCTTGGCGCACCAATTGAATATTACGCATGCTGCCGTTGGCAGTGGGGCCGCCCGTCGCAAACAAGGCATTGATTAGCGTGCTCACGCTACTCACAATGTATTTACCCGGGCGATCGGTTTGGCCCACGACGTAAATCTCAATGCCCTTTAACTGCCCTACCGTGGCATAGACATTGAAGTTCGTCAAAATACGACTGAGGTAATTTTTTAGGGTCGCTTCCAGCTCACCCGCTTTAGTGCCGGCAAGTGCGACCGGGCCAATCTTGGGCAAGGTAATCGTGCCGTCTTTATTGATCGTATAGCCTTGATCGACATCCAGCGCTGGGCTGTAGATCTTGACGGTAATCTGATCGCCTGGAGACAAAACGTAGTTCGCCGGCACCGGCACCGACTCCAAGGCAGCAAACGGATTGCTGCGATTAAAGAGATCCATGCCGTAGATACCCACACTCTTGCCCGTTATCTGAAACAGGAAGCTTTGAAACGCATTGGGTACACGGGTATTGGATGTTGCTAAGTCTGAACCGCTTGGTTTAGGGCTGCTATCCGTATTTTGATTATTGCTGTTGCTGGGATTCGTTGCATTGGAGCGGCTGGCAGCTGCAGGATTGCTTGGCTGACCTGACTGCGCATTAGGCTGACTTGGCTGGGCATTATTCGGGCTAGAGGGTGAACCAGTTGCGCCCGCTCTACCGCCGCCACTTTGATTGATGGTAACCCCGGGTGGGATTTGAATATTGGGTGGGAGTTGCACCCCCGGTGGCAAAGTGATACTTGTTCCAGCCGGCGCGGCAGACATTGCTCCAGCAGCATCGATCGACTGGGCCTGCGCTACCGCTCCAAAACCAAAGCAGAGCAGAAAAATCGTAAGTACGCGCACAAGGGAAGAAGAAAAAACCATAAACGGGCAAAGGCCTAGCAAATTAAATATCAATAACAAAAAAAGGGGGTTACCTACTGCAATTTGCTTGGGATTACAGGATCGGCTTCATGCTTGCCTATAAATACTTCATTCATCCCATAATCTCTATACAGATCTGATTATAAAGGGATTTGCCTAGTAACTACCCCCCCCGCTAAGCTCTAGGTCGGCATCGTAACTCCAGTCGACAATCGTTGGGTCAGGAGTGTATCCGGCAACCAATTTTTGCAATAAACCCCGAATGCCCAAAATATCGCCCTGATCGACTAAGTTTTGCAATAAACCAAATTGCTCTTCCAGCTCCGGCCACGCCAATGCGGCATCGCGGGCCTTAAAAATACGGGGGTGGGAGGATGGTTCAGGGTTGTCGCCAATTAAGAGCTCCTCAAAGAGCTTTTCACCGGGGCGCAGGCCCGTGTAGCTGATTTCGATATCGCCATAAGGCATTTTTTCGGTCTTGAGCTGCAAGCCAGAGAGTTCAATCATGCGGGTTGCGAGGTCGACTATCTTGATGGATTTACCCATATCCAGCAAAAATACCTCACCGCCCTGGGCCATCGCGCCTGCCTGAATGACGAGCTGGGTTGCCTCACTGGTGCTCATAAAGTAACGGGTGATCTCGGGGTGGGTGACGGTAATCGGCCCCCCTTCCGCAATTTGCCGACGAAACTGCGGCACTACCGAACCTGAAGAGCCCAGTACATTTCCAAAGCGCACCATCGAGAAGGTCGTTTTACCGCCCTGCTGCGCATACGCCTGGAGAATCATTTCACCTAAGCGTTTGGTGGCGCCCATGATGTTGGTGGGTCGAACGGCTTTATCGCTACTCACTAAAATAAAACGCGGCACATTAAATTGCGTAGCAAGCCGCACTAAATTGAGGGTGCCAAATACATTATTTCGAATGCCCTCTTTGAGGTTGTGCTCAACCATGGGCACGTGCTTATAGGCAGCAGCATGGTAGATCACATCGACATCGTAATTAGTGAGCAATTCCATCATCAGTTGGCTATCGCCAACCGATCCTAAAATCGCACGAATACGTGGCCTTTGATTACCTAGGCTGGCATCATCTGCATGGCTCGCGCCGATCTTGCCCTGCAACTCCTGCTCCAGGTGATACAGGCCGTATTCATTACGGTCGAGCAATAGAAGTAATTTAGGCGTTTCTGCTAAAGCCTGCCGTGCCAGTTCTGAGCCAATTGAACCCGCTGCACCCGTAATTAAAACGATCTTGTGGCGGATGTTGCTCGACAGCAGTAAAGGCTGGGGCGGAACGATGTCACGGTTGAGTAAATCATCAATGTCCAGCTGGCGCACATCGGCAATACTCACCTGGCCACTGGCGAGCTCATCTAATGTCGGCAAGGTCCGAATAGCCACCTGCAAACCGGCTAAGGAGTTAATGATTTGGCGGCGCTGCTGTTTGGATGCTGACGGAATGGCCAACCAAATTTCAGTAATGCGCAAGGACCGGATTAACTCAGTCGGATTTTGAAATGAGAAAATCTCAATACCATCTATGAAGGCGCCCACAATGCCGCGATTGTGTGCATCCTCATCTAAAAAGCCCATCACCTTTAAGCTACCTTTGCTTTGGATGTCCTGCGCCAGTTGGCGCCCAGCCGAGCCCGCACCAAAGATCAAAATGCGGACCTGTTCGCGACTGCGTCTGCCCCAAAGTAATTGACGGTAGGTATCGCCCAGCCAGTAATTGGCAAACGCGCGTGAGGCGCCAATCAGAATTAGCAAGAGCAAAGGCTGAGTTAAACCCAGCGAGCGCGGTACAGTAATCGTAGAAAATTGCGGGAGGAGTTGAATAAATGCAAAATAAATGGCGGTGTATAAGGCTACCGCACGAACAACCGTCCAGATAGCAACGCCGCCCGAGTAGCGGAAGATAGCGCGGTAGAGACCAAAGGAGATAAAAATCGGCAACGCAATCGCAATCGAAGCACCCACTGCCAGCAGCAAAGTAGGACTAATACTTTGGAAGGACTCCAAACGCAGCGACAGCATGATGTAGGCAGCAGCCGCGCACAAAAAAGCATCCAAGCACAGGACGCTAAGGCGTTTGACGCTGCGTGGCCAAGCAATCACTTCATTGCGCAAGGATTTGCTGGCTTCTTGGGCGTTTAAATTATCAATACTCACATAAATATTATAATCATTAATCGGTGCTGATTCACTCTAGAGTGAATAGCGTAATCCCTAATATGGTGCATCACACCATTCTAAACCCTAGCTAGCTTGGGATGTGCCCCCTAAATTGCCAGGTGATTTTCTTGTCTGGCGTTGGCATGCCGCAAGCCAGAAGCCCATGATGCAGTTTCTAGTCCGGTTTTTGCCTCAATGACCTTGGCACGCTTAACAATATCATCCCACTGGGCCTTCAAGGGCGGCCCTTTAAATGCCATGGCCACCACATTGCAGTCGTGTGATTCCGGAAATAGCAAGACACGGTCGTCAAAGGCTTCGCAGATATTATTCAGATTGATGTCAAAGCTTTTATGCCGAGAAAATAAATTAACCGTTAGGACGCCAGGCGACTTTAGTAGGTCATAACAGCCGGCATAGAAGTCAAGCGAGCTTGCCGATGGGCCATCGCAAATGGCATCGTATAAATCAACCTGAACGGCATCAAACTGCTCATGAAACTTTCGGTTTTGCACAAAGGCCTTCGCATCCACTTGCAGAGTTTGCAGACGCCGATCGTCACTCGGGGTATAAAACATACTGCGGGCAGCAACGATCACGGCAGGATTGATTTCTACCACGGTGTTTTTGACGGCTGGGCAATGCAGGTGCGTAAATTTAGTCAGCGCGCCAGTACCCAAACCTAATTGAGCAACCTGCATTCCGGGCTTGGTCTCAAGGAACAAAAGCCAAGCCATCATCTGCTGGTTGTATTCGAGGTAGATTTGATTGGGGTCGCGGATGCGCATCGCCCCTTGAATTAATTCCGTACCAAAATGCAAATACCGAATGCCGCCCGATTCAGAAAAGGTGACTGGCTCCATCAACATGATTGCACTACGCTACCCAGCGGCGGGCATTACGGAATAAGCGCATCCATGGGCTTGCCCCGTCTAGGGTTTGCAGCCAATCACTTGGTGACCAGCTCATCTGCGCGGTGCGGAACACACGCTCGGGATGGGGCATCATCACCGTAAAGCGACCATCAGCCGTGGTTACGCCAGTTAAGCCGCCAGGCGAGCCATTGGGGTTCATTGGGTAGGTCTCGGTTGGATTGCCGCGGTGATCGACAAAACGCAAAGCAGTTAATCCTGCACTTTGCAATTTCGCTAAATCGCCTTGTTGAGCAAAGTTGGCAAAGCCTTCGCCATGCGCAATGGCAATCGGAATATGACTGCCTTCCATACCTGAGAGCAGAATGGATGGCGATTTTAGAACCTCTGCCATCACGAGCCGCGCTTCGTATTGCTCCGATTGGTTGCGCGTGAACTTGGGCCACGACTCTGCGCCCGGAATAATCCCAGCCAAGTTGCTCATCATCTGGCAGCCATTGCATACGCCCAAAGCAAAGCTGTCCGAGCGATGAAAGAAGCTTGAAAACTGATCGCGCAATTGCGCATTAAACAAAATGGTTTTAGCCCAGCCCTCACCAGCACCGAGCACGTCACCGTAACTAAAACCGCCACAGGCAACCAGACCCCGGAAGTTCTCTAAGTGTGCCTTACCGGCAATGAGATCCGACATATGCACATCGTAGGCATCAAAGCCTGCCCAATCCATGGCATAGGCCATTTCAACATGGGAGTTCACGCCCTGCTCGCGCAAAATCGCCATTTTGGGGCGAGCGCCTTTGTTTATAAATGGAGCAGCAACATCCTCTGTCGCATCAAATGTGAGTTTCGGCATCAAGCCTGGATCGGTGATGTCATCCAGTAAACCATATTCACTATCGGCGCACGATGGGTTGTCACGCAGGCGCGCAATTTGCCAGCTGGTGCTTTGCCATACCTTGTGCAAGACCTCACGCGGCTCTGCATAAATACTTTTCGCATCACGCCAAATCTCAATGCGGCCCGTCGTATTGGGTTTGCCAATCACATGGCTGCAGGCACTGAGACCAACCTGACGCAATACCGCAAATACAGCATCCCGATCAGCGCGCCGAACCTGAATGATGGCTCCGAGCTCTTCATTAAAGAGTGCTCGTATGGTTTGCTCATGGCGACGACCCGATACTTGCTGCGACCAATTTTTGGCATCGCCATAATCGGGCTCTTGATTTAAGTCGACTGCAATCATGTCCACATTCATCGAAATACCGCAGTGGGATGCGAAGGCCATTTCAGCGATGGTGGCTAAGAGCCCGCCGTCCGAGCGGTCATGGTAAGCCAAGAGCTGACCCGCAGCGCGCAATGCAATGATGGCGCTCGCTAGAGCTTTGAGGTCATTAGGATCATCGAGATCCGGTGCGGTTTTGCCAGATTGATTGAGCACTTGCGCCAATATGCTGCCAGCCATGCGATTTTTACTGCGGCCCAGGTCAATCAGAATGAGTTCGGTATCCAGCGGCTGCCCATGCTCTTCCCGTTGCAAAAGCGGTGTGCTGGTTTTGCGTGCATCCGTCACCTGCGCAAATGCCGAGATGACCAAGGAGACGGGTGAGATCACTTTTTTAGTAGTATCCCCATCGCGCCACTCCGTGGCCATCGATAAAGAATCTTTACCAACCGGAATGGATATGCCAAGTGCGGGACACAGCTCCATACCGACTGCCTTTACCGAATCAAAGAGTTTGGCATCTTCACCTGGCTTACCGCAGGCCGCCATCCAGTTGGCCGATAACTTCACCGCATCAAGCCCACTAATATCCGCTGCTAATAAATTGGTGATGGCTTCACCGACTGCCATGCGCGCCGCTGCAGGCGCATCGATCACGGCGATGGGGGTGCGCTCACCCATCGACATGGCTTCACCGCGGTAACCCACATAATCCATCAGTGTCACGGCGCAATCGGCAACGGGAACTTGCCAGGGGCCAATCAACTGGTCACGCGCATTGAGGCCGCCAACGGTGCGGTCACCAATCGTGATTAAAAATAACTTACTCGCTACAGTCGGCTGCTGTAATACCCAGGCAATGCATTCTTCTAGCTTAGCGTCGCTAACATCAAGCTCAGCAAATTGCTGCTCAACATGAGTAACATCACGGTGCATTTTGGGCGGCTTGCCCAGCAACACTTCCATCGGCATATCAATTGGAAACGCGGCATCCGAAGTGCTATCTATCTTAGAGTCGCTTAAGCGTAGCTGACGTTCGGTCGTAGCGTGCCCCACGACGGAGATGGGACAACGCTCACGCTCACACAGTTGCGTGAGTAAATCTAAATTAGTCACATCGATGGCTAAGACATAGCGCTCTTGTGATTCGTTGCACCAAATCTCGGCGGGGCTCATGCCACTCTCTTCCAGCAGAATGCTGCGCAGCTGAAAGTCGGCCCCGAGTCCAGCACCATCGGCTAGCTCTGGAAAGGCATTGGATAAGCCGCCTGCACCCACATCGTGAATGGAAATAATGGGATTGGCTTCGCCCATCGCGCGGCACGCATTAATCACTTCTTGCGCGCGGCGTTCGATCTCCGGGTTGCCACGCTGCACCGAATTGAAATCCAAATCAGCCGCATTGCTGCCCGTTGCCATCGAGCTAGCAGTGCCGCCGCCCATGCCGATACGCATTCCAGGGCCGCCCAACTGAACCAGCAAGTGCCCTGCTTTAATTTCTTTTTTAGCCGTATGGATTGCATCAATATTGCCAATGCCACCGGCAATCATGATGGGCTTGTGATAACCGTGGCGAATGCCATTGATGGTTTGTTCAAATACGCGGAAATACCCACCTAGAATCGGGCGCCCGAATTCGTTATTAAAGGCAGCGCCGCCCAGCGGCGCTTCGATCATGATTTGCAGTGGCGCAGCAATCCGGTCGGGCTTGCCATAGTGCGGCATCTCCCACGGTAAATTGCTTGCAGGTAGGTTTAGGTTTGAAACGGAAAAACCGGTGAGACCGGCTTTGGGTCTACCGCCAATACCCGTTGCGCCCTCATCTCGGATTTCTCCACCGGCACCGGTCGACGCACCAGGAAATGGAGCAATCGCTGTGGGATGGTTGTGCGTCTCCACCTTCATTAAGGTATGGGTCAGCCGCTGCTCTTTTTGGTAGCGCTGATCAGCGCCTTGGGGGGCCCAGGTTTGTGCTTCGCAACCCTCCATTACGGCCGAGTTATCGGAATACGCCACGATCGTCCCTTTAGGTTGCAGGCGATGGGTATTGCGAATCATCCCAAATAAAGAAATATCCTGCTCTTTGCCATCAATGGTCCAGGAGGCATTGAAGATTTTGTGGCGGCAATGTTCGCTATTGGCTTGCGCAAACATAATGAGTTCAACATCGCTGGGGTCACGGCCCAGGCGTTTAAAGTTCTCAGCAAGGTAAGTAATCTCGTCTTCCGAGAGGGCAAGGCCCAACTCCAAATTGGCCCTTTCTAAAGCAGCTTCACCCTCAGCCATCACCGCTATCCGCAGTAGCGGACGATCCGCTAGGGTTTGGTAGAGCGGCGCTACCGCATCAATCGAATCAACGACGGTCTCCGTCATGCGATCATGTAAGGTGGCCAATACCATTTGCTGCTGTTGTGTACTTAGCTTACTTTGAGCAACCCAAGTGTATTGAATGCCGCGCTCAATGCGCAGTAACGGCAGACCGCATTGATGGGCAATATCGGTTGCTTTACTGGCCCATGGCGAGACCGTACCAAAACGTGGAATGGCAATGGCCTGCGATGCTTGCGGGGATTTACCGAGACTCGCCAGCCACCCTGCTTTTGGCTCTGCTAGGGTGAAGTGTTCGCCATACGTTAGCAGCCCTTCTAAAACCACGAGCTGGGCAGCGCTTAATTCTGAATCGGACCATACGAAATGCAGGTATTGCGCTTGTATGCGTGTCAGGGAAATGCCCTGCTCTGCAAGCGAAGCCAAAAGCCGCTGTTGGCGGAAGGCTGAGAGGGCATCGGCCCCAGGCAAACAACGGAAAAAAGACATGCCGTAATTATAAGGTTTGGACTACAAAACCCCGTATTTTTACTCGGCCAGTAAGGCCCCGGCTTGTAGGTTTAGTTGGCGAGCGCAGCGCCCCGCCAAAGCGGCATCGTGCGTGACCAAAATCAGGGTCGATCCATTGGCCTGGTTTAGGTCAAATAAGAGGTCGATGACCCTAGCGCCACTGGCCTGATCGAGGCTACCAGTAGGTTCATCCGCAAATAAAATGGCAGGCTTACCGACAAAGGCCCGGGCCAAGGCAACGCGCTGCTGCTCGCCGCCCGATAAGGTTTTTTGAAAGTGATTGAGCCGCGGGCTTAAGCCGACTTTATCCAGCCAATAGCATGCTTGCTCCCGAGCATCGCTGAGCGATACGCCCCGCAGCTCCAAGGGCAACATCACGTTCTCGAGCGCGCTGAGGTGCGGTATCAGCTGAAACGACTGAAATACAAAACCAACGTGTTTGCCGCGGAGTTGGGCCCGGCCGTCTTCGCTTAACTGGGCGAGATTTTCACCGACAAGCTCAATAAGGCCGCTGCTTGGCGTATCAAGACCAGCAAGTATGCTGAGCAAGGTACTTTTTCCTGAGCCCGATGCGCCCACAATCGCCACGCTTTCTCCGGCGCAGACGCTAAATGAAATGTCATGCAAAATAGTAAGCGGCCCATCGCTGGTCTGGACCGCCTTACCCAGCTGCTGAGCATGCAGCACGACCGATTGATTGCTCATAAGGAATATCGCTTGAAATTTTGCATTGCCATCATCTTACTCGGGCTGACATTAATCGGCTCAGCCCAAGCACAAGTCCCTACTAAACCTACCCTATTAGTTACAGGCGACAGCCTGTCGGCGGAGTATGGCATTGCCCGCGGCAGTGGCTGGGTCGCCTTATTGTCAAGCCGCCTAAAGCAGGAAGGCAGTTCGTGGGAAATCATGAACGCCAGCATCAGCGGCGAAACGACTTCTGGAGGACTAACGCGCCTGCCCAAGTTATTGAGTCAGAAGAAACCCAAGCTAGTCATTATCGAATTGGGGGCAAACGATGCACTGCGCGGACTGTCACTAATCGAGACAGAGAAGAACCTGCGCACCATGGTGGAACTCAGCAAAAAATCAGGGGCTGAGGTGCTGCTAATTGGTATGCGCATCCCGCCAAACTATGGCCAGGAATATACCCAGCAATTTGCCCAGCTGTTTGTCCGCATTGCAAAGAGTCAGCAAGTGGCGCTACTGCCATTTTTCCTGGAGGGCGTCGCGCAGCGCAATGACTTGTTTCAGGCAGACCGGATTCATCCGAACGAGGCAGCGCAGAGCATTCTGTTTCAGAACGTTTGGAATGCGCTCTCGCCCTTTTATGGATTGCTACTAAAAAAGTAAACAGATTCGCAATTTATGCGTCAATCGGTGGAATCCAAAATTGCAATTTGCGCACGCTCGGCTTGACTGGGTTGCTCTCGGATCAACAGCATTGGTCTGTCAAACTGCAGTAATGAGGCTGCAATAGCCTCATGGAGTGAATCCTTTTGCAATGGGTTTTTAGCAAAAGGCCTCGGAAGAGGGGTGTTCGCTTCCATACCTCAATTAACCGCCCGAACTACCAGCGCTAGCTTGCTTTAGTGGATTGATCACTTTTACATTAGCCTCATTGCGCCAATAGGACATAAAACCAACAAACTCGGCCTGTGCAGCAAGGGCCTGAATCTGTTGGGATTGGGCTTGGCGCACTTTGACATCGGCTGCGGGAGGCTGACGTACTTGATCGATTCGGTACAAGGTCGTGCCCGATCCGGGATTCGCAATCGAGATCACCATAGGTAACTTACTTGGGTCTACCACCATCACGGCATCCAGCGGAGCGCCAATTAAGTTTGCAGGCTTATTACGCGAGACCCAAATGGGGGAGCTAAATCCAGCAGCGCTCGATGGATTTTTCTCAGCAGCAATAAAGCGCTCGGCTGCAGCAGCGCTGGCGAGCTTTTCGGCAATGCGCACCGTAACCTGGCGTTTGACTTCACTGGCTACCGCGCTGTAGGGCAATATTTCCGCTGGAAGAAGCTGGGTAACGCGCGCTGAGACAAAGACGCCAGGGGTAATTTGCACTGCCTCGGTATTGCGTTTATTTTTTAATGCATCGTCCCCAAAAAGTGCCTGTATGACTTTTTGGTTATTCAGAGGATGGTCAGCAGGAAGCCCTGCTTTGCCGCCGCGAGAAACCCCGGTTACCGACTGAATGCTCAGCTTTAACTTTTCTGCGGCAGGTTTTAGGCTATCCGATTGATCGTAGGTCAGATTGGTGAACTGATCAGCTTTTTCACCAAAGGCTTTCGCATCTTCCTTGGGATCGGCGCGCAATACTAAAAACTCAATATTAATGCGCTCGGGGGTTTCAAATAAGCGTGCATTGGCTTTATAAAAATCCTGTAGCTCGGCTTCGGTGGGATTTGCTTTTGACACAAATTCAGCTGCCGTAAATTGAATCGACTGCACTTGGCGCTCTGATTCATACAGAGCGGAAATTAAACCGGCTAATTTTGGCGCAGGCAGTTCGGTACGCGCTGCAGAGGTAACAAATTGCTGAATCATCAAGTCAAAACGCTGGCCGCCCTCAAACTGCTCAATCGTCATTTCAGCATTGGCTAAAAGCTGGCGGTAGCGGGCATTATCGAAGCTGCCATCGGGCTTATACAGGGCTTTGATTTCTGGAATAGTCGCTAGGTTTTTGGTCAGCGCTTGATCGCTAATGCGCAACTGCAGCGTGTTAACTGCAAAAGCCAGGAGGCGTTGCTGCAATAACTCGTCCAATACCGCTTGGCGAAATGGCAGACTTTGTGCAATTTGGGAATTGGCCCCAACGCGCTGAGACTGACGCCTGGCCGAGTTATCCACTTCTTGCGAGGTGATCGCCTTGCCATTGACTTTAATTAAATCAGTTTCTTGTTCAAAGAAATCCGTATAGCCTGAAACACCAAACAAAACAAAGGAAGGAATAATCAAGAGCAGCAGAATAAGCTGCAATAGGCGTTGGTGTTTACGAACGGAATCAAACATGAATGGGCTTTACCGATTAATGATCGCAGGGTTTATAAAAATATCGGGGAGTGGTGAGTAATCGAAATACTTAGAAATCCAATCGAGATCACGAATAGGGCATGGTGGGCGCTGACGGGCTCGAACCGCCGACATTCTGCGTGTAAGGCAGACGCTCTACCAACTGAGCTAAGCGCCCCATAAAACAACCGAAATTGTACCCTTAGTCCAGCATGGGCGCTCATTTTTTAGAATAAGCATACCTATAAGGTCCAAAGGGTACACCCCATCGATCCAATTAATGCTTTAAGACTTCCCCGCCCGAAATAGCAGGGCTAGCCTTGCTAGCTTCCGCTGCCTTTTTGGCTAACTCATCCGGACTTGGATCGGGCAGC
>JBIILR010000034.1:0-12729 GCA_044338365.1 Polynucleobacter sp. | reverse complement strand
CGTTTTGTGCTGCGTGCATGAGGGCGCGTAACAAATGGCTGCGTCCCGATCCGGGTGCACCCCACCAATAAATCCAACGGTGGTTTAAGGGGTTGGCATCAACTATTGCTGGAGTTGCCGAGGATGCAGCCCATTGCTCGGTGATTTTTTGTAGTGTAGAAATCAGCGCGCGATCGCCGCCAGGCAAAAAATTACCTAAGGATGCTTGGTGCGCGCGACCAAGGTCTAAGGCAAATTGCCGTGGCAGGGCATTCGAACTCATTTACCTTGGTACCAGCTACTCTTGATATATAAAGACCAGCCAAATTGAATCAACACCAAGCTGACCGCGCTAGCGGGTAATGCCAGGAGGATGCCAAAAAATCCAAAGAGCTTGCCAAAAATAATTAAGGCAAACAAAACAGCAACGGGATGCAGGCCAATGCGCTCACCCACCAGTCGCGGCGTGAGAAAAAAGCCTTCCAAAACCTGACCGATACCAAATATGGCCAGCACCCAAAGTAACTCAGCGCCAAAGCCAAATTGCAGTATGGCTGAGAGAATGCCAATGCCCAGGCCCAGGGTAATACCAATGTAGGGAATGATGATCATCAGGCCAGTAAATACACCCAAGGCAATTGCGCCGTCCATCCCAACCAGGCTGAGGCCGATGCTATAAAAGGCCGCCATCACCAAAATGACCAGAATCTGTCCCCGCAGGTATTGCGATAAGAGTCCATCGGTGTGCATGCAGAGATGATGTGCGGTGTGCGCAAAGCGCGGAGGAATGAAACCCTCCAGAAGTTTGAAAAAGTGATTCCAGTCGATTAACAAGTAAAACAAGACAAAGAAAATCAAAATGAGATTAACAAAGCCATGCACTACTGAGCCACCCGATAAAAGAATCGTGTCGAGCGCGGAGTTGACTAAGGCATCGGCATTGGTGCTGAGGTGGCTTGTTATTTTTTGCATCACGGTTTCGCGTAGCGCAGCCCAATCAAACTGAATGTTGCGTTCAGCCAAGGTTGGTTCTAACCACGCCTGCGTGTTTTGCACCCAAATGGGTAGTTTCGTTTTGATTAGGGGAATTTCATGGCCAAGCAGATTAACGAGCAGCATGAAGAGCCCAGTAACCAGGCTCAGGCCAAAAACAATCGTCAAGGTCGCTGCCAAGGCACGGGGGACGTGCAGGCCCTCAAGCCGGCTTGCTAAAGGCCGTAGGGCATAGGCAAGAATAAAAGCAGCTAAAAAAGGGGTAAAAATTTCTGCCATGGGGTTTGATCCTCTAGAATTCAATGATTCTACCGATCAATGCACGCTTTTACCTTATTTCCAAACGACCCCCCATGAGCTCATCCCCTAATTCCCAAGCCCAAAGCCTCTCGTACCGCGATGCTGGTGTTGATATTGACGCTGGCGATGCCCTGGTCGACCGCATCAAACCGCTGGCAAAGAAAACCATGCGCGAGGGTGTTCTGGCTGGTATTGGCGGCTTTGGCGCCTTGTTTGAGGTGCCCAAGCGCTACAAAGAACCAGTATTAGTATCGGGTACTGACGGCGTGGGTACTAAGCTCAAATTGGCATTCGAATGGAATCGCCATGACACCATTGGCCAAGATTTAGTCGCGATGAGCGTCAATGACATTTTGGTACAGGGTGCAGAACCCCTCTTTTTTCTGGATTACTTTGCCTGCGGCAAGCTGACGGTGGATACCGCGGCAACCGTGGTTGGCGGCATTGCTACGGGCTGTGAGTTGGCGGGTTGCGCCCTCATTGGCGGCGAGACTGCTGAAATGCCTGGCATGTATCCGGATGGCGAATACGATTTGGCTGGCTTTGCTGTCGGCGCGGTTGAAAAATCCAAAATTATTAATGGCAGCCGCATTGTGCCGGGCGATGTCATTTTGGCCTTGGGCTCGAGTGGCGCTCACTCCAATGGGTATTCCTTGGTACGTAAGATTATTGAGCGTGCTGGCGCAAAGCCAAGCGATGATCTTGGCGGACGTCCTTTGATTGATGTAGTGATGGCCCCCACTGAAATCTATGTCAAGCCACTATTGAAGTTAATTGGCGAAGTCGATGTGAAGGGCATGGCCCACATTACCGGCGGCGGTTTAGTAGATAACGTGCCCCGTGTATTGCCAGAAAACACCCAAGCGATTTTGCACCGCGATAGTTGGGTTCTGCCTGACTTATTCCGTTGGCTGCAAATGAAAGGCGGCGTTGTCGATGCAGAGATGGTCCGCGTCTTTAATTGCGGCATTGGCATGATCGTCATTCTTGCAAAAAGTGAGGCAGACAAAGCCCTTGCTTCGCTCCAAGCGCAAGGCTTAAAAGCGTGGGTCGTGGGTGAGGTCGTTGAGCGCGCACCCAATGCAGCGCAAACCATTGTTATTTGATCGCACCTAGCTCTTGTAAGCAGTATTGCAGGGCCGCTTGCAAGCCGCTGGTATCAAACGGATTAAATACAGTTCGGCCCTCAATTGCCCTGAGCCAGGTGAGTTGACGTTTGCCCAGTTGCCGCGTTGCTGCTAAGGCCTTGTAACGCATTTGTTCTGCGCTGATGCGCCCTTCTAAAAATTCCCATACTTGGCGATAGCCGACTGCGCGCATGGCGGGTAGGTCGGCATGGATGCCAGGCTGAGTGCGTAGCGCACGAACTTCATCAACCAATCCAGCGTGTAGCATGGCATCAAAGCGACTCTCTAAATTCTGATGCAGCTGGGCCCGCTCGCTTGGCTCTAAGGAAACGAGGCGAAGCCAGTCGGGAATCAATGAGCCTGCACGACCGTCGTCACTGGGCGATTCTGCAAGCCAGGCCGACATTGGTTTGCCGGAGGACTGCACCACTTCTAAGGCACGCTGAATGCGCTGCGAGTCATTGGGCTCTAAGCGCGCCGCTGTAATGGGATCAAGCGCCATTAATTCAGCATGCATGGCTGGCCAGCCGAGCTCCTTGCCTTGGGCGTCTAGGTGTGCACGGATGGCCAAATCCGCTGGTGGAAGGCTGGATAGACCATAAGCAAACGCACGCCAATAGAGCATGGTGCCGCCGACGATGACTGGCACATTGCCCCGTTGCCGTATTTCAGTGACGAGCCGTTTAGTGTCGCTTGCAAAGCGCGCTGCAGAGTAGGCTTCGGCTGGATCGAGAATGTCAATGAGGTGATGCGTTACTGCCGCACGCTCCATCAGAGTGGGCTTGGCGCTACCAATGTCCATGCCCCGATAGACCAGAGCAGAATCCATGCTGATGAGTTCGACGGTGATGCCGTGTGCCTGCGCCTCTGCTGCCAGCGCCATAGCGAGATTAGTTTTGCCAGATCCGGTAGGACCCGCTATCGACAGTAGGGGATGCAACTCAGTCGGCATGGCGAGTGGAATGCAATCGGTTTAATCTTAGCGAGCTTGGCTTTCGAGGGTGGCAATGTGGTTACGAATATCTTCCGCATCGCTCGCCTCGGGCGCTTCACTAATGTAGTGTTGCATGTCCTGCAAAGCCGGACGCACGTATTCCAGTTGGGCAAAAATAAGACCGCGATCGCGCACTTCCTCGATGGCGTCGGGCAACAAGATCACCAAACGCTCCTGAATGCCAAGTAGGCGTTCCCAGCGCTCATGTTCGGAATAAATCAGTTTGAGGTTGCGCAAAAAGCGCGAGAGAATTTCTCGGCTACTGGATGCGCGCAAGAAAATACTCAAAGGAAGCGCAGCCTCTCCCCGATAGCCTTTAGCTTCCAGGTAGGGGTCGAGCATGGTTTGCAATTCATCCTTGGAGTAGGTGGCGCCATTGAGCGGATCCATAATGATTTCACCTTGAGGCAAGGAGACCCGCATCATGAAGTGATTCGGAAAGGAGACCCCACGAATCTTCAGACCAATTTGCTGACCGAGCTCGATCATTAAGATGGCTAAGGAGATCGGAATACCGCGACGGCTCTCCATCACATGGTGCAGATAGGAATTCTCTGGTGCATAAAAGTCATTTGCGTTCGGACCAAATCCCAGCTCGATGTAAAAAAAATGCTTGAGTAGCTGTAGGCGTTGGACTTGCGAGGTATCGGCAGTGATGCGTTTTTTTAGCTTGCTACCGAGGGCATCAATTTCATCAAGCGTGTGCTGCACATCCAAGTCTGGGAAGGCATGCTGCGCAACCGCAATCGCGGATTCGGTTAAGGGAAAATGCTCATCCTCGGCAACGAGGGAGGTAAAGTAATCAAGTTGGCGTGTCGGCATATAGTCTATTTTGCATGACGCCGAAAGTGCTGCCAACGAATGCCCACAATCCAAAGGGCCATGAAATACACCACAGCAGCGCCCAGAACCCAGGCGGCCAATAAGCCAACGCGCGTCCATGGCTCACTCTGCAAGGCAATCCACTGGTGCAGGTTGGCCCCATAGTAGAGCAATAGCGATAAAGGAATCAGCGCAAGACCAAGTTGAAAAAGGTATTTAGTCCAACCAAAGCCGGCCGCAATTGCGCCGCGCCGGTGTAAACCAATCCACAGTAGTGCCGCATTTAAGCAGGCACCAAGCCCAACGGAAAGAGCCAAGCCGGCATGGCCCAGCAAAGGCACCAAAACAATATTAGCCAGCTGAGTTGAGATCAATACAAGTAAAGCAATGCGCACTGGCGTACGAATATCTTGACGGGCATAGAATCCAGGCGCCAGAATTTTGATCAGAATCAGTCCAATTAACCCAACGCCATAGGCGGCAAGTGCCTGCTGCGTCATCACGACATCCAGTGCGGTAAAGCGGCCATAGTGGTAAAGCACCGCAGCGATGGGCTCGCCAAACAGCAACAGCGCTACTGCGCAGGGCGCAGCCAGTAAAAAGGTGAGCTGCAAGCCCCAAACCAGGAGCTCACTCGCTTGTTTTGTATCTTGCTGGGCATTTGCCCGGCTCAGGCTCGGCAATAGCACGGTACCCAGCGCTACGCCCAGTAAGGCGGTAGGAAATTCCATCAGGCGATCGGCGTAAGAAAGCCAAGAGACACTGCCGGTTTGCAAGCGAGAGGCAATGTTGGTATTAATCACCAGGGAGATTTGGGCAACCGATACGGCAAAGACAGCCGGCCCCATGAGTTTTAATACTCGGCGCGCATCGGGGTTTAACCAAGCACTCCGAATGGCATGCGGCAATAGGCCGATGCGGGGTAGTAAGCCCAGCCGGCGAAGCGCAGGAATTTGAATCGCCAATTGCAAAACGCCGCCCACCAGCACGCCGAATGCAAGGGCATAAATGGGTTGATCGAGTTGGGGCGCAAGCCAGAGCGCACTGCCAATTAATGCCAAGTTCAGTAATACGGGGGTGAAGGCTGGAATCGCGAAGCGCTGAAAGGTATTGAGAATGCCTGCCGACAGCGACACCATCGAAATCAGTCCAATGTAGGGAAACATAATCTGGGTCATGACCACGCTGGCTTCGTAAGCGGGGCTGCCGCTAAAGCCGGTAGCAATCGCCAAAATTAAGAGTGGGGCGCCAACAATGCCAAGGCCCACGGTAAGCAATAGGGCCCAAAAGAGGAGGGTAGCCACCGCATTAATCAGGGTTTTAGACTGGGCAGGATCATCCTTGCTGGAAACTTCCCCCAAAATGGGCACAAATGCCTGCGAAAATGCCCCTTCGGCAAACAGCCTACGGAGCAGATTGGGTAGCCGAAAAGCCACATTAAAGGCGTCCGTCCACTCGGAGGCCCCAAAGCTACGGGCAATCAGGGTTTCGCGTAACAGCCCTGTAATGCGCGATAGCATGGTGAAGGAGCTAACCTTGGCGGCAGCGGAGAGCAGGTTCATGGGTCAATTTTCACCTATTTATCAGGCAACTGGGCTTTTTAACTGCTTTCAGGTAAAATCTTGGGTTTTGGTGATCTGACTAAAGCAATCCGCAAGAAAACCCTCAAAAAGAGGATTTACCTTGCAAAGCCGCTTTATTCAGTTTGCTATCGAACGAACGATTTAACCCATTGAAATTACATAGGTAGGTTTAAACATGGCCAATACCGCACAGGCACGCAAGCGCGCCAGGCAAGCAGTAAAACAGAACGAGCATAACTCCAGTTTGCGCTCGAAGCTTCGTACATCCATTAAGGCTGTGCGTAAAGCAATCGATACTGGTGATAAAGCGGCTGCTGCAAAAGTGTTTATTGCAGCTCAAGCAACCATCGACAAAATTGCAGATAAGAAAATCGCACACAAAAATACTGCGGCCCGTCAAAAGTCCCGTTTGTCTGCTGCAATTAAGGCAATGGCAGCCTAAGTCGTTTTTGCTTAGCAGCACCAAGCCATAGCCCGCTCCTTATTAGGGCGGGTTTTGCTTTTTAAGTATGGGTTTGTGATTTGGGCTCGAATTCACATGCTTCTTCGATGGCCAAATCATTGTCTTTGGCAAAGTTGAGAACAAAGTCGAGGGCGCGTGGGTCGAGTTCATGTAGTCGGGTATCGATCACGACGCATTTGATCTGCGCTATTTGTACTGGCCTTGCATAGGGTGAAAAGGTAAAGCGTGGATCGGCATGATCGCCGGGCGGTCTAAATGAGGCCATGACCCCGCAGAGTCGCTCGGCCCAATCGCTTGGTCGAAATGGCTTGCCGGAAGAATTAATGCCTTGGATGAACAGTTTTTTGTGTTTCAAATGGATGGGTATTTTAGTTGGAGCATTTGTACCACGTTACCCTATAGCTTAACAGTGCAGATTGCATTTAATCGCCCCATTGATGAAGGCGTCGCATTTTGAAAATGAGATCAATACAAACTCCTCGGAGAGCTTCATGAAGTCCTCTTTAGCAAAGCCCCAAGTGCCGGGCCAACTGAAGCATTATTTGCAATTTACCGATCTGACGCGCAGCGAATACGATTACCTCTTCGCCCGTTCTGCTTGGCTCAAGACTAAATTCAAGAGCTACGAAACCTGGCATCCCTTACATGATCGCACCTTGGCGATGATTTTTGAAAAACAGTCGACTCGTACTCGGCTTTCGTTTGAGGCGGGTATTCACCAACTGGGTGGTCACGCGGTTTACCTCAATACGCGCGATACCCAATTGGGTCGTGGCGAGCCCGTCGAGGATGCCGCTCAAGTCATTTCTAGAATGACCGACATCATCATGATTCGTACCTTTGGGCAAGACATCATCGAGCGCTTTGCCGCAAACTCACGGGTTCCAGTCATCAATGGTTTAACCAATGAATTTCATCCATGCCAAGTGCTAACCGACGTGTTTACCTTTGTCGAGGCGCGCGGACCCATTCAGGGCAAAACCGTGGCCTGGGTAGGTGATGCGAATAACATGGCCTATACCTGGATTCAGGCAGCTGAAGTACTGGGCTTTCAGGTGCGCTTTTCTGCGCCCGATGGCTATGCCCTTGACCCCGCGCGCTTAAGTGCTGCAGCAGCCAAGCACCTAACGGTGTGCAAAGACCCTGAGGACGCATGCAAAGATGCTGACCTTGTGAGTACGGATGTTTGGACTAGCATGGGCTTTGAGGACGAAAATACCTCTCGAATGGCGGCGTTTAATAACTGGATGGTCTCGGATAGCTTGATGGCCTTGGCTAAGCCCAATGCACTCTTTATGCACTGCCTGCCAGCCCATCGGGGTGAGGAAGTGTCGGCTTCCGTGATCGATGGCCCGCAGAGCGTTGTCTGGGAAGAGGCTGAAAATCGCTTGCATGTCCAAAAAGCATTAATGGAGTACCTGTTGTGTGGGCGCTTGGATTAATGCATTGCCGTCTTGGTATTCCTTTTTTAAAATGGCGTTTGAATCAAAATATTTCGTAAAGTGAACACCTACATCATGTCGGAAATTAAAAAAGTAGTTTTAGCGTACTCGGGTGGTTTAGATACCAGCGTGATCTTGAAGTGGTTGCAAGATACCTATCAGTGTGAAATTGTGACCTTTACCGCCGATCTGGGGCAGGGCGAAGAGCTTGAGCCAGCCCGTACTAAAGCACTGCAATTTGGCATCAAGCCAGAAAATATCTTCATCGATGATTTGCGTGAAGAGTTTGTTCGTGACTTTGTGTTTCCGATGTTCCGAGCCAATACGGTATACGAAGGCGAGTATTTACTCGGCACCTCGATTGCTCGTCCCCTGATTGCGAAACGGCAAATTGAGATTGCACGCCAGGTCAAGGCCGATTCGGTTTCCCACGGCGCAACGGGCAAGGGCAACGACCAGGTGCGTTTTGAGCTGGGTTATTACGCACTTGAACCAGGGATCAAAGTGATTGCGCCTTGGCGCGAATGGGATTTGTTGTCCCGCGAAAAGCTACTCGCCTATGCTGAAAAACACGGCATTCCGGTTGAGATGAAGCATAAGCAGGGCGGAGCACCCTACTCAATGGATGCCAACTTACTGCATATTAGTTTTGAAGGCCGTCACCTTGAAAACCCCAATGCCGAGGCAGAAGAGTCGATGTGGCGTTGGACGGTCTCCCCCGAGAACGCACCCGATGCAGCAGAGATCATTGAAATTGAATTCCGCTCTGGAGATCCGGTAGCAATTAATGGTAAGGCCATGAAGCCCCATGAGCTCTTAGCTGAACTCAATACGCTCGGCGGGAAGCACGGCATTGGCCGCCTGGATTTAGTCGAAAATCGCTTTGTCGGTATGAAAAGCCGTGGCTGCTATGAAACCCCCGGCGGCACGATTTTGCTCAAAGCCCACCGCGGTATCGAGAGCATCACTCTCGATCGCGAAGTAGCGCACCTCAAAGATGACTTAATGCCACGTTATGCTAGTTTGATTTACAACGGCTATTGGTGGTCACCTGAGCGCTTGGCGCTACAGACTTTAATTGACCATACCCAAACCAGCGTCAATGGCGTGGTGCGCCTCAAGCTTTACAAAGGATCTGTTGCTGTTATTTCACGGGACTCGGCCAACACCCTGTTTGATCAAAACATTGCTACCTTCGATGACGATGGTGGCGCATACAACCAAGCCGATGCTGGGGGATTCATTAAGCTCAATGCCTTACGCATGCGCATTGCTGAAATTGCAAAACGGAAACGCACTGCTAAATAATGTCCTCTTCCATCTCAATATAAAACCACGATTAAGAAAGTTGCCATGCAATTCGATCACGTCTCCGTAGGAAAAAAAGCCAACGTCTACTTTGATGGGAAATGCGTATCACATACCGTTACCCTGGCTGATGGCACGCGTAAATCGGTTGGCGTTGTATTGCCGAGCACCCTTCGTTTTGACTTGAGCACCCGTGAGGTCATGGAAGTGGTTGATGGCATAGCCTTTGTGAGTATCAACGGTGGATCCGAGCAAACCTTCGCTGCAGGCCAAAGTTGGGAGGTTGCCGCAGGGGGTTACTTTGTGATTCGCGCGGAATCACCCGTGCATTACGTTTGCCACTTCGACTGATTTATTTGCGCGGTAAGCCTTGGATCAGGCTGCCAGGGCCAATTGCCCGCTGACTAAACCATTGGCGGTTCATCTCTAAGGCATAGCGAACGGGCGCCTTAGGGCAGTGGTTATTCAAGGTCTCTGCCTGCATCTCTTCAATATTGACAATCTTGCCGTCATCGGCAAGAAAAGCAATCGCCAGAGGTATCTTAGTGCTGCTCATCCAAAAGCAGTGCGTTGCCTTTTGATCAAAGATAAAAAGCATGCCAGAGTCGGTTGGCATGGAGGTGCGATTCATAAGCCCCACTCGCCGTGCTTGCGGCGTACTAGCGACCTCTGCCTGTATGCGGTAGATACTTGTCTTTAATTCAATAATGGGAAGGCCGAAATTACTATTCTGCGCAAGGCTAAGGCCCGCTGTAAGCGCGAGTAACCCTGTGAAAACTGTTTGGCGAATGAACGTCAGCATGTCTGCATTCTAAATAAAGAAGTGAGTAAGCAAAAAATCAGGACGAAAAAAAACCCAGAGATTACCCTGGGCTTTTAATTTGATCAAGGACAGTGATCAAGCGCCTTGAATATTGGTCGCTTGTTTGCCTTTTGGACCTTGGGTAATGTCAAACGTTACCTTTTGGCCTTCTTTGAGGGTTTTAAAACCGCCCATAGTAATCGCGCTGAAATGCGCGAACAGCTCTTCTTCACCATCATCAGGTTTAATAAACCCGAAACCTTTTGCATCATTAAACCACTTAACAACTCCGGTCGCCATGCGAACTCCATTACATAAACTTGAAACAACCGTGAAAATGGGGGGAATACCTTTTAATCAGTCTCGCTCCAAAACACGCCTAATAGAACCTCAACTAGAAGCACTACCCCGATTGTTTGCCCTTTTGGCGGGGGTGTCAAGGAGTTATGGCGTTATTTCTACTAGTAGAAACCCCTTTACAACTCCAAAATCGTCCCAATATGATCATTAACCCCAGTTTTGCCGTTTTTTTGCAACATAACGTGGTTTGAGTCAAGGTTTCTGCCTTGTGTTTAGAATGGTTCATATGAGTCGCGCAATCAAAATTCCGGGTAACACCAACCCCCTTATTCCGGGTATTGGCGATACTGCTTTACTCGAAAAGCAGGCCGAGAAGCTTAAGGCCCCTGCCATGTTCAAAGTCATGCTTCTGAACGATGACTACACCCCAATGGAGTTTGTGGTGATGGTGATTCAGGAGTACTTTAATAAGGATCATGAGACGGCCACCCGGATCATGCTCCAGGTTCATTTGGCTGGCAAAGGCGTTTGCGGAATTTTTAGCCGCGATGTTGCTGCCACCAAAGTGCACCAGGTTGTTGAGCTATCCCGTGAAGCGGGTCACCCACTACAGTGCACTATGGAGGAAGCATGATTGCCCAAGAATTAGAAGTGAGCTTGCACATGGCGTTTGTTGATGCACGGGCTGCGCGGCACGAGTTCATTACCGTCGAGCACCTTCTCGCCGCACTCTTAGACAACGCGACTGCAGTTGAGGTCCTCAAAGCGTGCTCAGTCAACATTGCTGAGCTGCGTGCACAGCTTAAAAACTTTATTAATGACAACACTCCGGTTGTGCCGGGCACCGAAGAAGTGGATACGCAACCGACGCTGGGATTTCAGCGGGTGATCCAGCGCTCGATCATGCACGTGCAATCGACCTCCAATGGCAAGAAAGAAGTGACCGGCGCTAATGTCCTCGTCGCCATTTTTGGTGAAAAGGATTCGCACGCGGTGTATTTCTTGCAACAGCAAGGTGTCACCCGCTTGGATGTAGTCAACTTTATTAGTCACGGCATTCGTAAGGATCAAGTCGAGCCAGCAAAAGCAGCTGATCCTAGCCAAGAGACTGAAGAGTCGGCAGCCAGTGGCAAAGAAAGTCCACTCGACCAGTTCACACAAAACTTGAATGTAATGGCGCGCCAAGGCAAGATCGATCCACTGATTGGGCGCGATAGCGAGGTCGAGCGTGTTGTGCAAGTGCTCTGCCGTCGCCGTAAAAACAATCCGCTGTTAGTGGGTGAGGCCGGCGTGGGTAAAACCGCGATTGCGGAAGGCTTGGCATGGCGCATTACCAAAGGCGAGGTGCCCGATATTTTGGCCAATGCAACGGTCTACTCGCTGGACATGGGCGCACTCCTTGCCGGCACCAAATACCGCGGTGATTTTGAGCAGCGCTTGAAGGGCGTGCTTAAAGCCCTCAAAGACAATGCCAATGGCATTTTATTTATTGATGAGATTCATACCTTGATTGGTGCAGGCGCTGCTTCGGGCGGTACCTTGGATGCCAGTAATTTACTGAAGCCGGCTTTATCGAACGGCCAGCTCAAGTGCATTGGTGCAACCACCTTTACGGAATACCGCAGCATTTTTGAAAAGGATGCGGCACTAGCGCGTCGCTTCCAAAAAGTCGATGTGGTCGAGCCTACGGTGGACCAGACAGTGCAAATTTTGCGTGGCCTAAAATCACGCTTTGAAGAGCACCACAGCGTGAAATACGCCTCTGCCGCCTTAGTTGCTGCTGCTGAATTGTCCTCGCGTTACATCAATGATCGCCATTTGCCGGATAAAGCAATTGATGTGATTGACGAAGCAGGCGCTGCTCAGCGCATTTTGCCCAAATCAAAGCAGAAGAAAACCATTGGTCGCCCTGAGATTGAGGAGATTGTGGCCAAGATTGCGCGCATACCGCCGCAATCGGTCACGGTTGACGACCGCAGCAAATTGCAAACCTTGGATCGCGATATCAAGAGCGTCGTCTTTGGTCAAGATCCTGCGATCGAAGCATTGGCTAGCGCCATTAAGATGACGCGCGCTGGTCTTGGCAAGATTGATCGTCCGATTGGTTCATTCTTATTCTCGGGTCCAACCGGCGTCGGTAAGACGGAGGTTGCAAAACAACTGGCTTACATCTTGGGCATTGAGTTGCTGCGCTTTGATATGTCCGAGTACATGGAGCGCCATGCGGTAAGTCGCTTGATTGGCGCGCCTCCAGGGTATGTTGGCTTTGATCAGGGTGGTTTGTTAACTGAGGCTGTCAATAAAAAGCCCCACTGCGTCTTGTTGCTCGACGAGGTTGAAAAAGCCCACCCGGATATTTTCAACATCCTGTTGCAAGTGATGGATCATGGCACGCTGACCGACAACAATGGCCGCAAAACCGACTTCCGTAATGTCATCATTATCATGACCACCAACGCCGGCGCCGAAGCCATGCAGAAGTCAGTGATTGGCTTTACCAATGCACGTGAGTCGGGTGATGAGATGGCCGATATTAAGAAGTTCTTTACGCCAGAGTTCCGGAATCGTTTAGATGCAATCGTTTCCTTCAAGGCGCTTGACGAGTCGATCATCATG
>JBIILR010000033.1:0-12746 GCA_044338365.1 Polynucleobacter sp. | reverse complement strand
CCGGAAGTACTGGCTGCGCGCGCTGCAAACATTCCGATTATTCAGCGGGCTGTCATGCTGGGTGAGCTCATGCGCTTAAAGCAAGGTATTGCCATTGCAGGAACGCATGGAAAAACTACCACGACCAGTTTAGTTGCATCGGTGCTGGCTGAAGGGGGGCTGGATCCCACATTTGTGATTGGCGGAAAACTTAATTCAGCCAATGCCAATGCGCGCCTAGGGCAAGGGGATTTTATTGTGGTGGAGGCGGATGAGTCGGATGCCTCATTCCTGCAGTTATTCCCAGCCATGGAGGTCATCACCAACATTGATGCTGATCACATGGATACGTATCAGCATGATATGGCGCGCCTGAAGCAGGCATTTGTGCAATTTACGCAGCGCATGCCCTTTTATGGAATTGCGATTGTGTGCGCAGACGATGCCAACGTGCGGGATCTGATTCCTTTCGTGTCGCAACCCATTCTGAAATACGGCACTGCCGAGGATGCGGATATCCGCGCGCACCACATTGAGGCCGACGGAACGCGGATGCGTTTTACGGTAGAGCGCCGTACGATTCGGCGTCATGGCGCTAAGCCAGGACCCTTGCAAATCGAGCTGAATCTTCCAGGATTGCACAACGTCCGCAATGCCCTTGCCGCGATTGGTATAGCGACCGAATTGGGTATACGCGATGAAGCCATTGTGAAAGCCCTATCGGAGTTTAGTGGCGTTGGTAGGCGTTTCCAGCGCTACGGTGAGATTGCATTGGCAAAGGGCGGAAGCTTCACCTTAATCGATGACTATGGACACCACCCCGTTGAAATGGCAGCCACGTTGGAGGCAGCACGTGGGGCCTATCCAGGTCGCCGATTGGTTTTAGCATTTCAGCCGCATCGCTACACGCGAACACGTGATTGTTTTGGTGATTTTGTGGATGTGCTGCGCGGCTTCGATGCATTGGTTTTGACGGACGTATATCCCGCGGGAGAGCCCCGCATCAAAGGTGCGGACGGGGAAAGCCTCTTTAAAGCAACCTGCAGTAATGATGCTGAGGCCAAGTCAGCATTGCTGCAGCATGCCGATGCTACTTATGTAGCCAAAGTAGCGGATATGCCTGCGGCGATTACGACCATGCTGCGTGATGGTGATGTCGTGATTACGATGGGCGCCGGATCCATATCCACTTTGCCGGCTATCCTATCGGGAGCAGAGCATGCTTAACCGCACAATGCCCTGGGGAGAGCGTGTCAAGGCTGATCTGGCGAAGCTTAAGCCGAGTGACCTGGGTAAGGTTGGGGTATTGCTCGGCGGGAAATCAGGCGAACGGGAAATTTCGCTCTTGTCGGGTAATGGCGTTTTAAGTGCCTTACTGGAAAAAGGGGTTAATGCACATGCCTTTGATCCGGGTGTGCGCAATCCGACTGAGATTGTGAATGAACGGTTTGACCGCGTCTTTATTGCGCTGCATGGCCGCTATGGCGAAGATGGCACGATTCAGGGATTGCTCGAGTTATTGGAAATTCCATATACCGGCAGTGGGGTCCTTGCTTCTGCGCTATCCATCGATAAAATTGCGACCAAACAAATCTGGCTCAGCAACGGCTTATTAACACCTGACTTTGAGGAACTAAGACCCCAAAGCAATTGGGCCGCAGTGGCAAAGCAATTAGGCTTACCTTTAATCGTGAAGCCAGCCCATGAAGGTTCGTCATTGGGCTTAACTAAGGTCAAAACCGTAGACGAATTACCAGATGCCTATGCAAAAGCAGCCGCTTTAGATTCGAAGGTGATTGCAGAGACCTGCATTATTGGCGATGAACTGACTTGCCCTTTGGTGGGTGAGGGGCAAAATGCAGAAGCGCTACCAGTGATTCGGATTGTGCCGCCGGACGCCAATTACGACTTCCACAATAAATACTTTTCAAACGATACCCAGTACTGTTGCCCCACTGGTTTGGATGAGGCCATTAATCAAAAGGTTCAGACCCTAGCGCTGAATGCCTACCGTGCATTGGGTTGTCGAACGTGGGGTCGTGCCGATGTGATGCTGGACAGTCGGGATGGTAAGCCCTATTTATTGGAGATGAATACATCCCCTGGTATGACTTCACATTCCTTAGTGCCGATGGCAGCAAAGGCAGCGGGCGTTAGTTATGCCGATTTAGTGTTGTGGCTACTGGCTCAAACGATGGATCCAAAAAAATGAGTAATTTAGCGATGCGCTCATTCATTTTTGTCCTGGGTATGTCTACACCCTTGCTTAATAATCCCGCACGAATGGCTGAAGTGAGTCGTTGGTTAATGCGCCTCTTTTTTCTGTTGGCGACTGTTGCGGGATTAATGTGGCTGAGCCAGCGACCGGTTTTTGCCTTACGCCAAATGCAAGTTGAGCCCTTACCGGGGCAAGTTGTCAAGCACGTCAATTTATCCCAAGTAAAAAATCAAGTGCTTGAGCAAGTCCAAGGCAATTTTTTTACAGTACGCCTAGAAAACATCAAAGAAGCATTTGAAGATCTGCCATGGGTAAGGCATGCGAGTGTTCGGCGAGTTTGGCCGAATGGTCTGGCTGTCAGTATTGAAGAGCAAAAGCCATTTGCTATATGGGGCGGCCGAAGCGAGCAAAAGTTAATGAATGGCTTTGGCGAATTATTTAGCGGGAGCCTGTCTCAAGTAGATGATCCCTCGCTTTTAATTGAAGCATCCGGGCCGAATGATTCGAGTAAGGAAGTTATGCAGCTGTATCAAAAAGCGAACCGATGGTTCGCGCCGTGGAATGTCGATGTGCTTAGCGTCACTTTATCGGATCGGTATTCGTGGAACGTGAAGTTATCTAATGGCATCCGCGTTGAATTTGGCCGCGATGAGGAAGCTCAAGGCAAAGCCTTAACTGAAGAGCGTGTCACTCGTTTAATTGAATATTGGCCAAAGGCGCAAGAGCGACTGACGGGCCGTGTTGATGTAATTGATTTGCGTTATAGCAATGGATTTGCAGTGCACCTTGCTGGCACGGCTAATAAAAAGCCGGAGCTAGATGCAAAAAAGAGTGGAGCACAACGGTGAATTTAATCATGAGGAAATTTGATGAGTAAGGATAACCGAGACCTTTTGGTCGGTCTTGATATTGGCACATCAAAAGTAGTTGCTTTGGTTGCTGAACTCGAAGCAGATGGGCAATTTAATGTGGTTGGCGTTGGACAAACCGCGTCCAAGGGATTGAAGAAGGGCGTTGTAGTCAACATTGAGGCCACAGTGCAATCAATTCAAAAAGCACTCGAGGAAGCCGAAGTAATGGCGGATCGTCGCATTGTTCAGGTATTTACTGGCATTGCAGGAAATCATATTTTTAGTTTTAACTCGAGTGGCATGGTTGCCATTCGGGATAAAGAGGTTGGCTCCACGGATGTAGAGCGCGTATTGGAGACAGCTAAGGCCATCAACATTCCGACGGATCAGCAAATTCTGCACATTTTGATACAGGAATTCATCATCGATGGGCAGGAAGATGTGCGTGAGCCAATTGGTATGAGTGGACTGCGTTTAGAGGTAAAGGTCCACATCGTTACTGGCGCCGTGAGTGCGGCACAAAATATTGTGAAATGCGTACGGCGTTGCGGCTTAGAGGTAAACGATTTGATCTTGCAGCCACTCGCCTCCAGTCTTGCCGTGCTTACCGAAGACGAAAAGGAGCTCGGCGTAGTCTTGGTCGATATCGGCGGCGGTACAACTGACATTGCGATCTACAGTCAGGGCTCCATTCGCCACACCGCGGTGATTCCGATTGCGGGCGATCAAATTACCAATGACATAGCAATGGCATTGCGGACTCCAACTGTGGAAGCAGAAGACCTCAAAATTCATTATGGAATTGCCCGTCAAGATATGGCTGATTCCACTGCCATGATCGATGTACCTGGCGTAGGCGATCGTGAGCCACGGCCTATTTCGAAGCAGGCTCTTGCCGCTGTGATTGAGCCCCGCGTCGAAGAATTATTTACCTTGGTGTTTGGCGTAGTACGCGACTCGGGCTATGAGGGCATGGTTTCCTCGGGCATTGTGCTAACCGGTGGCACCTCCTTGATGCCGGGCATGGTTGAGTTAGCAGAGCAGGTCTTTTTGAGGCCTGCGCGGATAGGAACGCCAGAATACCGCGGTCATCTTCACGAAGTATTGCGTAGTCCACGCTTTGCTACGGGCATTGGACTCTTAATGGAAGGGCAGGCACAGCTGATGCGCGGGCGCCGCGTGTCCCAATCGGGCTCTTTTCAAGGCGCTTTTTCGCGAATGAAGGAATGGTTTGCGGGTAATTTTTAAGTTTTTTCGTCGTCGTTAATGTAACTAAGTAACTCAGGAGGGTTTATGGAATTTGAAATGCTAGATCAAGATACAGCCGGTAAGACCATTATTAAAGTGGTTGGAGTCGGGGGCGCTGGCGGCAATGCTGTCCAGCATATGATTCGTCGCGGTGTCGATGGAGTGGAATTCATTTGCATGAACACGGATGCGGGCGCATTGCAACGTTCTGCAGCATCGATTAACTTGCAATTGGGCTCAAGCGGTCTTGGCGCAGGTGCAAAACCAGAAATCGGCGCAGCAGCAGCACAAGAGGCGCGCGCTCGAATTGCAGATTCATTGCAGGGCGCGCATATGGTGTTCATTACTGCTGGTATGGGCGGCGGAACCGGTACTGGCGCAGCACCCATCGTCGCCCAAGTTGCCAAGGAAATGGGAATTTTGACGGTAGGTGTTATTAGTAAGCCATTTGATTTTGAGGGCGTTAAGCGCTTAAAAGTGGCAGAAGATGGGGCGCATGAGTTAGAGGCTTATGTCGATTCGCTCATCGTTGTTCTCAATGAGAAGCTGTTTGAAGTCATGGGTGAGGATGCCGAGTTTGATAAAGCCTTTGCCTGCGCCGACGATGTTTTGCATAACGCCGTTTCAGGTATTGCTGAAATCATCAATGTCCAAGGATTGATCAACGTTGACTTTGAAGATGTGAAGACAGTCATGGGTGAGCAGGGCAAAGCCATGATGGGTACCGCTACTGTTTCTGGAATGGACCGTGCTCGTTTGGCGGCAGAGGCAGCAGTAGCATCACCCTTATTGGAAGGCGTTGATCTATCGGGTGCACGTGGTGTTTTGGTCAACATTACTGCTAGCCGATCCCTTAAGCTATCGGAAACACGTGAAGTCATGGCGGCCATTCGTGGCTATGCTGCTGACGATGCCACGGTCATCTTTGGCACGGTGTACGACGATAGTTTGGGCGATGCCCTGCGCGTTACAGTGGTAGCTACTGGCCTCAATCACCCCCAAGCGATGCAAAAAAGCCAACCTGAAGTAATTTGGCGCAAAGCAACGGGTACGCACGATGCAATGCCTACGATGGCTGATTTAAATAGTTTTGCCCCATCTAGCCCATCGGCTGCAATGAGCATGGCAGGTATGGATTCAAGCATTTCGGCGGCGGGTTCTGGCGCAGGGATGGCTTCGAGCGGTGGCAATGCATTTGGAGCAGCTTCAGCCCAGCCAGCGGGGGTTGATTACAGCCAATATGATTTGCCGCGGGTATTTCGGTCCCGCTCAGAGCCGACCAGTGCGCCAACTTTGGGTGCAGACAGCTCGCCACAGGCGAAAACCATGCTGGATAAAGGGGCGGATTTCTATGAAATTCCCGCTTTTCTGCGTAAACAGGCCGACTGATGAATTGCTCAATACAATAGTGCTATGAGAGATGCCAGCGCAGCGCCCCTCCGGACGACGAATCCTGCGCTTGCGTTGGCTCACCCATGGATAACTATTGAATTGGAGATTTTATGATTGCAGTTGGACAAAAACTACCGAATGCCACCTTGTATGAGTTTCTGCATGAAGAAGCCGAGGGTTGCGCCATTGGCCCGAATGCGTTTGAGGTAGATAAGTTAGTTGCTGGTAAAAAAATTGTGATTTTTGCCTTGCCTGGTGCTTTCACGCCAACCTGCTCCGCACAACACGTGCCGGGTTATGTTGCCCAGTTCGATGCCATCAAAGCAAAAGGCGTTGATGAAATTTGGTGTATCGCAGTGAATGACCCATTTGTCATGGGTGCATGGGGACGTGATCTCAATGTAGGTAAAAAAGTACGTATGTTGGGTGACGGCAGTGCTGAGTTCACCAGCAAATTAGGTATGGAATTTGACTTAACCAAGCGTGGACTCGGAATTCGTTCGCAGCGTTATGCCATGGTGGTAGACAACGGCGTAGTGAAATCGCTGTCCCTCGAGGCGCCAGGTAAGTTTGAGGTAAGCGATGCTGCCTCGGTCTTAAAGCAACTGTAATTCCAATATTCGTTTCATCGATTCCCTGAATTTACAAATACGATCATGCTAAAGCAACGCACCATTGCTAACCCGATAAAAACGGTTGGCATTGGCTTGCACTCCGGTCGTAAGGCAAGCTTATCGATTAAGCCTGCACCTGTGAATTCGGGAATCCAGTTTGTCCGCATTGATTTGCCTGAGCCAGTCGTGATTGCGGCAGATGCCATGCTGGTTGGCGATACGCGCCTCGCCTCGGTCTTACAAAAAGACGGGGTACGTGTTTCTACAGTTGAACACTTACTCTCCGCTTGTGCCGGACTCGGCTTAGATAATGTATTGATTGAGGTCGATTGCGAAGAGATTCCAATCATGGATGGCAGTGCCGCGTCCTTCCTTTTTTTGCTTGAGTCTGCCGGCATAGCAGAGCAAGATGCTCCACGTCAGTTCATGGTCATTAAGAAATCCATTGAAGTGCGGGATGGCGATAAGTTAGCCCGCCTAGATCCTTTTTTCGGATTCAAGTTGGATTTCACGATTGACTTTAAGCACCCTGCTGTGGATAAAACAGGCCAGCATTTTGTGGTCGATTTTGCAGAGCATGCATACCGCAGTGAGATCGGCCGAGCACGAACATTTGGTTTCGCACACGAGGTTGAGGCCTTGCGCGAAATTGGTCTTGCGCGCGGCGGTAGTTTAGATAATGCGATTGTTTTAGATGAGCACCGCATTCTCAATAATGAAGAATTGCGCTACGAAGATGAGTTTGTGCGCCACAAAATCCTCGATGCGATTGGTGATTTGTATTTAGCAGGACACCCGATTGTGGGATCGTATGTGGCAAAAAAATCAGGCCATGCCTTAAATAACGCCTTGTTACGCAAATTGTTTGAGGATCCCAGTGCATATGCAATTGAGTCGTTTGCCCTCAATAAAGCACCAGCAGCCTACACAGTAAAAAATCAACCCCTCTTTTTTTAACGCGAGCCTGTTTTTGATTGCAGAAGGTGCTGGACTGCCTTGCTGAGTTCCGATTCTGGCTCCAATTTACTGAGCAAATCAAGCCACGCTGAGCGGGCAACGGGATTTAGTCCCTTGGGCTTTTCCTTGGCTGGGGACCGTGGCTGAACAGCCCACTCCGACTGAGGAAGGGCGGGCTTTAAGCTAACTTTAATAGCCGTACAATTCAGGCCACTCTTTCCTAACTCATTGATTAAGCTAGGTAAAGACTGCTGTAAGCGAGCGGCAATGGTGGCATTGGGCACCATGAGCAAAAGCTCGGTAGGCTTGCCAGAGACCCAAACGGGCTCTACTTTAGAGCCAAAGTGAGCTAATTCAAGGGTTTTTAGGCAGTGTTGCAGGCAGACCTTGAGTTTGGCCAAATCTTCCGTGCGCGCCAAAATACCATTGATTCCCTCTGGCCCGCGCAAACAGTCTAACCACTCCCGGGCTATCTTTGGCTTGGCAGAATAAGGGGTTTTTGGCTTTGGATTCATGGGGAAAAGGGGATTCGGGTGATAAACTCAAAGGCTTAATTTTGGTCAAAATCCCATGGCAATCGGCATTCTAAAAACTCTATTTGGCAGTCGAAATGATCGACTCTTAAAGCAATACCGCAAAACAGTGCTCAAGGTTAATGCACTTGAGTCTACCTTGCAATCACTCGATGATGCTGCGCTTCAAGCAAAAACAGCAGAATTTAAATCACGCCTTACTGCTGGCGAATCCTTGGATGATCTCACCGCAGAAGCATTTGCGGTAGTCCGCGAGTCCAGCCGCCGCGTCATGAAAATGCGCCATTTCGATGCCCAGATTATGGGCGCCTTAGCCCTGCACCAAGGCAAGATTGCTGAAATGGGTACAGGAGAGGGTAAAACCTTGACTGCAACCTTGGCTGTTTACCTCAATGCGATTGCGGGTAAGGGCGTTCATGTGGTTACGGTCAACGATTACCTGGCGCAGCGTGATGCCGAGTGGATGGGCAAGCTCTATAACTTCTTAGGTCTTCAGGTTGGGATCAATTTATCCCAAATGGATCACGAGGCAAAGCAAGCAGCCTACGCAGCCGATATTACGTACGGCACCAACAATGAATTTGGCTTTGATTATTTGCGTGACAACATGGTGCAGGACGTTGCGCAGCGGGTTCAGCGCGGCTTGGCCTATGCCATCGTTGACGAGGTCGACTCGATCTTGATTGACGAGGCGCGGACGCCACTGATAATCTCAGGGCAGGCAGAGGACCATACCGACCTCTATCTGAAAATGAACCAATTGCCTTCGCACTTAGAGCGACAAATTGGTGAAGAAAAATCAGATGGCACGGGCGTTGAAAAGCCAGGGGATTACTGGGTTGATGAAAAAACCCAGCAGGTTTATTTAACCGAGACTGGCCATGAAAAAGCCGAGAGTATCTTGGCGCAAATCGGCGTTTTAAATCCAGGCGATTCACTTTACGCACCACAGAACATTACCTTGATGCACCATGTCTATGCTGCGTTGCGAGCCCATTGCTTGCAACACCGCGATCAACAATACGTGGTTCAAAATCAAGAAGTGATCATTGTGGATGAGTTCACAGGCCGTTTAATGACGGGCCGTCGATGGTCGGATGGACTGCATCAGGCAGTAGAGGCAAAAGAGGGGGTGCCGATTCAGAGTGAGAATCGCACCTTGGCTACCATTACATTCCAGAATTATTTCCGGATGTACGGCAAGTTGGCTGGCATGACCGGTACCGCGGATACCGAAGCCTACGAGTTCAAGGAAATCTACAACCTCGAAACCGTTGTTATACCGCCCAATCGCCTGAGTCAGCGGACCGATCGCCAAGATCAAATTTATAAAACTTCCGCAGAGCGTTACGCTGCAGTAGTAAAAGACATTGAAGAATGCTATGGCCGAGGCCAGCCTGTATTGGTTGGCACCACGTCGATTGAAAACTCCGAGCTGATTGCGCACCTTCTGGATCAGAAGAAGTTGCCGCATCAGGTGCTCAATGCAAAGCAGCATGCAAAAGAAGCTGAGATCATTGCGCAGGCAGGCCGCCCAAAAATGATTACGATTGCTACCAATATGGCTGGCCGTGGTACTGACATCGTACTCGGCGGTAATGTGGAGAAGCAAGCGTCGCTCATTGAGGCCGATGGCAATTTAGCGGATGCTGACAAAGAAGCGCGCATTGCGGTCTTGCATGATGAGTGGCAGGGCCTGCATGACCAAGTATTGGCTGCGGGTGGATTGCATATTATTGGTACCGAGCGCCACGAGAGTCGCCGTATTGATAACCAATTGCGTGGTCGTTCGGGTCGTCAAGGCGATCCAGGATCATCGCGTTTTTACTTGTCTTTAGATGATCCACTCTTACGCATTTTTGCAGGCGATCGCTTACGTGCCGTGATGGACCGCTTAAAGATGCCAGAGGGCGAGCCAATTGAAGCCGGGATGGTAACGCGCTCAATCGAGTCTGCACAGCGCAAAGTCGAGGGCCGTAACTTTGATATTCGAAAGCAGTTATTGCAATACGACGACGTTGCCAACGACCAGCGTAAAGAGACCTACCGCTTACGCAATGAAGTGCTGGAGAGTAAAGATATTGGCGACCTCATTACCAACTTACGCGAGGATGCGCTGCGTAGCTTTTGTGCTTTGTATGTTCCTGCTGAATCGATGGAAGAGCAGTGGGATTTACCAGGACTAGAAAACAGCTTGGCTAATGAATGGGGTCTCGGCGTTGACTTAACTGGCCTAGTTCAGTCGGCCGACTCAATCGAGGCAGAGGAAGTGGTCGAACACGTCTTGGCTGCCGCGAAAGCAGCCTATGACGGCAAAGTAGAGCTATCGGGGCGCGAGTCATTTGCTGGCTATGAGCGTTCAGTCATGCTCTACAGCTTAGATAGCCACTGGCGTGAGCATTTGGCCGCTTTGGATCATTTGCGCCAAGGCATTCATTTGCGAGGTTATGCACAAAAAGATCCAAAACAAGAATACCGCCGCGAAGCATTTGAGCTGTATGGCGAACTCTTAGACGTGATTAAGAACGATGTGGTGAAGAGCATTATGGCGGTGAAAATTCGGACCGCCGATGAATTGGATGCTGCCTCCGAATCCATTAACGAAGACATGAGTCAAGTGAAGGATTTGCAGTATCAGCATGCTGACATTAGTGCCGAAGCCGCTGAGACTGAAAAGCCGGCTGATATCGCAGTTGCCCCTGTTCGATCTGGGCCTAAAGTTGGCCGCAACGATCCCTGCCCGTGTGGCAGTGGTAAAAAATACAAAGCCTGCTGTGGCGCTCTGAGTTAAGCATGCCAGTCAATTTACCCTTGCCAGAACGCGCTGCGCTTAGCCCAGTTGCTGGAGTGCAATTGGGTATTGCTGAGGCGGGGATAAAAAAAGCCAATCGCAAAGATGTTTTAGTGATCACACTCAGTCCTGGTACGCAGGTGGCCGGCGTATTTACGCAAAACCGATTTTGTGCAGCCCCCGTGCAGCTCTGCAGAGCCCATTTAGACTGGGTTGCCCAAAACAATAGCGGAATTCGTGCATTGGTTGTGAATACCGGTAATGCCAATGCAGGTACGGGCGAGCAAGGCATGCGCGATGCCCTGGAGACCTGCTGCGCTTTGGCGGCAGCCTTGAATATCCAGCCAGAACAAGTATTGCCTTTTTCAACGGGCGTCATCTTAGAGCCCTTGCCCATTGCAAAGCTAACTGCTGCACTTCCACATGCCGTTGCTAAATTAACCGAAGATGCCTGGTTCGACGCAGCGGAAGCGATCATGACCACGGATATTCAGCCCAAGGCCTTTTCGCAAGTGGTGATTACCCCGGACGGTCTCATCACGCTCACGGGCATTTGCAAGGGCGCTGGCATGATTCATCCAAACATGGCTACGATGCTCGGCTTCATTGCGACGGATGCCGGCTTTGCGCCAGAGGTATTGCAAAACTTAACCAAAGAAGTAGCCGATCTTTCCTTTAATGCCATTACGATCGATGGCGACACCAGTACCAATGACTCATTTATTGTGATAGCGACGGGCGTGTCCTCAGTAAAGATCAATAGCACGGCCGATGCCAGCTACCCGATTGTGCGATCCGCGCTGATTGCATTTGCACGCCGACTGGCGCAAATGATTGTGCGCGATGGCGAAGGCGCTACCAAATTCATTTCGATTGAAGTCATCGGTGGCAAGACCAATGCAGAGTGCCGCTTAGTCGCAGAGGCAGTAGCCCACTCTCCTTTAGTAAAGACCGCTTTTTTTGCCAGTGACCCCAATTTAGGCCGCATTCTGGCTGCCATTGGGTATGCCGGGATTGCCGATCTAGATGTGAACCGAGTACAGCTATGGCTGGGTGATGTTTGGGTCGCAAAAGATGGTGGACGCAACCCAAGCTACCAAGAGGCGGATGGGAAACGCGTGATGCAGGCTGCTGAGATTGCGGTCAAGATCGACTTAGGTCGCGGCACTGCCGAGCAGACGATGTGGACGTGTGATTTATCGCATGAATACGTTTCGATCAACGCCGATTACCGCTCTTAATTCCATGAATGAAAAACTAGATCGACTACTGAGTCACCTCGAAACGTTTCTTCCAAAACCCATGGATGAGGCGCAATGGAAATCATCAACGGCATTTCGCTGGCGCCGTCGCGATAGCATCTTTGGCAGTATTGGTTTTTTGCAGCCTGTAAAACACGTTGCCGATATTGCTTACGAGGATCTGCAGCACATTGATCGTCAGCGCGATGCCATTAAAGACAATACCCGTAACTTTGTACAAAAAAAACCGGCCAATAATATTTTGCTCACCGGTGCGCGTGGCACAGGTAAGTCTTCATTGATTAAGGCCAGCCTGCATGCCTTTGCAAAAGATGGTCTGCGCTTGGTTGAGGTTGAGAAAGAGCACTTAGCGGATTTAGCCGACATAACGGATTTACTGGCAGATCGCCCGGAGCGTTTTATCGTTTTTTGCGATGACCTGTCGTTTGAGGAAGGTGAGTCTGGCTACAAAGCAATGAAGTCAGCCTTGGATGGTTCGATCTCTGCTCAGGTCGATAATATGCTGATTTATGCCACATCGAATCGCCGGCATTTATTGCCCGAGTACATGAAAGACAACCAAAGTTATCACCACGATGACGATGGCGAAATTCACCCAGGCGAGGTGGTGGAAGAGAAAATCTCTTTATCGGAGCGCTTTGGTTTGTGGCTCTCCTTTTACCCACCCAAGCAAGATGAATACCTAGCCATCGTAGCCCATTGGCTGCGGCATTTTGGCGTGAGTGATGCCCAAATTGAACTTGCTCGATCTGAGGCTCTAGTTTGGGCGCTCGAGCGCGGATCGCGGTCTGGCCGGGTTGCATGGCAGTTTGCAAAACACTGGACTGGCACGCACGCCTAATCCCCCATGAGTGATACTCGGCGCCCAGTAACCGAGGTAGCAGCCGGTATTTTGCTCGAT
>JBIILR010000145.1:0-3893 GCA_044338365.1 Polynucleobacter sp. | reverse complement strand
TCCGGCAAAAAGCTGCCCTGAGTTGGCGCTGGGTCAGGTCGATCAAGCGTGGCTGAGAGAGCCCTAACTGGCGCAGCAGTAACCGCATCCGAGATGGATTCGGATTTACCAATCCATTCCTGCAGGTGTTTAATGGTTTGATCTTCGATTCGCATCACTCTATTATGCAATGGGCGATGCAGCGCTGATGCGCTTTTATACCAGCCAGCCTAAGAAAAGCCCAGTAAACGCGGCGCCAGCTAAGACCGTCATAATGCCCAGCTGAAAGCGTATCAGGGCAATGGCCGCCACTGCGCAAATCAGGATCGACGGTATTGATACCGCTCCCGCAAAGCCATTCGGAAAGAATACGTGGTACGCAAAAAATAGGCCCAAGTTCACAATCACGCCGACCACAGCAGCGGTGATCGCGGTCAGGGGCGCAGTAAAGCCTAGCTTGCCATGGGTGGACTCAATCAATGGGCCGCCAATCAAGATAAATAAAAAGGACGGTAAAAAAGTAAACCAGGTGGCAATGCACGCCGCTACAGCGCCACTCCAAAAAGCCATATCCGGCCCGAGCGTTGCTTGAACGTGCCCTGCAATATAAGCAACAAATGCCAGCACCATAATGAGCGGCCCGGGCGTTGCCTCACCTAAGGCGAGTCCATCGATCATTTGACTCGCGGTAACCCACTGGTAGTGTTCGACTGCGCCCTGATAGACATAGGGCAGTACTGCATAGGCACCACCAAAGGTAAGTAAAGCAGCTTTGGTGAAAAACCAGGCCAGTTGGGGGTAGAGGGCTTTCCAGCCAAAAAAGAGAATGAGAAGAGTAATCGGCAGGGCCCATAACAGCGCGCCCACAACGCCCTTTTTCAGCGAGCTGCGAAGATTAAAAATGGCATGCTCTGGAGTGGGTGTGCTATCGCCAATGATGGCATCGCTACTTCCCTGCGTACTGACAGCATCAGCAGTGTGGGTCTTCGGGCTAAAAATAGCGGGGTATTTTTTCCCGCCCCAAACACCAATCAGGGCGGCGCAGATCACAATGATTGGAAAGGGAACATTAAAAACAAAGATGGCAATAAACGAGAGGCTGCTAATAAACCACAGGGCCCGGTGCGCAAGCGCTCGTCGACCAATCTTGAGGGCGGCGTACAAGACGATGGCAGTCACTGCAGGTTTGATGCCAAAAAAGAGGGCGGTGATCCAGGGGGTCTGACCAAACGTCAGATAGACCCAGCCCAACCCAATCAGGATCAATAAGGAAGGCAGTACGAAGAGGACTCCGGCCAAAATACCACCAATACTGCGGTGCATTAGCCAGCCGATGTAAGTCACCAATTGCTGCGCCTCGGGCCCAGGCAGCAGCATGCAATAGTTCAGCGCATGTAAAAAGCGCCGTTCCGAAATCCAGCGGCGCTTTTCAACTAACTCAGTATGCAGAACTGCGATTTGACCTGCAGGCCCACCAAAGCTAATAAAGCCTAGCTTAGCCCAAAACCACAGGGCCTCGGTAAGCGGAACCTTCAAGCCTCGTCCATACCACCAACGACTTGGCTAAAGCCGTTGTCGACGTAAATAATTTCCGCGGTAATGCCATTGGCAAGATCCGACATCAAGAAGGAGGCTGCATTACCAACATCATCAATCGAGACATTGCGGCGCAGTGGCGCAGTGGCTTCGACCGCGCTCAGAATTTTGCTAAAGTCCTTGATGCCAGAGGCAGCCAAGGTTTTGATGGGCCCTGCTGAAATACCGTTCACCCGAATGCCTTTAGGGCCGAGTGATCCAGCAAGGTAGCGGACCGATGCTTCCAGGGATGCCTTAGCTAAGCCCATGGTGTTGTAGTTGGGTACATTGCGCATCGAACCTAGATAGGTCAAAGTTAGCAGCGCACCATTGGGCTTGAGCATCGGCAGCGCTGCTTTTGCCATTGCTGGAAAGCTGTAGGCCGAGATATCGTGGGCAATCTTGAAGCCTTCGCGACTGAGGCCATCTAAAAAGTCGCCAGCAATGGCTTCGCGCGGGGCAAAGCCAATGGCATGCACAAAGCCGTCAAACTGGGGCCAGGTTTTGGCCAGATCGGTAAATAGCGCCGTAATTTGCTCATCGCTGCCCACGTCGCAGTCATAAATCAGCTTGGAATTGAATTCATTGGCAAAGTCGACCGTACGCTCCTTAAAGCGTTCACCTACATAAGTAAAGGCTAATTCAGCCCCTTCGCGGTGGCAGGCCTTGGCAATGCCATAGGCAATGGAGCGGTTTGAGAGGAGGCCGGTGATTAAAATCCGTTTGCCCGATAAAAAGCCCATGATGTGATCCTTTGCTTCAAATGTGATTTGCTATCTACAATTGTGGCATATGGATCGCTACCTGCCCTTACTCATGCCTTTTGTTCGGACTTATGTTGGCCCAATGGCAGTCCTGCTGTTATTAGGAGCAATTGGCTTAGGGGATAAGGCACATGCTGCCCAAGGCATCGCCCAATATGGCAAACCCAAGTACGCCGATGGCTTTGCCCACTTTGATTACGTCAACCCCAATGCGTCGCGAGGGGGCACTTTAGTGCTTCCCAACCCCGATCGCCGCACCAGTTTTGATAAGTTCAACCCATTTACCTTGCGGGGTGTGACGGCCCCTGGCGTTTCGCAGTTGATGTTTGAGTCCTTAGCAGTGGGGAGTGCCGATGAGGTATCAAGTGCTTATGGTTTGATTGCAGAGGACATTGCAGTCGCAGCCGACAAGATGTCGGTTGTCTTTCGGATTCGGCCTGAGGCTCGTTTTTCCGATGACACGCCCATTTTGGCGGCAGACGTCAAGCACAGCTTTGACACCTTGATGAGTAAATTGGCCAATCCGCAATTTAGAACGGTTTATGCCGATGTAAAGCAAGCTGTCGTAGTGTCCGAGCGCGTGATTCGCTTTGACTTTAAAGAGCCTAATAGTGAGTTGCCAGTGATGGTGGGCGGCCTGCCGATCTTCTCGCGGGCATGGGGCAAAAAGCCCGATGGCACGATCATCCCGTTTGATAAGTTGGCGTTTGAACATCCGATTGGGAGTGGCCCATATGTGATTGAGTCCTATCGTGCTGGCAAGACGATGGTGTACAAGCGCAACCCAAACTATTGGGGTGATCGGGACGGTAAAGCCGTTAATGTCCGGGTCGGCTTTTTCAATTTTGATCGCATTCATTACAAACTGTATGCCGACGATGCGGTACGTTTAGAGGCATTTAAAGCGGGTGAGTTTGATGCCTTGGTCGAGTACCGCGCTAAAAATTGGGCCAAGAGTTATGTGGGACCTAAATTCAATAACGGCACCTTATTAAAGAAGGCATTCATCAATCACAATGGCGCCGGCATGCAAGGCTTTGCCGTCAATATACGCAGACCCTTGTTTCAGGATGAGCGCGTTCGCCAGGCCCTGGGTTATGCGCTGGATTTTCAGTGGCTCAACCGCCAACTCTTTTACGATCAATATGGCCGCATCAATAGTTACTTCATGAATAGCGACCTCAGCGCTAATTTTGATGGGCCAGCTAAACCCGAGGGAGATGAGTTAAAGCTACTCCAAAAACTCAAAGCGCAATTCCCGCAAGCGGTTCCGGATGCGGTGTTTATGCCGATGCCGCCGCCCCCTACCACTGTAGAACCGAGTAGCCTGCGCCAAAATTTACTCAAGGCGCGTGACTTGTTGGCGCAAGCTGGCTGGACGTACCGCGATGGCGCCCTGCGCAATGCCAAAGGCGAACCATTTCGCTTTGAGATGGTTGAAGATGGCCCCTTCTTTTTGCGGGTGATCTCATCCTATGTCCGCAATTTAGAAAAATTAGGTATCAAGGTGGATGTGCGGACCAGTGACTTTGCCTTGCATCAAAAGCGCATGAATGAATACGACTTTGATATGAC
>JBIILR010000032.1:0-12841 GCA_044338365.1 Polynucleobacter sp. | reverse complement strand
CCCGCTACCAAAAATCACCAGTTCTGGCTTTAGATCGGCTATTTGGGCAAAGTGACTGGGGTCTAGGGCGGCAAACGAAGACGCTCCCCATTGGGCAATTTCACCGCTCGGCCCAACTAAGACCGCATGGTGGTAGGGCACCCGGTTGACCTCAATGTAGTCCTTGCCGTAGCCGGTTATCGTATTGATGCCAAGAGGGGTATCAGAATGGAGTTTCACGTGTGCGCTCTGTCATAATTGAGTAAATTATAACTAGTCGCTTTTTTCCTAGTTTTCAAGTACTTAACCCTTACCAATTTATCAGTATTTACAAAAACCACCGTGAAACCGATCCTAAAGTCTGAAAAGCTAAATGACGTTTGTTATGACATTCGTGGACCCGTCCTTGAGCTTGCTCAGCGCATGGAGGAAGAGGGTCACAAAATTATCAAGCTGAACATCGGCAATGTTGGGGTGTTTGGATTTGATCCCCCTGAAGAAATTCAGCTCGACATGATCCGAAATTTAAGCAATGCCTCTGCTTATTCCGATTCCAAAGGCATTTTCGCAGCCCGCAAAGCAATCATGCAGTACTGCCAAGAAAAAGGCATTCAGGGCGTCACTTTAGATGATATTTATACGGGTAACGGTGTCTCGGAATTGATCGTGCTCGCGATGAACGCACTACTCAATAATGGCGATGAGGTTTTAGTTCCTGCGCCGGATTATCCGCTGTGGACGGCCGCCGTCAGTTTATCGGGCGGAACTCCCAAACATTATTTGTGTGACGAATCAAAAGAGTGGGCGCCGGACTTGGCCGACTTGCGCTCCAAAATTACCACGCGCACCAAAGCGATTGTGATGATCAATCCAAACAATCCAACGGGGGCGATTTATTCCAAGGCAGTACTGACCGAGCTCACACAAATCGCGCGCGAGCATGGACTCCTTCTCTTTGCTGATGAAATCTACGACAAGATGCTGTATGACGAGGAGCAGCACGTTTCCCTCGCCTCATTGTCATCCGATGTCGTCATCATTACCTTTAATGGACTGTCTAAAAATTACCGCTCCTGCGGCTACCGCTCAGGCTGGATGGTGGTTTCGGGGGATAAGTCACGCATCAAGGATTACATTGAGGGATTAAACATGCTGTCCTCGATGCGACTGTGCGCCAATGTTCCCGGACAGTACGCAATTCAAACCGCGTTGGGGGGCTATCAAAGCATCAATGATCTGGTTACTAAAGGAGGGCGCTTAGCTCGGCAACGCGATCTTGCTTGGGAATTGATTACCGCCATCCCTGGAGTCAGTTGCGTCAAGCCAAAGTCGGCGCTGTACTTGTTTCCTAAATTGGACCCCGAGATGTATCCGATTGTGGACGATCAGGAATTCATCGCCGACTTGCTGCGCGAAGAGAAAGTATTAATGGTTCAGGGATCGGGCTTTAATTGGATAAAGCCGGACCACTTCCGGATTGTTTTCTTACCCCATGAAGATGTGCTCAAAGATGCCATTGGCCGCTTTGCACGCTTTCTGGAGCGTTATCGTCAAAAGCATGGCAAGACAGCCACTGCATCACTCGCTACAAAGGCATCATGAAGCCGATTCAAGTTGGTCTATTAGGCATTGGAACCGTTGGTGGGGGCGTTTTCACGGTCCTCGAACGCAATCAAGATGAGATTCTGCGCCGTGCTGGTCGCGGTATCCGCATTCACACGGTTGCCGATCTCAATGTGGAGCGCGCCAAGGAGCTCGTTCGTGATCACGCTCAGGTTGTTAGTGATGCCCGTGCAGTAATTGCAAACCCCGAGATCGATATCGTGGTTGAGTTGATTGGCGGTTATGGGATTGCGAAGGATTTGGTGCTCGAAGCCATCGCTGCAGGTAAGCACGTTGTTACAGCCAATAAAGCCTTAATTGCGGTGCACGGCAATGAAATCTTTAAGGCAGCGCATGCAAAGGGTGTGATGGTGGCGTTTGAAGCTGCGGTTGCAGGCGGCATACCGATCATCAAAGCCTTGCGCGAAGGGTTGACTGCGAATCGAATCGAATGGATTGCCGGCATTATTAATGGCACTACCAATTTCATTTTGTCGGAGATGCGCGACAAAGGCTCTGATTTTGCAACTGTTTTAAAGGAGGCGCAGCGCTTGGGTTACGCTGAGGCGGATCCGACATTTGATATTGAAGGCATTGATGCCGCCCACAAGGTCAGCATCATGAGCGCGATTGCATTTGGCATCCCCATGCAATTCAATAAGGCTTATGTAGAAGGCATCACGAACTTAGCGGCAACCGATATTAAATACGCGGAACAACTGGGTTATCGAATCAAGTTGCTCGGTATTACCAAGAAAACAAAATCAGGAATTGAGCTGCGGGTCCATCCAACCTTGATACCAAGCAAGCGCTTGATTGCCAATGTGGAGGGCGCCATGAATGCGGTTCAGGTTTATGGTGATGCGGTTGGTACCACGCTTTACTACGGCAAAGGTGCCGGCTCGGAGCCAACCGCTTCGGCCGTAATTGCCGATTTAGTGGACGTCACCCGTTTAATGACGGCCGATCCCGAAAACCGAGTGCCGCATTTGGCATTCCAGCCCGATGCCGTGCGCGATACCGTCGTTTTGCCCATCGGTGAAATCACCACCAGCTACTACTTGCGTTTGCGGGTTGCGGATCAAGCTGGGGTGTTGGCAGACATCACAAAAATATTGGCATCGCATGGTGTTTCGATCGACGCGCTCTTGCAAAAAGAGGCCGATGAAGGCGAGAGTCAAACTGACCTTGTCATGCTGACGCACGAAACGAAGGAAAAGAATATGTTGGCAGCGATTACCGATATTCAGGATCTGAAAACCGTCGTTGGTGAGATCGTTAAAATTCGCCTCGAAAATTTATCCTAAATCACCATGCGTTATCAGTCGACCCGCGGCAATAGTCCAGAGCAATCGTTTCTTGAAATTCTGTTGGGGGGATTAGCTCCTGATGGCGGACTTTATTTACCAGTCCAATATCCGAAAGTAACGCCAGCCCAATTGGATTCCTGGCGCGGGCTTTCTTATGCAGATTTAGCGTTTGAAGTGTTGAGTTTGTATTGCCCCGATATACCAGAGGGCGATTTGCGCGCATTGTTGCGTAAAACCTATACCGCTGCTGTGTATAGCAATGGCCGCCCTGAAGATAAAGCGAGTGACATTACGCCGCTTCACTGGCTGGGTGAAGAGGGCGGTACGCGCATTGGTTTGCTCAGTTTATCGAACGGCCCTACTTTGGCATTTAAAGACATGGCCATGCAGCTACTGGGCAATTTGTTCGAATATGCACTGCGCCGCGCGGATCAGCATCTCAATATATTGGGCGCCACCTCCGGTGATACGGGTAGCGCCGCTGAATATGCTATGCGCGGTAAGGCAGGTGTCCGGGTGTTTATGCTTTCCCCTAAAGGGAAGATGAGCGCCTTTCAGTCGGCGCAAATGTATTCCCTGCAAGATCCCAATATCTTTAATCTTGCCGTAGATGGTGTGTTTGATGACTGCCAAGATATTGTCAAAGCCGTCAGTAACGATTTGGCATACAAAGCCAAATACCAGATTGGTACAGTCAATTCGATTAATTGGGGGCGCGTCCTTGCGCAGGTGGTGTATTACTTTCAAGGTTATTTGCTGGCCACGAAATCCAGTTCTGAAAAGGTATCCTTCACCGTTCCTTCGGGTAATTTTGGTAATGTCTGTGCGGGGCACATTTCCCGCATGATGGGCTTGCCGATTGAGCGCTTAGTGGTTGCCACCAATGAAAACGATGTGCTCGATGAATTCTTTCGAACAGGGATATATCGCGCGCGTAAGTCGGCTGAAACCTTGCATACCTCGAGCCCATCGATGGATATTTCCAAAGCCAGTAATTTTGAGCGCTTTGTTTTTGATTTGCTTTCGCAAGACGGCAAGCGCACAGCGGCCCTCTTTAAGCAAGTGGAAGAAACCGGTGGCTTTGATTTATCGAATGACCCTGCTTACGCTACGATGCAGCAGTTTGGTTTTGCCTCGGGCCGAAGCACCCATGCTGATCGCCTGAAGACCATTCAGGATGTGGATGGCAGGTATGGTGTGATGATTGATACCCATACGGCAGACGGTGTAAAAGTAGCGCGCGAGTATTTGCAAAAGAATATTCCGATGCTGGTGCTGGAGACTGCGTTGCCGATTAAGTTCGAAGAAACGATTCAAGAGGCACTTGGCCGCCCCGCCGAATGCCCACCCGCATTTAAAGACATCAAATCACTGCCCCAGCGGGTCGAATCCATTCCGGCAGACCTTGGCGTGGTGAAGCAATTTATTGTTCAGCACGTTTCTTAAGCCTGCCATGACCAAGCCACCGATGTTGACGGCAGCGCAGGCACGCGAGCAATTGCTTGCACCAGCCGTTTCTGTTTCTGAGGTGGAGTTGCTTGCAATGCAAGCAGCCCTCGGGCGTGTCTTAGCGGAAGATGTAGTGAGCTTGGTTGATGTTCCGCCGCTAGACAACACATCGATGGATGGCTATGCAATTAGGGTGGCGGATCTGGCAGCGCATTCTGGGACGCTTAGAGTAGGACAGCGTATTCCAGCTGGCTCAATAGGCACTGAACTCCAGAGCGGGACAGCAGCCCGAATATTTACGGGAGCACCCATACCTCAGGGTGCCGATGCGGTGGTGATGCAGGAAGATTGCACTATCGACCCCGCTAAGCCTGACGCGGTTTCGATTTCGACATCCCCTGTAGTGGGGCAGTGGATACGTAAGCGCGGCGAAGATTTAAGCGCCGGCAATGTCGCTTTAAGGGCAGGCTGCCTATTGCGCCCGCAAGAACTTGGCGTTGCCGCCTCGGCCGGTTTAACCCACTTGCCCGTGAAACGCCGGGTACGTGTCGCTGCTTTTTTTACCGGGGATGAACTATCGCTTCCAGGCGAACCATTGAAGCCGGGTGGCATCTATAACTCGAATCGCGATACCTTGCTGGCCTGCATTAAAGCCTTGGGTTGCGATGCGACTGATTTGGGCATCGTGCCAGATCGACTCGAGGCGACGCGCGCCGCCTTACGGCAAGCCAGTCAGAACCATGATTTGATCATTACCTCTGGCGGGGTCTCGGTTGGCGAAGAAGACCACATTAAGCCAGCCGTCACTGCAGAAGGCGAACTCAATTTATGGCAGATTGCCATTAAACCCGGTAAGCCCCTTGCATTTGGATCAGTGCGCAAGGAATCTAATCCAGGGAGGTCTACTTGGTTTATTGGTTTGCCCGGCAATCCCGTATCGAGCTTTGTTACATTTCTTTTGTTTGTGCGCCCCTTTATCTTGCGATTGCAGGGAAGGGACGCATCCTCTTCCCAAGCCTACAACATGCGCGCTGATTTTGATTGGCTCAAAGCCGATCGCCGTAATGAATTCTTGCGCGTGAAAATCAATAGTGACGGCGGACTTGATTTGTACCCCAATCAAAGCTCAGGGGTGCTAACCAGTGCAGCATGGGGGGATGGCCTAGTGGATTGTGCCCCAAGACAAGCAATTACTAAAGGCGATCTTGTGCCTTACATTCCATTTTCAGCATTGCTGAGCTAATCGGATTACGATTTAGTCATGAAACTGCAACTGCGCTACTTCGCCTCTATACGAGAAACCCTTGGGCTGGATCAAGAGGCAATTGAATTGACGGCATCTGTTCGTACGGTTGATGATTTGCGTGTCCATCTGCGATTGCGCGGCGGCATCTGGGACGAGGTCTTGGGTGAGGGCAAAGTATTGCGATGCGCCCTCAATCACCAGATGGTTAATTCTTCGGCGGAATTGGTAGATGGTGCCGAAGTGGCTTTTTTCCCACCGGTTACGGGCGGCTAAGATGGCGATTCGTATTCAGCAGGCGGATTTTGATCTCACCACTGAGATTGCAAACTTGCGTAATGGCGATCTGCAGGTTGGTGCGATTACTTCATTTGTGGGTACGGTTCGCGATATGAACGAGGGTAGTACGGTCAATGCCATGACCCTGGAGCACTATCCGGGAATGACGGAAAAAGCATTAGAAGACATTGTTAATCAAGCAAAAGCGCGCTGGGATATTCGCGATGCGCTCGTGATTCACCGAATTGGACCCTTAATGCCAGCCGATCAAATTGTGCTGGTGGCAGTGACGAGTGCGCACCGCGGTGAATCCTTTTCGGCCTGCGAGTTCATCATGGACTACCTAAAAACCGCAGCGCCGTTTTGGAAGAAAGAAGACACACCGGAGGGTGGGCGTTGGGTCGATGCACGCACAACCGATGATGCAGCTGCTACGCGCTGGAATCAAAAAAAGCCCGTTTCTTAGCTCGGGGCAGGCGCTTTAACTTCAGCTCTGCTTTAGATGCCTCTGATCGGTCTGGGTGTTCCTGGGTGGCTAACAGGGTTACAGGTAGTCTAGATCGGGTATAGCGTGCCCCCGTACCAGCATTGTGGGCGTTTAGGCGGTGTTCAAGCCGATTGGTAATGCCGGCATACAAACTGCCATCAGCACACTCCAAGAGGTAAACAAGCCAGGTCAAATCGGATTTATCCACTCAATAATGCTTGAAATTCGGGATATTGCCCTAATATTCTAATGAAAGAAGCCGTATCGAATGCCAAATGCCATTCCGATTGGCGCAATCCCATTCAATAGGACGCAACATGAGAATCGATAAGTTAACCACTAAATTTCAAGAAGCCTTGAGCGATGCGCAAAGCTTGGCTGTAGGCAAAGACAACCAGTACATTGAGCCAGCCCATTTATTACTGGCGATGCTCAAACAACAAGACAGTGGCGTACGTAGTTTATTGACGCGTGCTGGAGTCAATGTGGCGAGCCTCGAAAAGGGCGCGGAGAAGATGATTGCAGCGCTGCCAGAGGTGCAGGGTAGCGGCGAAGTTCAGGTTGGGCGAGATCTGGCGAATTGGCTGAATTTGACTGAAAAAGAGGCCAATAAGCGGGGCGACCAATTTATTGCGGGCGAGTTGTTTTTATTAGTTGTCGCCGACGACAAAGGTGAGCTCGGTAAGCTGGCGAGGGAATGTGGCCTCACCCGTAAAGCGCTCGAGGCAGCCATTGATTTGGTGCGTGGCGGGGAGTCCGTCAATAGTGCCGATGCAGAAGGGCAGCGTGAAGCACTGAAAAAGTACACCCTCGATTTAACCGAGCGTGCCCGTATGGGTAAACTGGATCCGGTGATTGGGCGCGATGATGAAATTCGCCGCACCATTCAAATATTGCAGCGGCGCGGCAAAAACAATCCCGTATTGATTGGTGAGCCTGGCGTTGGTAAAACAGCGATTGTTGAAGGCTTGGCGCAGCGGATTGTTAATGGCGAAGTGCCAGAGACCCTCAAGAATAAGCGCGTGCTGGTATTGGACATGGCTTTGTTATTGGCTGGCGCAAAGTACCGCGGTGAATTCGAGGAGCGCCTGAAATCCGTCTTGAGTGATGTCGCTAAGGATGAGGGCCAAACCATTGTCTTTATCGATGAGATTCATACGATGGTTGGCGCCGGTAAGGGCGAAGGTGCCATGGATGCTGGCAATATGCTCAAGCCTGCCTTAGCACGCGGTGAGTTGCATTGCATTGGCGCCACCACCTTAGAGGAATACCGCAAGTACATTGAAAAAGATGCCGCTTTGGAGCGCCGCTTTCAGAAGGTCATGGTTGATGAGCCCAGTGTTGAGGCGACCATCGCGATCTTACGCGGCTTACAGGAGCGCTACGAGCTACACCATGGCATTGAGATAACCGACCCAGCAATTGTGGCGGCTGCCGAGTTATCGCACCGCTACATTACTGACCGATTCTTGCCAGATAAGGCAATTGATCTGATTGATGAGGCAGGCGCTCGCATCAAGATGGAGCTTGACTCCAAACCAGAGGTGATGGATAAACTCGATCGGCGATTGATTCAGCTCAAGATCGAACGTGAGGCCGTCAAAAAAGAGAAAGACGATGCTTCTAAAAAGCGCCTGCAATTAATCGAAGATGAAATCAAGCGCTTGGGTGCCGAGTACGCCGATCTTGAAGAAATCTGGAAGGCAGAGAAGGGCGCTGCCTTAGGAGCGGCCCATCTCAAAGAGGAGATCGAAAAAATAAAGGCTGAAATCGTGAAGCTGCAACGCGATGGCAAACTCGAGCAGGTCGCTGAGCTGCAGTATGGCAAATTGCCTGAGCTAGAACAAAAACTTAAATCGGCTGCCGCCGCCGAGGCGAAGGATGGCAAAGCAGGCCCCATTAAGAATAAGTTACTGCGCACCCAAGTGGGCGCGGAAGAGATTGCCGAGGTGGTATCACGTGCAACGGGTATTCCGGTATCGAAAATGATGCAAGGTGAGCGTGACAAGCTCTTAAAAATGGAAGACCACTTGCATCAGCGTGTGGTGGGTCAAGAGGAAGCCATTCGGGCAGTATCCGATGCGATTCGTCGCTCACGCGCTGGACTTTCCGAAGAAAACAAGCCGTATGGTTCCTTTATGTTCCTTGGCCCTACCGGCGTCGGCAAAACCGAACTATGTAAGGCTTTGGCCGCTTTCTTATTCGATAGCCAAGACCGGTTAATTCGGATCGATATGAGTGAGTTTATGGAAAAGCATAGCGTTGCTCGTTTGATTGGCGCGCCGCCAGGTTATGTGGGTTACGAAGAAGGTGGTTATCTTACGGAACAGGTACGCCGTAAACCGTACAGCGTGATTCTGTTTGATGAGATCGAAAAGGCCCATCCGGACGTATTTAATGTTCTGCTGCAAGTACTGGACGATGGCCGCTTAACTGACGGTCAAGGGCGTACAGTCGATTTTAAAAATACCGTGATTGTGATGACCAGCAATATTGGTTCACACCTGATTCAATCGATGACGGATAAAAATCAAGCGGAGATTAAGGAGGCGGTTTTTGGTGAACTGAAAACCCACTTCCGGCCGGAGTTTTTAAACCGCGTCGATGAGATTGTGGTGTTCCATGGGTTGGATAAAGCGAACATCGCGTCGATTGCCTCGATCCTGCTTAAAAACTTGGCAGCCCGTATGGCCAAGGTGGATATGCAGCTGGAAGTGAGCGATGCTGCATTGAACAAAATTGCCGAAGTGGGGTTTGATCCCTTGTTTGGGGCAAGGCCGCTCAAGCGGGCGATACAGCAATACATTGAAAATCCCGTATCCAAGATGATTTTGGAGGGCAAGTTTGGTCCCAATGACGTTGTTCCAGTGGATCTTAATAAAGAAGGCGACTTTAGCTTTACCCGCTTAGTGCATTAAAGCCATTCCAGCAGGGCTCTAGAGCGAGTAAACTCGGTACATGAATGTGACGCATGCCAGCGCGCGTGCCAGTGATGTCCGAGTGATTAGTTTATTAAGCTTGGCGCACGGCAGCTCGCATTTCTTTCACTTGATTCTGCCGCCACTCTTTCCGTGGCTAAAGACGGAGTTCGCGCTGAGCTATGCAGAGCTCGGCCTCCTGATGTCGTTTTTCTTTGTGGTCTCTTGCATCGTGCAGGCAGCCTCTGGGTTTTTAGTCGACCGCATTGGCGCTCGCCCGATACTCTTTGCTGGCGTTGGATTGCTGGCGCTGTCTGCAATCGTGCTGTCGCAAAGTAATGGATATGGCATGCTGGTCTTTGGTGCAGTCATTGCGGGTTGCGGTAATGGCGTCTTTCATCCGGTGGATTACACCCTAATTAATCATAAGGTATCAGCACCCCGCTTGCCCTACGCTTATTCAGCCCATGGCGTTACTGGCTATTTAGGGTGGGCTGCAGCCCCGGTGTTTATGGCTGGAATAGCCGCCCTTTCGGATTGGCGAATCGCCTTGCTCTGCGCAGCGGTCTTAGAGGCCCTCATATTGTTGGTGCTTTGGTTCAATCGGGGTGACTTATTTGATGATGCTAAACATCGCCGTACGAGTGCAATCAAAGCAGTAGAAGAGGCTAATCCCGATCGCGCACCACAAGGGGCATTTGCGTTTTTGAAACTGGCCTCCGTTTGGTTGTGCTGGCTCTTCTTTTTCTTCAGCATGATTGCCATGGCGGGCATTCAGTCCTTCGCTCCCAGCGCACTGAATCAGCTTTACGGTATACCTGTAACTGCGGGTAATTTCTCGATCACCTTATTGGCTTTAGGTAGTGCGGCAGGAATGATTCTTGGCGGGTTCATGGCAGCTAAACTCAAAATGCCCGATCGCATTGTTGGCGTTTGCTTATTTGCTTGCGCTATCATCGGCCTCTTAATTGGAGCGGAGTGGGTTACCGCTGCACTTGTACCAGGACTCTTTTTTATGATTGGCTGCAGTCTTGGCATCGCAGCGCCATCGCGCGATATGATGATTCGCTCTTCAACCCCGCAAGGCGTATCGGGCAGTGTATATGGCATTGTCTACTCCGGTATTGATCTTGGTGCGGCAGTGGGGCCTTTGCTATTTGGGATCTTGCTCGATGCCGGAAAGCCCAATTCTCTTTTCTTTGGCATTGCCTTTTTACAGCTCCTATTGATTCTGACTGCTGTCAAAGTAGTGGCTTCCAACACCACCGCGGCGATGCCAAAAACCCAGTAGCAGCAGCTTTTCACTATACGAAAAGCAGTTTACATAGGCAAAATAGCCGCTATGGATTACCTTCGCTAGGGCTTTCAGCTCATGGCAACTCATTTCATATTGCAATAAATAAAAGCTAATCCATTGTATTCAATGGATTTTTTATTTTCACTTCTGCAGCAAATTTGCTATTGCCACCAATGCAAGCATCTCTATACTCTTATATAAGACATAAGACTTAGTCACTGCTTTGAATTCAAGTGGCCCAGTCCAGTACGACATTTTTTGGTCAGTTGTTTTATATCTAAGGAGAGCAATATGGACAATCGCAAAGAAGAAGCAGCAAAGATTCAAAAAGACTGGGATACCAATCCACGTTGGCATGGCATCAAGCGTGGCTACACCGCAGAGGACGTAGTGCGCTTACGCGGTTCGCTGCGGATTGAGTACTCCTTGGCCAAGGCTGGCGCAGAGAAGCTATGGAATCAAGTGAACAATGAAGCCTATGTCAATTGCTTGGGCGCGCTAACCGGTGGGCAAGCAATGCAACAGGTCAAAGCAGGCATCAAAGCCATCTACTTATCAGGCTGGCAAGTGGCTGCAGACGGTAATTCGTATGCGGCAATGTACCCCGATCAATCCTTGTATCCGGTTGACTCAGTGCCGAAGATGGTAGAGCGTATAAACAACTCGTTTGAGCGCGCCGACCAAATTCAGTGGGCAAAGGGCATTAATCCGGGTGATAAGGGCTACATTGACTACTATGCACCCATTGTTGCTGATGCAGAAGCGGGCTTTGGTGGCGTATTGAACGCCTACGAACTCAGTAAAGCATTAATCAAGCAAGGTGCTGCTGGTGTTCACTTTGAAGACCAACTGTCGTCCGTAAAAAAATGCGGCCACTTGGGCGGTAAGGTTCTCTTGCCCACAACCGAGTCAGTGCAGAAATTGGTATCAGCGCGTTTGGCAGCAGACGTGATGGGCGTTCCGACGATTATTCTGGCGCGTACCGACGCAGAAGCAGCGGACTTATTGACATCCGACTACGATGAAAACGACAAGCGATTTTTAACTGGCGAGCGGACCCCAGAAGGCTTCTATAAAACGCGGAAGGGTCTGGATCAGGCAATCTCGCGCGGTTTAGCGTATGCCGCCTATGCAGATATGGTGTGGTGTGAAACTGGCACGCCAGATTTGGATTTTGCGCGTAAGTTTGCGGAAGCGATTCGTGCCAAGTTCCCCGGCAAGATGTTGGCATACAACTGCTCACCCTCGTTCAACTGGAAGAAAAACCTCGACGATGCAACGATTGCTAAATTCCAACGCGAGTTGGGCGCAATGGGCTACAAGTATCAATTTATTACGCTGGCTGGTATCCACTCGATGTGGTACAACATGTTTGATTTGGCGCAAGACTATACCAAGCGCGGTATGACGGCCTACGTTGAGAAGGTTCAAGAGCCGGAGTTTGCAGCCCGGGATCGCGGCTATACCTTTGTATCGCATCAACAAGAAGTTGGAACCGGTTACTTCGATGACGTTACTACCGTAATTCAGGGTGGTAAGTCTTCCGTAACTGCATTGACTGGCTCAACCGAAGAAGAGCAGTTCCACTAAGCAGCCACAACACACTGGTTGCGGCAGTATCGCAGCGCCAAGTTTGCCCCAGAAGGGTGACTTTGGCGCTGTTTTCGTATACATTGGCGCCATGGTGAATTGCGTTTTATGTTCGGAAGAAGGCGGTACGCTGATTTGGCGTGGCGATGATTGCCGTGTTGTTTTGGTGAATGATCCTGATTTGCCTGGTTTTTGCCGCGTGATCTGGAATCGGCACCTTGCCGAAATGAGCCAGCTGAGCTACGGTGAGCGAGATTTATTAATGAACTTGGTATTTGCGGTTGAGGGTGCGGTACGCTCGGTAATGCATCCAAAAAAAATCAATCTAGCAGCACTTGGCAATCAAGTACCCCACATCCACTGGCATGTGATTCCCCGCTTTGAGGATGATGCGTTTTTTCCAGGATCGGCTTGGTCGAATCGCCTGCGAGATACGACCGATGCCGTTTTAAAAATTCGCCGCCAGGATGCATTGGAGTTGCCGCAGGCTATTCGTGCTGCGATTGCCACGCTGTCGTAAATTAAATCAGTTGTTTTAATGCCAGTAGGTATTTTTCAGGGCTCAGTTGCCCACCATCCCGCTGGGATTCCCATAAGACTTGACCAAGGCACTCCATGATGCGGTGCTGCGCTGCATGCTCGGAATCGAGTCGCTGTGCAAGAACGCTAGCGACGTGACGAATGCCT
>JBIILR010000143.1:0-3915 GCA_044338365.1 Polynucleobacter sp. | reverse complement strand
TCTCTAGCTGAGTAACGCGTTCCTTCCTGCTGCTTATAGGATGCGTCATGCTCTTCGTCCACCACGATTGCTTTCAAATTGGGTATTGCTGCAAGCGCAGCCAAACGCGTACCTAAAATAATCTGGGTCTTGCCCAGGGTGGTTTCTTGCCATGCGATGCCGCGGCGCTTTTCAGATAAGCCACTATGCATGACAGCAATGCGCTTTTCTGGGAAAAATTCTGCAACGCGCTTTTCAAGTTGCGGCGTGAGATTAATCTCAGGAACCAATATCAAGGCTTGAGCATCATCGCTTTGCAACACCTCTTTAATCCAGTTTAGGTAAACGGCGGTTTTTCCGGAGCCTGTCTTGCCTTGCAATACGATGGTGCGATAGGTTTGGGCGCCACTGGCATCGCCAATTAAATGCTTTAGCGCGCTCACTTGCTCTGGATTGAGCTGGTCTTTTTGAATCCCTGAAAGCGTCGTTGGCTTAATTTGCCCTGCTTGAGCTGCTGCCTTCTTGCTGGTTTTTTTCCCAGGCCTTTCCGTATTGCGCGATTGCTGCTCGAGTGCTTGCCATTTCTTTGGTTTTTTCCAATAGGCTGGTATTGATGGCAAGGCAATTTCACCCAAGGTGCTGAAGTAGTACTGGCTAGCAAAGTTGAGCATATGCAATGTCTTACTATCTAGCGGGGGTAGTGGGGCGCGCTGACTAACTTTCTTTAATTTAGAATGCTCATAATCTGAGTGATTACTCACTTTTATTACTATGCCGACCGTATTTATTCTGCCAAAGGGCACCTCTACCAATTGGCCTGGCTCGGGCGCACCGCCCAATGCAACGCTATCCCAGATGTAATCAAAGCCTTGAACCAGTGGCTTATCGAGCACGACCTGCACATAGCAATGCGGTGACGCCGTATTGGCATTGCCCTGGTGCTCTTCTGTGGATAAGTCTGTGGATATCATTTGTTTATGGCGCTTTTTGCTATTTTCACCTTGAAATGCACCAAGAATGCTCTTTTTAACTGGCTTATCTAAAATCCAATAAAATCAGCGGCTTATCTCTTGATATGGACAAGTTAATTGAAAATTAACCCCAATCCCACTGAATTAATCTTTTTACTACCGACTGTGCATAACCCGAGGTAAGTATGCAAATAAACGCTTCTTTACGTCGCCAATCGGGATTATCGGCGTAGCTTTTGCGACTGCTGAATAACCGCCTGGGCTAGCGCAGTGACGCTTTCGGGTGGGGTGAATTGGGAAATCCCATGGCCGAGATTAAAAACGTGGCCATCTAGAGAATGCAGTCCTGGTTTGAGTGCGGGTGCGCTCGCTAAGTCGGCGAGTAGCTTACCTGCCTCTTGGGCAATTTTCTCGGGGCTGGAAAACAGAATTAAGGGGTCTAAATTTCCTTGGATGGCCAGGGGCTTGCCCGCCGCCAAGAGCGCTTTGCGAGCTCGGCTCAGAGAAATAGTCCAATCCAGCCCAATAGCGTCTGCGCCAATCTTGGCCATGTCATCAATCCACAGGCCGCCGCCCTTGGTGAAAATAATCACTGGGATGCGTTGGCCCTCATGCTCTCTAGGGAGCAGGGCAATTACTTTTTGCATCGCGGCCAAGGATACCTGCTGGTACCAACCATCTGGCAGCATACCGCCCCAGGTATCAAAGATCATCAGCGCCTGCGCACCCGCTTTGACTTGCTCAGCGAGGTAAGCGGCAACGGACTGAATATTGATCTCGAGAATACGCTCCAATAGATCGGGGCGATCAAACATCATGGTCTTGGCGTGGCGAAATTCATCCGCGCTCGAGCCATCAATCATGTAGCACGCCAAAGTCCAAGGACTACCTGAAAAACCAATCAAGGGCACGCGTTGCTTACCATCCTGAATTAATGCTTTACGTATTTCAGATACGGCATCAAAAACGTAGGTCAACTCACCCATATCGGCAACGCGTAACTTTTTAACGTCTGCTTCTGTGCGCAGCGGGTGCTGGAAACTGGGGCCCTCGCCAGCCGTAAATTGCAATCCGAGCCCCATCGCATCGGGGATCGTCAAAATATCAGAAAATAAAATAGCCGCATCCAATGGATAGCGATCCAAGGGCTGAAGGGTAACTTCGGTTGCATAGGCGGGTGTTTTGGCTAAGTCTAAAAAACTGCCCGCCTTTGCCCGCGTTGCATTGTATTCGGGGAGATAGCGCCCAGCTTGACGCATTAGCCAAAGTGGCGTGCGATCAACCGGCTGTCCGAGACAGGCCTTAATAAACCGATCGTTTAGCAGCATGTGGTGAAGGCTTATTTTTTGCGACGAAACCGGGCAATCGCTGCTAACTGTGCAGCAGCCATGGCAAATTCAGACTGCGCTAGGGCCAAATCAAAATCGCTGCTTCGATTTTGCATGGCCTCTTCGGCGCGCTGTTTTGACTCGAGTGCTTTGGCCTCATCTAAATCATGGCCGCGGATAGCAGTATCGGCCAGCACAGTGACGTGATCGGGCTGCACTTCTAAATAGCCGCCCGCTACGAAAACAAATTCTTCATCGCCATCGGCCTTTTCAATGCGTACTGAACCAGGACGAATGCGCGTGATTAACGGGGTGTGCCCATGCAAAATACCGAGCTCACCATTTTCTCCGGGGAGGGCAACAAACTTTGCCTCTCCACTAAAGATGGATTGCTCCGCACTAACAACATCGACGCGAATGGTAGCCATGGTTTCCTTGGTGTTCGATTAAAGCTTCTTGGCTTTCTCAATGGCCTCATCAATTGAGCCCACCATATAGAACGCCTGCTCTGGCAAATGATCCAACTCGCCACTTACAATCATCTTAAAGCCGCGAATGGTCTCTTTCAGAGGCACGTATTTTCCTGGTGATCCAGTAAATACTTCGGCCACGTGGAAGGGCTGGGACAAGAAACGCTGAATCTTACGGGCACGGGCAACGGCCAACTTATCGTCTGGCGACAATTCGTCCATACCCAAAATCGCAATAATGTCACGCAACTCTTTATAGCGCTGCAATGTCATTTGTACGTTACGCGCCACCTCATAGTGCTCTTGACCAACCACTTGTGGATCAAGCTGGCGGCTAGTAGAGTCTAGCGGATCAACCGCTGGGTAAATACCCAAGGCAGCAATGTCGCGTGATAACACGACTGTGGAATCCAAATGCAAGAAGGTCGTTGCGGGCGATGGATCGGTTAAGTCATCGGCTGGAACATAAACCGCCTGAATCGATGTTACCGAACCGGTTTTGGTTGAGGTAATGCGCTCTTGCAATTTACCCATTTCTTCAGCAAGCGTTGGCTGGTAGCCTACTGCAGAAGGCATACGGCCTAGTAGCGCGGATACCTCAGTACCTGCCAGCGTGTAGCGGTAAATGTTATCCACGAAGAAGAGAATGTCACGGCCTTCATCACGGAAAGCTTCGGCCATGGTGAGGCCAGTTAAAGCAACGCGCAAACGGTTACCAGGGGGCTCATTCATCTGACCAAATACCATTGCCACCTTATCGACAACGTTGGATTCTTTCATTTCGTGATAGAAATCGTTACCCTCACGAGTGCGCTCACCAACACCGGCAAACACGGACAAGCCCGAGTGCTGCTTCGCAATGTTGTTAATCAATTCCATCATGTTGACGGTTTTACCCACGCCCGCGCCGCCGAAGAGACCAACCTTACCGCCCTTAGCGAATGGGCAAACCAAGTCGATCACCTTAATGCCGGTTTCTAACAAGTCAACCGATGGTGACAATTCGTCAAACTTTGGTGCTGGCTGGTGAATTGCGCGGCGCTCTTGGGTTGCAATCGGGCCCGCATCGTCAATAGGGCGGCCTAAAACGTCCATAATGCGGCCGAGTGTTGCTGGGCCAACGGGGACGGAAATGGCTTTTCCTGTTGATACCACTTCCATGCCACG
>JBIILR010000144.1:0-3915 GCA_044338365.1 Polynucleobacter sp. | reverse complement strand
AGGGTGATGCGAATCGAAGATCAAACCATTAAACACTTGCAGGAATGGATTGGTAAATCCGAATCCATCCTCGATACCGTAACTGCTGCGCCAGTCAGAGCGCTCTCAGCCACATTGGATCGACCTGACCCAATGCCAACGACGGGGACTTTCTTACCCGAACTGTGGCACTGGCTTTATTTTTTACCCCATGCCCGCCAATCGGAAATTGGTCCAGACGGTCACCCCAAGCGGGGTGGGTTTTTGCCGCCAGTACCTCTGCCGCGCCGCATGTGGGCTGGTGGTCGCCTTGAATGGATTAAGCCGCTGGTAGTCGGTGATGCAATTGAGCGCACCTCCACGATCCAATCGGTTAGCCATAAATCAGGTCGTACCGGTGACTTAATCTTTGTTCTAGTCCGCCATGAAATTAGCAATGCAGCGGGCATTGCCTTGACGGAAGAGCACGACATTGTCTACCGTGATGCGCCTGCGCCTGATGACAAGCCGGTTGCACCCACTCCAGCGCCAACCGATGCCACTTGGACTAAGACCATCCATCCGGATGATGTCTTACTGTTCCGTTATTCCGCCCTCACCTTTAATGGCCATCGCATTCATTACGATCGGCGCTACGTCACCGAAGTGGAAGGCTATCCAGGCCTCATCGTCCATGGTCCTTTGATTGCAACCCTCTTGGTTGACTTAGTACGCCAATCCATTCCGGGGTCTACATTGAAACGCTTTGAGTTTCGTGCAATCCGGCCAAGCTTTGACATCAATCCCTTTACTGTTTCAGCCACCCCAGACTTGGCACTTGACCCCAGTGGCAAGACCATTCGTGTCTGGGCGCAGGATCACGAAGGGTGGTTAACCATGCAAGCCACTGCGGTGCTTAATTAAGATGAGCGCGATTCATTACTCCAAGGTATTGGCCGACTTTGCGGCAACACTTAAACCATCTGATATTCCAGAAGAAGTTATGCGCCGCGGCGAAGACTTGCTGGTGGATTGGTTTGGCTCTGCCGTTGCTGGCAAAGGCGCTGCCCCAGTCGAAATCCTGACCGGCTTTGTAGAGCAAATGGGGCCAAGTAGCGGCCCATCGGAAATCCTGGTTCACCGTAGCAGCAGTAGTCCCTATTTAGCGGCGATGTCCAATGCAGCGGCATCGCATGTGGTTGAGCAAGACGATTTACACAATAGCTCGGTATTTCATCCAGCGACCGTTGTGTTCTCTCCAGCACTGGCTTGCGCGCAAGCACTGGGTCGCTCGGGCACTGAATTTTTGACGGCGGCAATCGCGGGTTATGAAGTCGGTATTCGTGTGGGCGAGTTTTTAGGCCGCTCACACTACAAAACATTTCACACCACAGGTACTGCCGGCTCCTTAGCATCTACAGCTGCGGTAGGCCGCCTCTTAAAACTCAGCCCGGAGCAAATGCTGCATGCATTTGGTTCTGCAGGCACCCAATCGGCTGGCCTTTGGGAGTTCTTGCGCGACGCTGCAGACTCGAAGCAACTGCATACCGCGCACGCTGCCGGAACGGGATTGATGGCTGCCTACTTGGCGCAAGGAGGATTTACGGGAGCGCAGCACATTTTGGAAGGCAAACAGGGCTTAGCTGCTGGAATGTCAAGTGATGCTGACCCGAATTGCTTAGTCGATCGCCTAGGCACACGCTGGGCAAGTGCAGAAACCAGTTTTAAGTACCATGCCTCTTGCCGTCATACCCACCCTGCTGCCGATGCGCTCTTGCATACAATGCAATCGAATCGCATTCAAGCGCAGGACATTGATCGCATCATTACGCATGTCCACCAGGGGGCGATTGATGTCTTAGGACCCGTCACCCATCCCGCCACTGTGCACCAATCAAAGTTCTCGATGGGTACCGTGCTGGCGATCATTGCGCATTATAAGTTTGCGGGCCTGCAAGAATTTGCCGATCACTTTAGCGATCCTGAGATCTGCGCCTTACGCGATCGGGTCACGATGGAACTGGATTCCGAAATTGATGCGGCCTACCCCAAGCGCTGGATTGGTAAGGTAACTGTGATTCTGAAAGACGGGCGCCAATTGCATGGTCGCGTGGATGAGCCCAAGGGCGATCCTGGCAATACGCTATCGCGCTCTGAGATTACTGACAAGGCACTGCGCTTAGCGGTCTTCAGTGGCGGCGCTACCCCACTTGAGATGACCAGTGCCATCGATGCATTGTGGAATATTCGCAAACAAACGAAGGTCGGTTTTTTACTGGACCCAAAAATAGGAACCCCATGAACCCGATCGATAATCCCATTGGCTATGCCAGTACTTTTTTATTTGTTCCGGGTAATCGGCCCGAGCGATTTTCCAAAGCCCTGGGTAGTGGCGCTCACGCCATCATCATTGATTTGGAAGATGCAGTAGCGGAAGAAGACAAAGCAGCAGCTCGCTCGGCCATTCAGAAAGCATGGCCTGGTTTTTCATCTGAGGAGCGCCAGCGCATTGTGATTCGCTCGAATGCCCCCGGCACGCGCTTTTATGGTGAAGACTTAATGCTGGCCGAAGAACTTAATATTGCTTGCTTACTCATTCCCAAAAGTGAATCGATTGACCAGATCAATGGTGCGGCAGAGGTCTTACCCACTACCGCCATCATCCCCATGATTGAAACCGCACGGGGACTAGAGCAGATTGATTCGATCGCCAATGCCCAGCAAGTGATTCGCTTGGCACTCGGCAACCTTGATTTGCAAGCCGATCTTGGCATGGTGTGTGATGCCCAGGAGTCAGAATTGCAAGTGGCGCGCTTTGGGCTGGTCCTGGCCTCGCGCCTCGCTGAAATAGCCCCGCCTGTAGATGGAGTCACTATCGCAACCGACGACATCGACCGCATTACTGCCGATGCACTGCGGGGAAAAAGGCTTGGCTTTGGTGCAAAGCTCTGCATTCACCCGGCGCAAGTCCCCATCGTTTCTGCGGCATTTACGCCCACCGAGGCGGAATTGCAGTGGTCAAATCAAGTGATTGAGGCCGATAAAGCCTCAAAAGGTGGTGTAGTCAAGCTTAACGGCCGTATGATTGACCGTCCCGTCGTTCTTTTGGCCAAACGTCTATTGGTGCTTGCTGGTAAACACTAATGCCCCAGTAGGCAGCGAAAATGGCAAAATCAGAGGGCATTAAAAAATTGGAGACCCTAATGAAATTGAAGAAAACCGTATTAGCTGGATTTGCTGCCATCGTCAGCGCCAGTGCATTAATGGCTAGCAATGTTGCTACTGCACAAACGAACTGGCCAAACAACAAACCGGTTTCCCTTGTTGTTCCCTTCGCAGCAGGCGGCCCTACTGACATCGTAGCCCGTTTGATCGCGATTCCAATGGGTAAATCCTTAGGTACTACGGTTGTGGTTGAAAACGTCCCCGGTGCTGGCGGCACCGTAGCCTCCGCTAGAGTAGCGCGTGCTACACCAGATGGCTACACCATTTATTTGCACCACATGGGCATGGCTACAGCACAGGCCTTGTATGACAAATTACCATACGACCCACTTGTCGACTTTGAATACATCGGTCAAGTAGTTGATGTGCCTATGCTGCTTTTGGCTCGCAAGAATTTCCCACCCAACAATTATAAAGAGCTCGAGGCTTACATCAAAGCCAATGGCAATAAAGTAACCATGGCCAATGCCGGTCCTGGCGCCGTATCGCAATTATGCGGCCTCTTATTTCAAAGCCGTTTAGGTGTTCGTTTAACCAACGTTCCTTACAAAGGTACTGGCCCTGCATTGACCGACCTGATGGGCGGCCAAGTCGACATGTTGTGTGACCAAACTACCCAAACGATTGGTGTTGTGAAAGACAATCGCGTGAAGGTATACGGCACCACCACACCAAAACGTTTATCTGCATTGCCTAACGTTCCAACCTTGGATCAAGAGGGCTTAAAAGGCT
>JBIILR010000031.1:0-12936 GCA_044338365.1 Polynucleobacter sp. | reverse complement strand
CGTAATAGCACTACTGTGGCTTAGGCGCATCGCGATACAAGGGTTCAACCGCTGGCATTAATGCGCTGAGTTGCTCAATGCGCGTCTCTCCCGAAGGGTGGGTTGATAAAAACTCGGGGGGATTTTTACCTTGCGTTGCCTTCATCATCTTTTGCCATACGGAGATGGCGGCACGCGGGTTATAGCCTGCCCTGGCAGCGAGTTCAACCCCAATCGCATCGGCCTCACTTTCATGTTGCCTTGAGTTCGGTAATACCAATACATACTGCGCTACTTGATTGGCTGCATTAATTTGCGCACCATACCCTCCAGCTGCAGCAAGTGCAATATTGGCGATCGCACTTTGTGCCATGGCTTGCGAGAGGCGTTCCCTACCATGCTCACGCAGGGCATGTGCAATCTCATGCCCCATGATCGCAGCAATCTCATCATCACTCAGCTTGAGTTGATCGATGATGCCGGTATAGAAAGTAATCTTGCCGCCCGGCGCGCAGGTTGCATTCAGTACGGGTGCATTAATCAGGCTCAGCTGCCAATTCCATTTCTGGGTATCGTCCCGAAAGTGGGTGGTCTGGGGAATTAGGCGATTGGCAATATTGATCAAGCGATCGTATTGCGGTCCCGATGTAATCAGAATCTTTTTGTCTTGGGCTTTTTTATTTTGTTCGTTAAAGCTAATGGCCGATAAACGCTCCACCTCGCTTTGGGAGGCCATCATCAATTGCTGGCGGTTGACGCCCACTACGCCTGGACGGGTCGTAGTGGTACATGCAGAAAATAGGGTAATACTGGCAATGCAAAAGGCAATGAGGCGGTAATGCGTATTGCGGGTGCATTTACGGATCAAGGACTTTTGCATTACGTTCGCTACTCAATTGATTGCTGCGTATTACTTCTTTCCTGGCGTAATCGAAGCGGCCATTCTGTCGATGAAAAGAGCGCGCACCACATCACCTACGGCAATATCTTTAAGCAGCTCTGGGTTCTTTACTTTCACCACAGTGACCTTGCCATTGGGACCTTTAATGGAGGCTGTTTTCTTGGTACGGTCGACTGCTACGACATCGGCAATGATTTCCGTTGCGTTGGTAATGGTCTGTGCTGGCTTTTGGCCGGGCTGTGCAGTAGTAACAGCAGATGCTTCTTGCTTGCTGCGAATACCATCGCTCTTGGTTTTAATCAGTTCCAATGCAACAGCGATTTCATAGGTCACGCTCAGGTGATCGCCTACTTTGATCTGCGCAAAGTTCTTAATCTCTGGACCGGCTACAAAATTGGATTCACCGTCTTTATTTTTAAACGTGATGGTGCGTGTCTTTGCGTCAATCTTGACCACATCACCTTGATACAAGTCATAAATAGTGTCGACTATGGCCGCAGCTTCGACCTTCGGTTTGGCGGGGCTGGCAGGCTGCGCCTGAACCAATGCAGTCGATGCGAGCAATGCAGCAGTGACTGCGGCGATGTGAAGGGATGATTTTTTCATGGTGTTCCTTTTGGTTTAATAAAAAAAGTAAAGCATTCTAGGTTTTTTACTGCGTACTAATACCGATTGGATTCAGCAAGCTGGGCTGCACTTTCTTCGCGCTCCCACCAATTGCCAACAAAATAACCCTGTAGCCAGTCGATGCACTGACTGACCTTACCGGGCACTAAACGGGGTGAAGAAAATACCGCATGGATTTCTTGAGAGGGCAAAGTCCAGTCCGTCAAAATGGGTCGCAAGCTTCCTTTCTGAACGGAGTGATGCGCTACGTACCAGGGGATCGCTGCTAAACCCATTTTAGCGATGGTGGCAGCCAGTAAGGTAGATAAGTTGTTGGAGTACAGCGGGCCTTTAACGGGGATCGAGAGTGCCGCGCCATCGGCACCGCTAAAGTGCCAACGGTGGTTATCTTGAACTGAGCTGTAAATGAGGGCCTGATGCCCCGCTAACTCGGTTGGATGGGTTGGCGTACCTTGCACTTCTAGGTAGGCCGGGCTGGCAACCAGCACCCAGGGGTTTAGCCCTAAATAGCGGGACCCCAGCGAGGAGTCTGGCAAGCGGCCCATGCGTATTGCCAAATCAATGCCTTGCTCGACTAAATTGACGTAGTGGTCATCCAAACTCAGGTGTACTTGCAGTTGGGGGTGCTGACTCATGAATTCCAGTATCAAGGGCGTCAAAATGCGGCGGCCGAACCCAACCGAGGAGCTAATCGATAGCTTTCCCTGAATTTTGCTCTGCAAGAGGGCGGCTAAGTTATCCGCATCCTCCAGCTCCCGCGAAATGACTTTGCATTTCTCATAATAAATTTGACCGATTTCAGTCGGGGTGACTCCCCTTGTGCTGCGATGCAGCAAAAGTGAGCCAAGGCGCTTCTCTAAAAAAGCAATGTGCTTGGTGGCGGTGGGCTGAGTAATACCAAGGCTGATAGCAGCCTTGCTAAAGGAGCCAGTCTCGACGACACGAACAAATAGGGCGATGCCCTGGATGCGATCCATTTAGGTATTTTAGCCTGATTTCCATTAGAGGTATTCCAAATTGGAATAGGTGATATGAATGCGCCTGCCGTTCTCATTTCAAGCAGAAATAGGGATGATGCATTCATTCTTATAAACGTGGAGGAGACATCATGGCCAAAATGAAAGCCGCAATGGCTGCAGTACTAGTAATGGAAAAAGAGGGCATTACCACCGCCTTCGGCGTTCCGGGCGCAGCAATCAACCCGCTCTATGCTCAATTGCGTGAGCGTCAGTCGATTACGCATATTTTGGCCCGCCACGTTGAGGGAGCTTCCCACATGGCCGAAGGCTATACCCGCGCTAAAGCCGGCAATATTGGTGTTTGCATTGGTACCTCAGGCCCTGCTGGCACCGACATGATCACCGGCCTGTACTCTGCCATTGCTGATTCCATTCCTATTTTGTGTATCACCGGCCAAGCGCCGCGTGCACGCCTGTACAAAGAAGACTTCCAAGCGGTTGATATTGAGTCCATCTCCAAGCCCGTAACCAAAATGTCCGTTACCGTACGCGAGCCAGGTTTAGTGCCCCGCGTATTTCAGCAAGCCTTTCATGTGATGCGCTCTGGACGTCCTGGCCCTGTCTTAATTGATTTGCCAATTGACGTTCAGCTCGCTGAAATCGAATTTGATATCGATACCTATGAGCCATTGCCGGTCTACAAGCCTGCAGCGAGCCGCAAGCAAATCGACAAAGCCTTTGAAATGCTCATGGCATCTGAAAAGCCATTGATCGTTGCTGGTGGCGGCATTATTAATGCGGATGCCGATAAATTATTAGTTGAGTTTGCCGAGTTGACTGGTATCCCCGTTATTCCTACCCTGATGGGTTGGGGCACGATTCCCGATGACCACCCGCTCATGGCTGGTATGGTCGGATTGCAAACATCGCATCGCTACGGCAATGCCACGATGCTGGCGAGCGACTTTGTATTGGGTATTGGTAACCGCTGGGCAAACCGCCACACGGGTTCACTTGAGGTGTATTGCAAAGACCGTAAGTTTGTCCACGTCGACATTGAGCCAACGCAAATTGGCCGCGTCTTCAATCCAGACTACGGCATTGTGTCGGATGCAAAAGCCGCTTTGGAATTGTTTGTTGAGGTAGCTAAAGAATGGAAAGCCAAAGGCAAATTAAAGAACTACAGCGACTGGGTCAGCCGTTGCCAAGAGCGTAAGCGTTTAATGTTGCGCAAGACCAATTTTGACAATGTGCCTATCAAGCCACAGCGCGTATACCAAGAGATGAACTCGGTATTTGGTCGTGACACAGTTTATGTATCGACTATTGGTTTATCGCAAATTGCAGGTGGTCAATTCTTACACGTGTACGGCGCTCGCCAGTGGATCAATTGCGGCCAGGCCGGCCCCTTGGGCTGGACTATTCCTGCAGCACTCGGCGTATTAGCCTCCGATCCAACCAAGACAGTCGTTGGTCTTGCCGGTGACTATGATTTCCAGTTCTTGATTGAAGAGCTGGCTGTTGGCGCGCAGTTCCATTTGCCGCTCGTCATGGTGTTAGTGAACAACAGCTACCTTGGCTTAATTCGTCAAGCGCAGCGCGGCTTTGAGATGGACTACTGCGTCCAGCTCGCCTTTGACAACATCAACGTGGACGATCAAAACCTCAAAGGGTATGGCGTTGACCACGGCAAAGTAGTTGAAGGTCTTGGCTGTAAGGCCCTCCGCGTGACTGACCCTAGCAAGATCAATGCCGTTTTGATCGAAGCGCAAAAGATGGCCAAAGAGTACCGCGTTCCAGTAGTGGTTGAGGTTATCTTAGAGAAGGTAACCAATATTGCGATGGGCACCGAGATTAATAATGTCAACGAATTTGAAGACATTGATTGCCGTCACCCTGCTGGTACTGAAGGATTGGTTACAGCCGGCTTGCTCGAGTAATTGGTTTAATCAATAGAATGCTGTTCTAATGCGGTATTACGAAGGTAATACCGCAATTTTTTGCCATTTGAGTTTTGTTTGTTTGAATTTGATAAGGAATAGGAATGCCGAAGTTTGCTGCCAATCTCACCATGTTGTTTAATGAAGTTCCATTCATGGAGCGCTTTGACCAGGCTGCAGCTGCCAACTTCAAGGCAGTCGAGTTCCTATTTCCGTATGCATTTCCAGTTGCCGATATCAAGGCAAAGCTCGATCAAAATAAACTGACCTTGGTATTGCACAATTTACCTGCGGGCAATTGGGAAGCTGGTGAGCGCGGTATTGCCTGCCTACCAGACCGAATCGAGGAGTTTCGGAAGGGCGTAGCCAATGCAGTGGAGTATGCAACGGTGCTGGGCGTTACTCAAGTGAACTGCTTGGCCGGAAAAATGCCGGAAGGCGTTGCGCACGCTGTATTACGTACTACGTTTATTGATAACCTAAAGTACGCTGCAGCTGAGCTAAAGAAAGCCAACATCAAGCTTCTGATTGAGCCCATCAATACCTTTGATATTCCAGGCTTCTTCTTATCAGGAACGCAGCAAGCCATCGACATCATCACTGAGGTTGGCTCTGATAATCTGTTTTTGCAGTATGACATTTACCATGCCCAGCGGATGGAGGGCGAGCTTGCTAACTCCATTCAAAAGCATCTGTCTAAAATTGCGCACATTCAATTAGCCGATAACCCCGGCCGTAATGAGCCTGGTACCGGTGAGATCAATTACACCTATATCTTCGCTATGCTCGATCGCATTGGGTATAAGGGCTGGATTGGTTGTGAATACAAACCCGCAGCAACGACTGAAGCCGGCTTAGCTTGGTATAAGCCTTTTGCATAAGCAAATACGCATCTCCATTTCAGCTGCCCGTCTTTCTTCTTAATAAATAATAAAATCCAACACTTCAAATAGGATAACTACCATGTCACAACTTAAACTCGGTTTCGTCGGCCTTGGCATTATGGGCGCGCCCATGGCTGGGCATTTGCTTGCTGCAGGCCATACGGTTTATGTCAATACCCGCAGCAAGGTAGCAGAGGCCATTGCAAAATCAGCAGCGATTCAATGCGCAAGCCCAGCTGAAGTTGCTGAGAAAGCCGACATCATTTTTACGATGGTTCCAGATACCCCCGATGTTGAGCGTGTTCTGTTTGGTGATAAAGGCATTGCCAGCGGCTTAGCAAATGGTGGCAAGGGCAAAGTGGTAGTGGACATGAGCTCCATCTCACCCATCGCGACCAAAGAATTTGCAAAGCGAATTAATGCATTAGGCGCTGATTATCTGGATGCGCCAGTCTCTGGCGGTGAAGTGGGTGCAAAAAATGCAACCCTATCGATCATGCTGGGTGGCGATGAAGCCGTGTTTGCACGCGTTAAGCCCGTACTGGAATTGATGGGTAAGAACATTAATTTAGTCGGCGGTAATGGCGACGGTCAGACAGCTAAAGTAGCCAACCAAATTATTGTGGCCCTGAATATTGAAGCGGTTGCTGAGGCGCTATTGTTTGCGGCTAAAGCCGGCGCCGATCCTGCCAAAGTACGCCAAGCATTAATGGGTGGCTTTGCGAGCTCCAAAATTTTAGAAGTGCATGGCGAGCGCATGGTCAAGCGCACCTTTGATCCTGGATTTCGGATTGAGTTGCATCAGAAGGATTTAAATCTAGCGCTCAATAGTGCGCGTGCATTGGGCGTTTCTTTACCCAATACTGCCACCGCCCAAGAGTTGTTTAACTCCTGCTCAGCCCATGGCGGCAAAGCATGGGACCATTCAGCCATGGTACGTGCCTTAGAAAAGCTGGCTAATTTCGAGATTGGTCAAAAGGCCTAGTCCATTCGTACGCGTTTGACTTAAACCAGTATTGGATTCAGTTGCATAATGAGCAGCATGAATTCACTACTGGTGGTTTACCTTCACGGCTTTCGTTCCTCCCCGCGTTCGAGTAAAGCTCGGATGACTGGCGATGCCATCGCGCATCGCGTAGAGCAGGGCGCTGCCATCGAATGGTATTGCCCGCAATTACTCGCCTCCCCGCGTGAGTCCATGGACATGGTTCAACGCCACATCGATGCCACTAAGGCCGATCGATTAACGGTGATTGGTTCTTCTTTAGGCGGTTTTTATACCAACTACCTTGCAGAGCGATACGGCTGTAAGGGCATCGCATTAAATCCGGCTGTGAGGGCAGGGCGTGAACTGGCACCCCATGTGGGCATGATGACGGCCTACGACAGCGAAGAGCCTTTTGACTTTCGGGCTGAATACATTGATGAGCTTAATCGCATGCAAGTCGAATCCATTACCTTGCCAGAGCGCTATCTACTCTTGGCCGCTACCGGCGATGAATTGCTCGACTGGCATGAAATGAGTGCTTTTTATCCGGGCGCCCAGCAGATCGTTATTGAAGGAAGTGACCATGGGATTGGCAATTACAGCGATTATCTGGATGCGGTAATCGACTTCGCTTGCGATTAATTTGAATGGCTCATTTTATGAGCTTCTAGCTTGACATACTGCACTCTTGAGCAATAAGCGCATTAGCGCAAAGAGAGGAGCACATCATGCAAACCCTAAAAACCTTTTTGATCTGGCTCGTCTTTGCTGAAAAGCAGGGCGAATGGCAGCGTTCGGAGTGGATCTGCCGTAATCGGATTGAATAATCGCATAGCTAAAAGCCTAGTCAATAATCAGCTTGTGGGGTCAATTACGGTGCGTTGATCGCCCCCATAATTTTCTGTAAGATGGTTGTCATGCAGTGATGCGATGATTAAGGCCATTACAGAGAGGGGAGTGCGTGTGCTGAGCATCTTGAAGCTAGACGCTGGCGGTATTCCGCAATGCTGGATTAATGCGGAAGAGGCGACAAAACAATATGCAGATCAGAGCGTATTGTGGACGCTGGGCGATCCGATTGCAGTCATGCGCGGTGGTATCTCGCGGGCGACTGGCAAGCAATCCATCATTGAGCTCCACTCCATCGTGGCCGTCAAAGGCTCCGCACGCATTAATCTATTCGATGTTGTACCTGGCATTACCAAGCGTAAGTTGTACCGCCGTGATCGTGGCCTCTGCGCATACTGTAGTGAGCGCATCACCGAAAATGATGCGGAAGCAGAACACATTATTCCCAATAGCCGTGGCGGCAAATACACTTGGATGAATTTAGTTATTTCCTGCAGGCCATGCAATCAACGCAAAGGCAATCGCACCCCTGAAACGGCGAACATGAGCTTGCTCTATGCCCCTTACATGCCCAGCCTGTATGAAGATATGATTCTCAAGGGCAGAAATATTCTGGCCGATCAAATGGACTTTTTAGCCGCAAATTTACCCAAGAATAGCCGCTTACTGGAAGGATTGTTCTGGGAGCAGTCCTAAGTCGTTTTAAGCCGTTATGGATTCTGTTGGCAGCCTTGGTGCTGTCCCTAGTCGCGCACCTCATTTTATTTTTCTGGTTGTGGCTGATGCCCACCGGCTCGCTGATTGCGCCTCCACAGGAAACCCCCTTTGTTGCGACTCTAAAAGAAGAGCCGGTCAAGAAAATCAAGTTGGCCCGCTCAGCAAAAAAAGCAGTGCCACAAGCTGGCAATACCACTGGTGATACGGGTAGCCCAGCTGGATCTCCAGAGGGTACTTCAACAGAGCAGGGCGATGGCCTCGCCGAGCAAGATGGGGTGGCTTTTCGACTGCCTGAATCGGCGCTGCTGTATTACGACGCCTACGTTGATGGGCAGCAAGTGCAGACCGGTGAAATCAAATGGATCGCGGATGACTCAGGATATGCGCTATCGATTACGATTCCCTACGCTTTTGTCGGCCCCTTTGTGTTTGAGTCCAAGGGCAAGATTGATGCTTATGGTTTAGCCCCGTCGATTTACTGGGCCCAGCGTGGTAAAAATCCCCCGCGGTTTTCTCGCTTTGAGCGCAATGCGCAGGGCGGTCCAGTGATGTTTTTTTCGGAGAAGATGGATTTTTCTCCGCCGATACCGCCAGGCACCCAAGATCGATTCAGCCTCATTTTTCAATTTGCTTCGCTGCTAAACGGCGATAACCAAATCGATGAGGCGGGCACCATTCGATCGATACCGGTAGCGAGCTTTGACATGATTGAGCCCTGGCAATTTAAAAGTTATGGTGAGAAAGTATCTGAAGACGTTCCCAGCATGGGGATGACAACCCTAAGGCACTATGAGTTACTCGATCGCCCCAGCAATAAGTTTAAAAGGCGTGTGGACCTATGGTTAGTTCGAGATTTGGAGTGGCTACCGGGTCGTATTAGAACAACGGAAGCCAATGGCAGGGTGTTTGAGTTGGTTTTTAAGCAGAAGGCGCCGCTGAGTCGGGCTTCCGAGTAACCAAGGCTCCCATCATGGAATACAGGGCGGCCCCCGACATGGACACAGAAAAAATGCCGGAGAATGAGATCAAAATGGGCAATATTTGCCAACTACTAGCTAAGGGATAATTGCCAAAGCCCAAGGTGGTGTACATCTCGCCAACAAAGTAAAAAGTCTGCGTAACCCCTGGAAATACCGCAAAAGCGACCAAGACATAGGTCCACGCCACAATCTCCGTAATGTGGGTCAAGATAATCAACAAGATCGCAAAGAAATAGGAAATAAAACTACCCCCAGCCAAGTGCGGAATTGTTTTTAGGAAGCGGTCTATGGCATGAAAAGCGCTGGCGATCACCAATACGGCGATGCCATGGAGCGTTAGCATGACCGCCATAAAGGCCATGATCAAATACAACTCAATGTTATCCCCAATATCAAGCTGAAGCTGCTGCAATAGCTCAGCCGGTGAGGGCAAGGTAATGGTCTTTTCAGTAGCCACGCATATACCTAAATTGACTTATCTTTCTTATTTGACATAATAATGATTATACGCAATTAAGATTTAGGACCACCGGGGTATGGCTCGTTATAAAGCTTTTGCCAACGGGCCCTTAAGCCCTTTTGGATTTCCTCTTGGTTAAAGAGTTCTGCCACATCAATCGCCGAATAACCCTGCTGGTTTCTTATCCGAATATCCGCGCCACGATCAAGCAGGAGACGAACTAACTGGATGTTGCCAGCGCGAATCGCCATCATGATTGGTGTCGTTTCATTGGGACTGGGAGCATCTACAGCAGCGCCTTTATCCAGTAAAAACAGAGCAATATCGAGGTGGCCATTGGTGCAGGCGTAATGTAGTGGCGTCCAGCCAGACCGATTTACTGGTACTTCCTTTTGATTTACCAGTGTTTTTACTTCAGGCAGCATGCCGTAAAGAGCAGTAAACATCAGGGGTGTTTCGTTTGTGATGTTGGTTTGATTGAGATCTATGCCTTTGGCATTAATCAGGTAATCCACTGTTTTCATGGACTTTTCTTGTATGGCAAGCATCAAGATTGGCATGCCTTTGGGGTCTTTTTGGTTGGGGCTCATGCCCTTATCAATCAGCGCCTTAACTTCGCGAGCATCGTCAAATGTAGCTGCTTTGGTAATGGCGGCAATCTGCGAATCGGTTTGAGCCATTACCCAATGTGGCATGGCACTAAGGGATACAAATGCGATGCCGAAGATTCCAGGCAGAGCCTGAATAAACTTGAGATTTAGAATCATGTTAATTCTCTATTTACTTGAAAACATTGAAAAAAATTATTTGAAGTATGCTCTGCAATAGTGTCTACAGAAACGCCCTTCAGATCAGCGATAAAGCCAGCCACATGGGAGACCCAAGCCGGTTCATTGGTCTTGCCCCGGTGCGGCATAGGCGCCAAGTACGGCGAATCCGTCTCAATCAGCATACGCTCTAAGGGCACTTGCCGGCAGGTCTCCTGCAGGTCTTTAGCGCTTTTAAAGGTCACAATGCCAGAAAACGAGATATAAAACCCCAAATCAATGGCCTGCCTTGCAACCTCAAGGCTTTCGGTAAAGCAGTGCATTACCCCGCCAATGCGCTCAGCGCCCTCTTCTTTGAGGATCCGTATGGTGTCTTCAGAGGCTGAACGGGTATGGATGATTAAGGGGCAACCCGACTCAATAGCCGCCCGAATGTGCGTTCGAAACCGGGTGCGCTGCCACTCCATATCGGCATACGCCCGGTCGGCCATCCGGTAGTAATCAAGTCCAGTTTCACCAATCGCAATGACTTTGGGATGCTTTGCAGCCTCCACTAAAAAATCGACGGTCGGCTCCGGCGTGTCTTCGTAATCGGGGTGCACGCCAACCGAGGCATACAAATGGGGATGGCTCTCGGCCAACTGCCGAACCAAGGGAAAGTCAGGGAGATCTACCGAGATGCAGAGTGCATGGCTAACCTGGGCCGCTGCCATATTGGCAAGGACTTCAGGTAAACGCTCGCGGTACTCCGGAAAATCAAGGTGGCAATGGGAATCAATGAACATCGGTCTATTTTAATCGCCAGCGCCCTTCTCAGCCAATGAAGCTAAAAGTTTGGGATATTAATCGCCAAAAATCTGCTGGTATTGCATCAGCAAGGACTCCAGCTGAATGCGGGTAGCCAATGGGTGGTTTTCATGGCGGCGTGCCTGGGTGACCCCTTTCCAAAGGCGCAATAACTTTTCGATGCGCACCTGCTTTGCTAAAACCGCAATGGTTCCAGCATGCTTGGGATAAAAACGCACGGCATCGGCTTGCGCGCTGCCTTGAAGGTCGGCTAACCAACGCTGCATCGAAGCGAGCAATACTGCAAACGATGCCTTGTGGGTTTTTTCTGCCACATCCAGCCAATCGATACGAACACCTTGGGATAGGCCTTGCAATAAATAGCGCGAGGCTTGAATCGACACAAACAGCTCATCCTTCTCGTTTTGATCCTGCTTGGCCGATAGAAAATCCAAGGTTGCGTAAGGCGCACCGCCCTGTTCATAAAAAATGGTTTCCAGTTCATCGCCTGAGACGGTCAACTCGGGGCGTGCTGTAATTTCCTGACGAAGCCATGCAAGACCACTTGCTCGATCCGGTGGTGGCAGAGCAATTAAACGGCAACGGGAGCGAATGGTCGGTAAGACACGATCAAGACGGCTCGTTACCAATATAAAAATGGTGCTACTGGGCGGCTCTTCCAGAGACTTTAATAGGGTATTAGCGGCATCGGCCCGCAGTGACTCTAAAGGGTAAACCAAAACAACGCGATTGCCGCCGCGGTGCGTGCCGATTGCTAAGCCTTCAATAGCTGATCGCGCTTCTTCAATGGCAATGTTCTTCTTCTCTTTTTTTTCAGCAGAGTCGCCCTCTTCATCGCGCAGTAGTTTTGCTTTCTTGGCGGGTGATGGATCGCCGTCGGCTCCCTCGAGCACCTCATTAGGCATAAAGCGGCGATGCGTCTCTGGCACTAGTGCAACAAAGTCGGGGTGATTGCCAGTATCAAACCAGCGGCACGCCTCACAAGCATTGCAGGGCTTCTTATTTCCATTTGGTGATGCCTCGCATAGCAGGGCTTTGGCCAGCGTCAGCGCAAAATCGGCTTTACCAATACCCGCCTGCCCATGCAGTAGCAAGGCATTTGGGCACGCCGCTAAATCAATGCCATCCCACTGCGGCTGTAACCAAGGTGCAATCATCGAATCGCCAAGGGGGCTTGGCACAAGAAATCCCAAATGGCTTCTTGCGTTTGAGTGGCATCAACCAGCACAAAACGGCCTGGATCTGCCTTTGCTCTGCGCAGGTATTCTTGCCTAACCCGCTCAAAGAAAGCCAGATCAAGTCGTTCAAATTTATCGGGAGTGCGCGCTTTCGAGCGGCGTGCTTCGGCGACTGCTCCGGGCAAGTCAAACAAAAAAGTGGCATTCGGTTGCAATAAGCGCCCATCGCTTTGCATTTGTACCCATTGCTCTAAGGCATTGAGTTTTTCAATCGAGAGTCCGCGTCCGCCGCCTTGATAGGCAAAACTAGCATCGGTAAAGCGGTCGGACACCACAATATGCCCGGCTGCAAGAGCAGGCTCAATCACTTGCGCTAGATGCTCACGGCGCGCAGCAAACATGAGCAAGGCTTCTGTTTCCAGATGCATCGGCGCCTCTAATAATAGTGCCCTCAATTGCTCGCCTAAGGCAGTCCCACCGGGCTCACGCGTGACAATAATTGTACGATCTGGAAAGCGCTTTTTAAGTAGCTCACAATAGGCGGCGATGTGCGTACTTTTTCCAGCGCCATCGATGCCCTCAAAGCTAATAAAAAATCCAGGCTCATTCGTATTCATCGGGGCATCCATTACGGTGATGGTCTCTTTGCCGGCACTTTAATCGAGCGCTGATATTGATCAACCGCTTTTTCATGCTCAGGCAGCGTTTTGGAGAAGTAGCTACTGCCATCGCCTTTGGCAACAAAATACAGGGCATCGCTTTTTGCGGGGTTGACTGCAGCAAGCAGGGATTCCATACTGGGAATCGCAATCGGGGTAGGAGGTAAACCTGCGCGCATATAGGTATTGTATGGATTGTCGCGGCGAAGATCCACTTTGCGCAGATTGCCATCAAATCGTG
>JBIILR010000142.1:0-3970 GCA_044338365.1 Polynucleobacter sp. | reverse complement strand
AAATGCCGATCCACTGCGTTGTAGCAAAGATTGGTTAATCCGCCCTTGAACCAGTGCGCAAACGGCGGATTACTGTATTCGAGTACCGTATCAAACGGTTTTTTCCAGTAGATGTGTTTTGCTTCCTCCCCCCAAAAGGCATGAGGATCTTGAATGGATTGGGCGTGAACGGTTTTGTAGGACATGATTTACCTAAAAGGGCTACTTCAATGGATTCGATACTGCTACCGCGCAAGAACTTAATCTACTCTATTGCGGGGTAGCGCCAGCTTTTACAGTAGTTGTTTTCGCAGATTTGCTGGCGTCTGTCGATACGGACTTTTGCTGAGTAGGTGGTTTGGATGCGGTTTTAACCGTGGACTTTGTCGCGCTTTGTGCCGTTTTAGAGGGTGCGGCATTGGTTTTCTTGCTCGCGGTACCGGGCGCTGCTGCCTTTTTCACGGGCGCTGGCTTGACTAATTTGAGGCTGGCATTTTCGGCCAGGTGCTCGGATACATCAGCCAGCTTCGTGCTTGGTTTTGGAATCAGGACCGTTGATCCAGCCCGTATTCGCATTCCTGAAGGAATGGCATTGACTTCCCGCAGGACCGCCACACTAACTCCCAAGCGCTTTGCTAGCTGGTCCGCTGACTCTGTGGATGGAACGCTGACCGCAGTCCACGTAGAAAGTGGCTCGTTGTAGTTTTTTAGATTTTCCTGAAAGAGTTCAGCATGGCCAAAGGGCAATAAAATTTGCTGATTCGCCGCACTCAAAATAACGGGCTTATTAAAGGACGGATTGAGATTACGAAAATCGTCTGGCGTTATATCAGCCAACTTAATGACTAGATCTACATCGATGTCACGCGTCACATCGATGGCTACAAAGAACGGGTGATTTTCTAGTTCTGGCAGAACAATGCCGTACGCCTTCGGATCCAAAACGATGGCTTTGTAAGCCATCAATTTAGGAACGTATTCATGGGTCTCTTTGGGCATCTTCAAGCTGAGGTAATCGGTTGGCAGCCTAGCGGCTTGATTGCGCTTGATTGCCTTGGCCACATTGCCCTCGCCCCAGTTGTATGCGGCTAAAGCCAGTTGCCAATCGCCAAACTGCCGATGCAAGCGTTCCAAGTAATCAAGGGCGGCATTAGTTGACTGCAGCACATCGCGCCGCTCATCGCGAAACATGTTTTGCGTTAACTTGAAATCTTTTCCAGTCGCCGGCATAAATTGCCAAATGCCCATGGCTTTCGCGGTGGATTTGGCTACGGGGTTAAAAGCGCTCTCGACAAATGGCAACAAAGCGATTTCAGTCGGCATGCCCCGTAAATTCACTTCTTCAACAATGTAGAACAAATAGCGCGATGAGCGCGCCATGGAGCGGTGCACGTAATCGGGTCTCGCTGCCAACCAGCGCGTCTGCGTTATCACCAGTGGGCTATTGAGCTCGGGCATCGCAAAACCATCTTGTATGCGAAGCCATAGGTTGCTTGAAGGCGCCATTAAACTACTCACCGATTGCTTGCTGAGGTCAACACGAGGTGCTTTGGCTGCGCGTGGGTTACGAACCCCACTGCCATCCACATCCGAAGACCAATCGTTGCCCATGCTGGCGCAGCCGGATACAGCGACTGCAATAGCTGCCATCGCAATGGGTCGTAAAGCCGTAATCTGAAGCCATGCGCTGAATTGGCTCCAGCGCATCAGAAGCAATCCTTCCAAGCCCGAATTGCTGCAAGCACATGTGCTGGGCTCGGCAATGCAACAGCGCCAGATACCTGCAATGCTGCCGCAATCACATCGGGTTGATTGGAGCGCATAAAGGGATTAACCCGCAACTCATGGCCAATGGTGGTTGGCACGGTCGGCTGATTCGCTTGGCGCAAGGCCTGTGCCGTATTCGACCAGGTAATGAGATCGGAATTATTCGGCTCTACCGCCAAGGCAAAGCGGATGTTCGAAAGCGTGTACTCATGGGTGCAATACACGGCAGTTTCGGGTGGTAAGGCCGCAAATTTCGCCAAAGACTGCGACATCTGGATGGGCGTTCCCTCAAACAGGCGGCCGCACCCAGTTGCAAATAAGGTATCGCCGCAAAAAAGCTTGGGCGCGTTACCAGCGGCAAAGTAGGCAATGTGCCCCAAGGTATGGCCAGGCACTTCCAAGACGCTGAACGCAATGGCTGGCGCAGCGCATTCCACCCGGTCGCCCTCCATTAAGGCCTGGGTTCGCCCCGGAATGGCTTCTGCTGCTGGGCCATACACCGGAAGGGAATCAGTGGCGACGTAGGCCAACAAATCCTGAATGCCGCCCGTGTGGTCTGCGTGGTGGTGGGTAATCAGAATGCCGGTCAGCGTCAGCATCTGGCTTTCTAAATAGTCCAATACTGGGCCGGCATCACCCGGATCAACCACCAAAGCAGATTCGCCATCGTGAATGCACCAGATGTAGTTATCGTCAAATGCCGGAATGGGCCAGACTTGCAATGTAGATTTCGTTACCATAGGGACATGATACCAACCCAAGCCTCACCCGAAAGCCCTATTTTGTCAGCAGATGGCTCCTGGGATGCGTGGCTTGCCTCGCCCCCCGGTCAATATGTTTTGCGTCAAGAGCAGTTGTGGTTTGATAAAACGGTCGTGGATGTATTTGGCTTTAATGCGGTTCAAATTGGCTTGCCGCAACTCCATTGTTTGCGCGAAAATCGGATGCCGATGCGTGCCTTGTTAACGCATGCAGATCAATCCTTGGGTGCGCAGACAACTATCCCCGCAACACCAACTTGGCACGTCATCGAAGGCTTGCCCGATGAGCTACCCTTTGCGGCAGAGAGCGTTGATCTATTGGTATTGCCGCATGTATTGGAGTTTGCGGATGACCCCCATCACATTCTGCGCGAAGCAGATCGCGTCCTGGTACCCGAGGGCAGGCTTATTTTGTCTGGATTTAATCCTGCCAGCCTATGGGGTGCGCGGCAATACCTTGGCCGCTTAATTGGTAAACCATTTTTACCGAGAGAGGGCCAGTTTATTAATCTACTGCGCATACGAGACTGGTTAAAGTTACTGAATTTCTCGTTGGACCGTGGCCACTTTGCCTGCTACAAACTACCCTTACAGGGGGAGTCCGCCATTGCGCGCATGAATTACCTGGAGCCCATGGGCAATCGGTGGTGGCCTATTTTTGGCGCCGTCTTCATGGTCTCTGCGGTCAAACATCACCCTGGCATGCGCCTCGTAGGTCGCGTAGCCCAAAAACGGCCAGCGCCACTGCGTCAACTCAATCCCGTGGTGGAGAGCAAAATACAGCCTACTACTCCCCACAAGCAACATGACCGCCATGAGCCAGCCTGATCCTTCCCTTCCCCACATCACCATTTATACCGATGGCGCCTGCAAAGGCAACCCCGGCCCTGGAGGCTGGGGTGCAGTATTGCGCTCTGGCGAGCATGAACGGCATATGCATGGCGGCGCTGATCTAACCACCAATAACCGCATGGAAATGAGTGCAGTGATTCATGCGCTGCGCGCCCTTAAGCAACGTTCCAGCGTTGCGCTGTACACCGACTCCCAATACGTTCAAAAAGGGGTTACCGAATGGCTAGAGGGCTGGAAAAAGCGCCAATGGCGAACCTCCAGTCGCGAGCCCGTTAAAAATGCAGACCTTTGGCAGGAGCTCGACGCCCTCCTGCCCGATCACCAGATATCCTGGCATTGGGTGCGCGGTCACAATGGCCACCCCGGCAATGAGCTAGCCGATGCCTTAGCCAACCGCGGGGTTGAAGAGCTACTCGCGAAAAAAAGTGTTTAGGGCCTTATAGGCGGACTGTTTTCGCCTTTTTAAGCCAAGCCGGCTTTCGGTGGAAAACAAGGGCTTATGAGAGAATGGGGCATCCAAATGCACCCAATAGCATCATTGCTAGCTACCTAAGAAAAACTGAGATCAATTGGCTGAAAACGCTCCAAAAACACCCTGGTTAAGCAAAGTT
>JBIILR010000141.1:0-3975 GCA_044338365.1 Polynucleobacter sp. | reverse complement strand
GCTTAGAGCGGATTGCCCATCTTCAGGCTGGCTCACTTTCGTATGGCGATGTAGCGGTTTTAGAAATTGGAATGGCAATGATTGCAGAGCCAAAACTAATACTCTTCGATGAGCCTGTTTGCGGTATGAGTCCAGCTGAAACTGAAAAGGTTGTTGAGAGAATCATCGAATTGTCAAAGGAGGTGCATGTGGTCATTATCGAACATGACATGAAGGTTGTGTTCAAAATGGCAGACCATATAACCGTAATGGCATTTGGGAAAGTATTTGCTGCAGGAACTCCAGAAGAAATTTCAAAAAACGATGGCGTTAAGGAAATTTATTTTGGTAGCGATGAATTGGAATTGTCATGACATCAAATGAGATTTTGCTTGAGCTTAAAGATGTCAAATCATCATATGGAAAAGTGAATGTTTTACGTGATCTTTCTTTTAGGCTTTACCAAGGAGAATCCTTAGCCATCCTAGGCAGGAATGGCGTTGGGAAAACCTCCACATTAAAGACCATCATGGGTTTATTGAAATGCCAGTCTGGAACAATTCAGTTTGAAGGGAAGTCAATCAATACGATTTCGCCATATCAAATTCCAAGAATGGGCGTTGGTTATGTGCCGCAAGGCAGGGGACTCTTCCCCAATCTGACCGTTAAAGAAAATCTCTATTTAGGATACAAAAAGGAAGGATCTCCAGATCTTTCCGACTACATTTTTGAGCGCTTCCCCAGGTTAAAAGAGAGGCTTAATCAGCAGGCCGGAACCTTGTCTGGCGGGGAGCAGCAAATGTTGTCTATAGCAAGAATATTGCTGATGCATCCAAAGATCATTTTGCTGGATGAGCCTACAGAAGGAATTATGCCCATTTTAGTGTCTGAAATTAGAGATGAAATTAAAAGGATAAACGGAGCGGGAATTGGAATATTGCTGGTAGAGCAAAACGTCCAAACAGCAATTCGCTTATGTAGTCGTATTTTGGTTATGGATAAAGGAAACATTATTTTTGAAACAAAAACGGATGCGGTACGATGTAATCCTGAAATTCTTCATGAACATTTAGGAATGCATGTTTAGTAGTTTCTTAACAACTAAGGAGATCTTCAAATGAAAAAAATTAAAAGTAATATTGATGTTGTTAATCCAGGCCGTCGCTCATTAATGGACTATGCCTTGAAGGGTGGAGTCGCTGCAGGTTTGGCAAATATGACTATTGTTAATAACCTATTCGCACAATCAGCCGGTCCCATCGTTATTGGCCATCATGCTGAGCTTACTGGCGGTTTCTCATCATGGGGATATTGGCATGATAAATGTGCACGCAAGGCCGTTGAGTTAATTAATGCACAAGGCGGTATCTCTAATCGCAAGGTGGAGTTAGTAACAGAAGATACCGAATCCAATCCAGCGACTGGAGCCAGAAAGTTAAGAAACCTAATTCAGCGGATGAATGCAGAATTCGTAACTGGCTCTGTTCACTCTGGTGTAATGTTGGCCTCTATTCCAATTGCCACGGAACTAAAAGTACCTTACTTTTCTACTGGTGAGGCAACTGAGGCTACTGGCTCAAGAGGGACTCGATATAGTTTCAGAACTGGTAGCGATACTTATTCCCTTGCCGCTGCAGGTGTTCCATGGGCAATGGAAAATTTAGGAAAAAAATGGTGTGTTATTTATGCAGACTATGCATGGGGACAAAGTCATTTTGCTGAAGCAAAAGCGGTTGTTGAGAGAATGGGTGGAAGCATTACTAAGGGAATTCCTGTTCCTCTGGATGCCAAAGATTTAGTTCCCTATTTGACTCAAATTCCACCAGATACAGATGTAGTTTTTTCTATCTTCTTTGGACCTTTGGCAGTAGCCTACTTTACTCAGGCTAAATCAATGGGTGTAGATAAGAGAGCTAAGCTCTATTCGATCTCTGGAACGATTGAGGCTATTGATCCAGATGCCTTAAGTGGTGCTGCAGAGGGCGTTTACATTTTAGAAAACTTTCCACGTAATACAAGGTTTAAGGATGACGCACCCCATAAAGAATTTAATCGAATTCTAGAAATTGACGATGTTTATGCACGTGAAAAGAATTCAAATCGCGTCATGGCTAAATCCCATTGCTGGCAAGCATGGGAAAACATCTATGCACTCAAGGCTGCTATTGAAGCTTCTGGTTACAAATCACGCAAAGATATGCCTGGAGCAATCCAAGCGCTAGAAGGCCTGCAGATGAAAAACTCTTTGGCCCACCCAGAAGGCGATAAGATTCTACGCAAAGAAGACCATAGCGGCATTACAGACCACTATATCAGTCGCATCGAAGGCGGTAAGTTTGAAGTGAAGAAAAAAGTCTCTAAGGAGGATTTAGCCAAAAATCTACCTGTGCGTTTTAATTTAAGTACCCAACCTACTTAATGCAAAAAAGGGCCCAAGTGGCCCTTTTTTAATGCCCCTGCAATTTCGATCAATATAAAAATGTATCAATTAGTAGCGCTGGATGGGTGTGGCAGCCGCAGCTAAGCCCAAATATTTTGCTTGGGATTATGATCAGAATCATGCCCAATATGACGCTCTCTACATTCTTGCAAGCCTTTCTTGTTCTTCTGACAGTGCTCAGCACAAGTCATGCGGCTGAGCCCACAGCAAAAATAACTCCGCAAACACAGATACTGAATATCAACGGACAAACTGTTGAGGTAGATGTGTATAAGCCCATAGGACCGCAAAAGGGGGCTGCCATTTTGACCCATGGCTTTACCCGAAGCCGAACCACGATGGGAGAGCATGCACAGGCCTTGGCTGCTAGAGGCGTTCTGGCGATAACACCCGATATGCCTTGTACCTTTGACTTTCGCTGCAATGCCAGCGCGATTGCTGGTTTAGTTAATCTACTGCGCAATACAGAAACCTTTGGCAGCAGTAACCAATGTGTCATGCTGGTTGGATTTTCAGCGGGAGGGCTCTCTAGCTTGTTGGCAGCAGATACCCCTGGCGTAGTTGGATTTGTCGGGCTAGATTCGTTTGATCGGGTCTTACCCAGTGAAACGGAGCGCGCTGGCATTACTGCATCCCGCAAACTGACTACCGAAGCCCTTATCCTAAGAGCCCCCGCATCGCGCTGCAATGCAAATGCAGTTGCTGCGCCATGGGGCTCAGAACTCAAAACTCTGTGGCGTGATGACCTGATTGCAGGCGCATCTCATTGTGACTTTGAGGCACCCAGTGACTGGAAATGCCGACTGGCCTGCGGCGATACCGACCCAGCACGGCAATTGCAGGTTCGTAACGGAATACTCGATGCAGCGGCGAGGTGGTTGCAGTAAAGCAAATAGAACTATTGCATATCGTGCATACGCATTTTGCTCAAAGATGCATTGCAAGCGCAGCACTGCATATTTAAAATAGAGGTGTTTTCCGGCATTGCCGGTTGAAGTCTTGCCAATAGCAATGTTTGGCAAGCGGCCTGAAAGAGTGGTGGCAAGCTGTTTCAGGCGTCTGTTTAGTGATAGGGCATTTTTATTGCTATTTTTATCAATTTGTATCTCATTATTGACATTTAGATATTAATGTATATAATGAGAAACATTATGCCAGCACGTCCAAACCACATTACCCCAGCAACAGCAGACAAGCTAGCTGCCCTTGGTCAGCAGATCCGCGCCTATCGCAAGGCGCTCAGCATTAGCGCAACCACGCTTGCAGAGGCTGCTGGAATGTCACGCATCACCTTGCACCGAATTGAAGCGGGCGAGCCCGCTGTCACGATGGGTGCGTACTTCAACGCCATGACTGCATTAGGAATCCATTTTGGAATTGTTCCCATCGAACTTCCAGAGGCTGCAGAAGCAGACCGCGCTGATGATCATCGTGGCTGGATCCCAGCGCGCATAAAGCTAGCCGATTACCCGCAACTCAAACAACTTGCTTGGCAGGTGCACGGCACTGACGAGCTCACCCCAACGGAAGCACTCGGTATTTATGAGCGCAATTGG
>JBIILR010000140.1:0-4005 GCA_044338365.1 Polynucleobacter sp. | reverse complement strand
GCTCAGCACCCTCCATGGTTAAGAGGGCTTGATATTGCTTCACCAATGCATTTTTCGGCTCGGTCAAGATTTGGATAAGAGCAGTCTCATCAAGCTGCGCTAAGGTCGTTAGAACCGGTAAACGGCCAATTAACTCCGGAATTAAACCAAACTTAATCAGATCTTCCGGCTCAACTTCTTTGAGCAGCTCGCTGGAGCCCCGATCATCTTTGCCGGGCACTTCGGCGCTAAAACCAATACCCGTTTTCGCAGTGCGCTGTTGAATGACTTTCTCCAAGCCATCAAATGCGCCACCGCAAATAAATAGAATATTCGTTGTATCGACTTGCAAGAAGTCTTGATTGGGGTGCTTACGACCGCCTTGCGGAGGCACCGATGCCATCGTTCCTTCAACCAATTTCAATAGCGCTTGCTGCACGCCCTCACCCGACACATCACGGGTGATTGAGGGGTTATCTGATTTGCGTGAAATTTTGTCAATCTCATCGATGTAGACAATACCGCGCTGGGCTTTTTCAACGTTGTAATCGCAGGCCTGGAGTAATTTTTGAATAATGTTCTCGACGTCTTCGCCAACATAGCCTGCTTCCGTTAAGGTGGTTGCATCGGCCATTACAAAGGGAACATCGAGCAAGCGTGCCAGTGTTTGCGCCAATAAAGTTTTACCGGAACCCGTTGGGCCAATCAGCAAAATATTGCTCTTAGCTAACTCAACGCCATCGACCATCGCCTTGGCGGGCAACTTCGATTTTTTGGTTTCGGCTGTCGTTTTATTATCTTTGCTATCGGCGGCGCCGTCCGTTTTGGCTGACAACTCTTTTTTAGGCACTGGCAAATATTGCAAGCGCTTGTAATGGTTGTAGACCGCCACTGCTAAGGTTTTCTTGGCTTGATCTTGACCAATCACATACTGATCTAAGTCGGCGCGAATCTCGTGTGGCGTAGGCAGGCCACCATCACCTTTTTCACTCGGCAGATTGGCCAATTCTTCTTGAATGATATCGGTACACAAGTCGATGCACTCATCGCAAATAAATACCGAAGGACCGGCGATAAGTTTTTTGACTTCGTGCTGGCTCTTGCCGCAAAAAGAGCAATAAAGAAGCTTGTCAGCCGAGGTCGGGGTTTTAGAATCGCTCAATTAGGGGCGCTTATCAATGACTTTATCAATCAGACCATAATCACGGGCCTGATCTGCGGACATGAAATTGTCGCGATCAGTGTCTTTCGCAATGGTTTCAATCGATTGACCAGTGCGGTCAGCCAAAATCTGATTGAGTCGCTCGCGCAAGTACAAAATCTCACGCGCCTGAATTTCGATGTCCGACGCTTGGCCTCGTGCACCGCCGAGGGGCTGGTGAATCATCACGCGGGAATTCGGTAAGGCATAGCGCTTGCCCTTTTCACCGGCGCACAATAAGAAAGCACCCATACTGGCAGCCATACCCATACATAAGGTGCTGACATGGGGTTTAATAAATTGCATCGTATCGAAAATAGCTAGACCTGCAGAGACAGATCCGCCAGGCGAATTAATGTAGAGCGAGATTTCTTTATCGGGATTTTCGCTCTCTAAGAAGAGAAGCTGCGCAATCACCAAATTGGCCGTTTGATCATTGACTTCGCCCACTAGAAAAACGACGCGCTCTTTGAGAAGGCGGGAGTAAATGTCATAGGCGCGCTCGCCGCGACCCGATGTTTCAATTACCATGGGAACCATGCCAAGACCGCGGGTCTCTAGGTCGCCTGCGGCGGCATTGCTAGCATTGAAATAATGGGAATCAGTACGGTTCATGCGAATGGGCTTTCGTGGGCAATCGATTAATTAAGCTTACTTAGTTCTTCAAAGCTTACTGCTTTATCGGTAACTGTGCCAAGGCCGCTCACATACTGAATCACATTGGCCTCCAGCACAACCGATTCCACGTCTTTTAAGCGGCGCGGGTCGCTATAAAACCAACGAACCACTTCTTTTGGATCTTCATAGGTTGCCGCTTGTTCCTCAATCTCTGCTTTGATTTGATCGGGGGTGGCAACCAGATTTTGCTGCTTAACCAGGTCACTGAGAATCAAACCGAGGCGAACCCGCTTTTGGGCTTGCTCTGCAAACATCTCTCCTGGAATCGGCGCATCTTTGGCATTTGGGATGCCGCGCTGCATTAAGTCTTGGCGCGCCATTTCAACCAGGCGCTCTTGCTCGCTGGCAATCAGCGACTTCGGTACATCGAGCTCGCAGAGTTTTTCGAGCTGATCCATCACTTCATTTTTGAGCAAGGCAGTTGTGCGACGCTTCACTTCACGCTCTAAATTCTCACGCACTTCACTGCGCATCTTGGCAACACCCTCAGTTACACCAAGGGACAAAGCAAAGGCATCATTCACTTCCGGCATATGGGGCCAATTGATTTGCTTCACCGTGATGGTGAATTCAGCTGTCTTACCAGCAACGTCTTTGCCGTGGTAATCGTCTGGAAACTTCAATGGGAAGGCTTTGCTCTCGCCATTCTTCAGGCCCAGCGCAGCTGCCTCGAACTCGGGCAACATGCGACCTTCACCCAATACAAACTCGAAACCCTCGGCTTTACCACCAGCAAATTCAACGGCATCAATCGTGCCAACAAAGTCGATGGTAATTTGGTCGCCGCTCTGGGCTGCCACGTTACTGCCGCCGTCACCGTGGTCGCTTGTAACACCGCGGGGGTGGTAATGGACCTGTTGTTTACGCAGCACGTCCAAAGCGCGATCGATTTCAGCATCACCAATCGTGGTGCTGTAACGACTGACTGCCGCTTTGCTCAGATCGCCGATTTTGACTTCGGGTAAGACTTCAAAGAAGGCTTCAAACACAATCGGGTCAGCGCCAATTTCACTCTTGGGCTCTAGGCGAGGCTGGCCCGCTAATAAGATCCCTTCTTTCTTGCTGAGCTCAAAGAAGAGTTCGGATGCTTTATCAAACTGCACCTCGAAATCCACTTGCATGCCGTATTGCTGCTCAACCATTTTTTGTGGCACTTTACCTGGACGAAAGCCGGCCATTTTCATGGTCTTGCCAACCTTGGCTAAACGAGCGGCGCGGGCTTTTGCTAAGTCAGCGCGGGGAATTTCCAAGGTCATCTTGCGGTCTAATTGACCTAAATTTTCTATCTGCAAAGCCATTCTCGTCTCTTCTGTAAAGATCAGGTTATGTGAAGCCCAAGCCAAGGTATGCCTTGTGGTGCGAGGAGGGGGACTCGAACCCCCACACCATTTCTGGCGTCAGGACCTAAACCTGGTGCGTCTACCAATTTCGCCATCCTCGCGAATACCGTAGACAAAACCCTGCTTAAACTTCACTCTAAAAGATGAATTCTACAATGATCAAGGGTTTAGGCTGGTTTAAAGCCGTATTTGAGAATCAGATGCGTTTGACTTAGGCCCGATAAACCAATGCAACGGCATGCACTGCAATGCCCTCACCTCGTCCCAGATGCCCTAGTAACTCATTGGTTTTTGCTTTTAGATTGATTTGATTGACCGCAACACCCAAATCCGCGGCGATATGGACCCGCATCTCAGGCAAATAGCCTGCCAATTTGGGTTGTTGGCAAATGATCGTGGCATCGACATTTCCAACCAGGTAGCCGGCCTGCGAGACGCATTCCAGAGCACGCCGCAGCAAAATACGGCTATCCATGTTTTTAAATTGGGGATCATTGTCTGGAAAAAGCTGTCCAATGTCATTGAGGCCCACAGCGCCTAGCAAGGCGTCGGTCAATGCATGCAGCAGCGCATCGGCGTCCGAGTGGCCAAGCAATCCTTTTTCGTAGGGGACCTTGACCCCACCCAAAATAAGCGGACGGCCCTCCACTAAGGCATGGACGTCATAGCCCTGACCAATCCGAAATGGTGGCCCGAGTTGTTCTGTGGTGTGTCCTGAAGCCATTCCTTCTCCTGCTTTCATCGAATATTAGGCATGCTGCTCACGGAGTACAAGCTCCATCAATTCCCAGTCTGCTTGTTGCGTCA
>JBIILR010000139.1:0-4013 GCA_044338365.1 Polynucleobacter sp. | reverse complement strand
TTGCCTCTCTCAGCGCAGGCTCAACGTCTGCCTTGGTTTCAATCAGCATGCCGACGTGACCAAAGGCCTCAGCTAACTTCACAAAATCAGGCAAAGAGTCCATGTACGAGCTGGAATAGCGGCGGTTATAGGTCAACTCCTGCCACTGGCGCACCATGCCCAAATACCGGTTGTTGAGGGACACAATTTTGACCGGGGTGTTGTACTGCTTACAGGTCGACAGTTCTTGAATGCACATCTGAATCGACCCTTCGCCCGTGATGGTGAATACATCCTGATCAGGAAAGGCTTTTTTGATGCCCATGGCGTATGGCAGGCCAACACCCATGGTGCCAAGGCCACCGGAATTAATCCAGCGACGCGGCTTATCGAACTTGTAAAACTGCGCTGCCCACATTTGATGCTGACCAACGTCAGAGCAAATAAAGGCATCACCGCCCGTGAGTTCCCATAACTTCTCAACCACGTACTGGGGTTTGACGATCTGCGATTCACGGTCGTATTTCAGGCAATCTTTTTTGCGCCACTCGTTGATCTGCTCCCACCACTTCGCAAGGTAGGCGTTGTTCTTCAATGGACCCGCTGCTTTAATTTGGCTGGTCATCTCCACTAAGACTTCTTTGAGATTGCCAACGATGGGCACATCGACCTTAACGCGCTTGGCAATCACCGATGGATCAATGTCAATGTGAATGATCTTGCGTGGATGGCTTGCAAAGTGCTGCGTATTACCAATCACACGGTCATCAAAGCGCGCGCCAATGGCGATCAACACGTCGGAATGCTGCATGGCCATATTGGCTTCATAGGTGCCGTGCATACCCAGCATGCCCACAAACTGGGGGCTGGTACCCGGGAAGCCGCCAAGACCCATCAAGGTGTTCGTGACTGGATAGCCCAGCGCATCGGCAAAGGCTTTGAGCTCAGGCGCAGCATCCGACAGAATGACGCCGCCACCGGTGTAAATGAAGGGACGCTCGGCTTCCAGCAATAAAGAAACCGCTTTGCGAATCTGACCGCTGTGGCCGCGCAAAACGGGGTTGTAGGAGCGCATGGTCAGCTCTTCTGGGTAAATGAACTGACCCTTGGTTGCTGAAATGTCCTTCGGAATATCGACCAGCACGGGGCCGGGTCTTCCGGTCTGCGCAATGTGAAAGGCCTTCTTTAGCGTCAGCGCTAAATCATTAATGTCTTTCACCAAAAAATTGTGTTTGACGATGGGTCGCGTAATGCCCACTGTATCGGCCTCTTGGAATGCATCCTCACCAATGGCATAGGTAGGTACGTTACCCGAAATAATGACCATGGGAATGGAGTCGGTGTAGGCGGTTGCAATTCCAGTAACGGCATTGGTGACGCCAGGGCCTGAGGTCACTAATGCGACCCCTACTTTGCCTGTAGCGCGGGCATAGCCATCGGCAGCGTGCACAGCTGCTTGCTCGTGGCGCACCAAAATGTGCTCAAACTTGTCTTGCTTGTAGATTTCATCGTAGATGAAGAGAACTGCTCCACCGGGGTAACCCCAGACAAACTCGACGCCTTCTGCATGCAGGGCATGGACGAGCATCTCGGCACCAATCATTTCAGGTCCGGTTTTGGTAGGAATTGGGGTGGAATCAGCCTTGGAGGCTAAAAATTCGGCGCTGCTGGTATTCATTGTTAAGGTCCTTTGCAATTTTCGGCAAAAAATTGTTTAGGCTGCTCTGTCCCGTGCTTATGGCCCGAGTTCGAACGGCGCTTGAACTGAATAAAAAACCGCTTCTTGGACGGCTCTCTAGTCGGTGAACCTTCAATTGTAAAGCAATACCCTAAAATAGACGCATTCTTCCTACACAAGGCCTTCCTGTTTTTGCATGGCATCCGCCCCCGAACTCGCTGATTTTCTCAGTAGCGTTGAAAAACGCGCATTCAAACAGGCTATTTACGCTGTGCGGGATGAGGACGCGGCATTGGACATCGTTCAGGACGCCATGATCAAGCTGGCCGAGAAATACGGGGATAAACCCAGCGCAGAACTGCCCCTGCTCTTTACCCGCATTCTTCAAAACCGCATCCACGACTGGTTTCGGCGCCAAAAGGTACGGAATGCCTGGGTTACCCTATTTTCGAATATGGGTAAGAAATCGGATGAATCCGATGATTACGACCCTTTAGAGCACCTCCAAGCAGCCGATGACAGCCAAATTCACCAAGATGGTGCTCAAAAACTGGAGCAAAGCCAGCTTTTGCGTAGTCTAGAGGCTGAAATAGCAAAATTACCAGCACGTCAACGAGAAGCCTTCCTGATGCGTTATTGGGATGAGCTAAGTATTGCGGAAACGGCCCAAATCATGGGTTGCAGTGAAGGAAGTGTCAAAACCCATTGTTCCAGAGCAACTCAAACTTTAGCTAATGCATTGAAAATAAAAGGAATTTCATTATGAACCGCGACCAAGACCCCCAATTTGAGCAAGATCGGATTGGCAGTGCCGTGCGCGAATGCCTTGACGGTTCTATAGCACGATTACCCAGCCGTGTGACCGATCGCCTGTATCTCGCACGCCTTGCGGCAATGGCAGCGCGCAAGCCTGAATTCGTGCCGCAATTGCAGCAGCTATTGCGTCCACAACTGGCCTTGAATCAGGGTGGCAACAGCAGCCAGTCCTCCTCCAATTGGAGCCGATTAAGCTGGTTCGCGCCCTTTATTGTCCTAGCCTTCGGCTTATTGGCGATTGCCGAATGGCAGCAAGATGCGCGCATCAACGACATTGCCGCGGTCGATATTGCCCTACTATCGGATAACGTTCCACCAGACGCTTATATGGACAGCGGTTTTCTGGCATTCTTAAAACTCAGTAGCCATGCTAAGCGGGAGCTGGAGGCGACTAATTCCGAGCAGGTTGACGCTGCAGTGGACCCATCCTAACTGAGGACCGAAATACATCACCATGCTGTCCACACGCGTCCCGCATACTCAATCTAGACTCGCCGCAAAGCAAGGTGCATGGGGCGTAAGCATGGGCGCGCTTCTCCTTGTCTTTGGCCTGCTGGCGATTAGCCCTGTAAATGAAGTAGCAGCGCAAACCAAACAGCCAGCCGCAGCCAGCACCCCAAAACACAGCGGCAATTGGGATGACTTAAGCGCAGTACAACAAAAGATTTTGGCTCCCCTCGAAGAAGACTGGAGCTACCTCTCCAAAGAGCGTCGGCAAAAGTGGATTCAGGTTGCCAATCTTTACCCCAAGATGAAGCGGGCTGATCAGGAACGCTTGCAATCGCGCATGAACGAGTGGGCCAAACTCTCACAAAAAGATCGCCGCATCGCGCGCGACAATTACCTCAGCAGCTTGCGCTTCCCTGCCGAAGAAAAAGCCTCCGCATGGCAGGCCTATCAGCAACTCAGTCCGGAAGATAAGAAAAAATTGGCGGCCAAGGAAGACAATAAGAAAAAGCCGACCGCGGCCAGCTCGCCCACGCTGCAAAATCGCCCTAACCCTGCGCCTACCGTAACGCCGGCTGCTGCGCCCAATAAAGACGATGGCGCATGAGCCAAGCCCCTTTGGGCAGCGCTAGTAGCACCGTTGATGCCCCACTGACTGCCTTACCCCCACCCGGCTTTTGGAAGCGGGTCTTTTGCATTCTCTACGAGCAACTGATTCTGTTGGGCGTGATTGCGCTGCTCTTCTTGTTGCCCAATCTCGTACTGGGTATTGTGTTTGGAGTATCGCTTCCGAGCTGGTTAACTTTTTTCTACTTGTATGGCGTACTGGCTTTTTACTTTGTTTGGTATTGGACCCGTACCGGCCAAACTTTAGCGATGCAAACTTGGCGGGTCAAGCTAGTTTCCATTTCGGGTACGCGCCTGACACGTAGACAAGCATTGTGGCGTTATGTCTACGGTTCGCTCTGGCTGGTACCTTGCATCCTGATTCAAGCTAGTGCTGAACTGCAAAAGTGGGGAATCATTGGTCTGCTCTTTGCGGTCTCTCTGTTTCTCTGGCCGCTCTCAATTTACTTGGATCCGCGGAACCGCC
>JBIILR010000138.1:0-4020 GCA_044338365.1 Polynucleobacter sp. | reverse complement strand
CGAGTGGAGCGGATAAAGCAAAGCTGAGTAGCACTAACCCCAAGCCATCAGCCGACCAAAATGCAGATGGGTTTACTTGCTTTTGCTGTCCAGGCGCAGCGCTTTGCTTAGCGTCATAGCCTGCCTCTTGAATCACGTTGATGATATGTTGACTGATGCCAGGAATCGCTTCCTTTAGACGGATGCGCGCCTGTTCAGTCGCTAAATTGACGGTCGCGGCTTCTATGCCCGGGATCTTCTCTAAGGCCTTTTCAACGCGGCTAACGCAGGAGGCGCAGGTCATGCCCTCAATATCAATCGAGACGAAACGCGCGCTGTCTTTCGAACTTAAGTTCATACTAGGGATAATCTACTGCAAGATGCGACCCAGCGGAGGGAAATAAAATGCACACCCTATTTGTTACAGGCATGACCTGCGGTGGCTGCACTAAAGCAGTGACTAGGGCAATTCAGCTACAGGATGCTACAGCGACGGTTCAAGTCGACTTGGATACCCAAAAATTGGAGATCGAATCCAAGCTCGATCGGGAAGCCCTAATTACCATTGTCACCAATGCAGGCTTTCCAGCAGCGAATTAGGCTTTGAATGGCCTATTCCAATCAAAACCAACCGAATCAGATCGCCGAACAGCGTATTTCAGCAAAAAATTCCCCCTAGGATTAACCTAATCGGTGTTTGAGGCGTGCTACCTTGTATTCTCATGGCTCAATACAATACTAAAAGTATCGTAAATAAGAAATTTAAGGGAGATGACATTGGCAGTCAGTATTGAGTCTGTACAACAGACATTAAAAACCGTTTTAGACCCAAACACCCAAATTGACCTGATGACTGCAAAAGCAGTCAAAAACATCAAGGTGGATGATGGCGCAGTTTCATTGGATGTGGTGTTGGGCTACCCTGCAAAAAGCCAAATTGATTTAATCCGAACCTTGGTTGTCAATGCCATTCGGAAATTGCCGGACGTAAAGAACGTCAGCGTGAATGTCACCAGCAGCATCGTTGCGCACTCAGTTCAGCGTGGTGTGAAGTTAATGCCGAATGTAAAAAACATTATTGCCGTAGCAAGCGGTAAGGGTGGTGTTGGTAAATCCACTACAGCCGTTAATCTCGCCCTCGCATTGGCTGCAGAAGGTGCTGAGGTTGGTATTTTGGATGCGGATATTTATGGCCCCAGTCAACCGATGATGCTAGGCATTACAGGCAGACCCGAATCCTTGCAAGAAAATACCATCGAACCGATGGAAGGCCACGGATTACAAGCCAGCTCGATTGGATTTTTAATTGATGCCGATAATCCGATGGTCTGGCGCGGCCCGATGGTGACATCGGCCCTCGAGCAATTACTCAAGCAGACACGCTGGCGTGATTTGGATTACCTTATTGTCGATATGCCGCCGGGCACTGGAGATATTCAGTTGACCTTGTCACAAAAAGTGCCCGTTACTGGCGCAGTGATTGTGACAACGCCCCAAGACATCGCTTTGCTTGATGCGCGCAAAGGCTTAAAGATGTTTGAAAAAGTTGGTGTGCCGATCATTGGCATTATTGAAAACATGTCAACCTACATCTGCCCCAGCTGTGGCCATGAAGAGCATGTCTTTGGTCAGGGCGGCGGTCAAAAGATGTGCAAAGATTACAGTGTTGATTTCTTGGGATCCTTGCCACTGAATTTATCGATTCGCGAGCAGGCTGACTCTGGCAGGCCTACTGTGATTGCCGATCCGGACGGCGCCATTAGCGCAGTGTATAAAAACATTGCACGTCAAGTTGCGATTCGGGTTGCTAATCTTAGTAAAGACATGAGCAGTAAGTTTCCGAACATCGTGGTTCAAAACACCTAAGTACTGATCCGCCAAATGCAGCTCCATTCTTTTAATTTCTCCTAAGGCTAGGTCAAGATAATGCGTTTTGCTGTTGTGATGCGAAAGCAAGCCATTGACAACCCTTGGGTCTCCCATCGGTGGACGCCCGTCGAGGTATTTGCTGATTCTGGGCAGTTTGAGGAGAGTGGTGTAGCGATTACAACAGCCAATTCACTGGGTCGTTTCATTGAGCGGGATGCAGAAGGGGAGACCTGGCTGTTTCGCGGTTTCGAACTCGATCTTTTTCCAGACGAGGCTGAAGGATACTTTTTAAATGCCACAGCCGCAGAGCCTTGCTGGTTTGTGATGTGGCGACTGGAAGAAGACTATCAGCGCTTTTTGGAGCCCGCTAGCGTAGCTAATTGTGGGGCCGAATCTACTCTAGCAATCCCGCACCGAATTTGCTTGAGTTACAACGAGGCTGCGCGACTGATTGATGGTGGTGAATCGGTTGACACAGTGGTGCTCGATAAAATGCACTGGCAGTGGTTGCATGATTTTGTGGGCGCGCATTACCGGCCTGAGCCAAAAAAACGGCAACGTCCCGAATCCTTTAAGGGCGCACAGCGCTCGGCAGAAGACTAATGGCTGACGGATTCCTAGGCCGCTGGTCACGCCGCAAAGCAGGTCTGGAGCCCGAAGGGCTCGATGGCGCCGCGCCGGAGTTAAAGCCCAAGGTAGCTCCAACTCCTGCCTCCCAAGATAAAAAGACCATCGAGAATGCATCCACTCCAGCAGAGGAAGAGACTTTACCGCCAACCCTTGAAGATGCTGAATCGATCGATCGTTTTGCTCCGGACTTTTCTGCTTTCATGAAGCCTAATGTCGATCCAGCAGTGCAACAGGCAGCGATGAAAAAACTCTTTTCTGATCCCCATTTCAACATCATGGATCGCTTGGATATTTATATTGATGATTATTCGATCCCAGATCCGATCCCGATGGAGATGCTTAAACGCATGGTGCAGTCGGAATCCCTGGGTTTATTTAGAAAGTTTGAAGATGGGCCAGGGGCTAAGGTTCTCGCGGAGTCGGAAGAGAATAAAGCCGGTGAGTCAGAGCCAGAGGCAACGGTAGCGGCAGCGGCAGCGGCAGAGCCGATTCCCGCTGAAATCACCGAGACTTCTGCGAGTAATGTCACAATGCCGCAAGACGGGGCCGAGGATGATGTTCCCAAGGAGGACCCTGATCAAACGGTAGCATCCCTAAACATTGTGCCTGAACAGAAAATAAAATAATGACCCAAAAGCTCATTTGCGATTGCAATCGCACCATGCCACTGGATGCAAAAGCCTTGGGCGCGCCGCTGCATAGCGCTTTGTGTCGCCAAGAGGTCGGTTCATTTTTAAAAGCCCTCGATGGCTCAGAGCCGATTTTGGTGGCGTGCACACAAGAGCGTGGCTTGTTTTCAGAGCTGGCGACGCAATCTGAAAAGCCTCTGGTTGCGCCATTGCGCTTTGTCAATATTCGAGAGCTTGCAGGCTGGACTCAAGAGGCAGAGAAATCCACCCCTAAAATTGCCGCATTATTGGCGCTCGCAGATGTGCCAGAGGCCGATCCGGTTCCGGTAGTGGATTACGAAAGTCAAGGCCGCCTGCTTATTATTGGTCCTGGCGCACAAGCCTTGCATTGGGCTGAAATATTACATACGCAATTAAACGTAACGGTACTGTGCACCGAATCGGGTGCGCTGCCCAGTACGCGTGAGTATCCGATCTACAGTGGCGAGGTTAGCAAGCTAGAGGGCTACCTTGGCAACTTCACAGTCGACTGGAAATTAAAAAACCCCATTGATCCTGAGATGTGTACTCGGTGTGGCGCTTGTGTTACGACCTGCCCAGAAAATGCCATTGACGATTCTTTTCAGATTGATATGGATCGATGCAAATCACATCGCTCTTGCATCACTGCGTGTGCGGGCATCGGCGCGATTAACTTTGATCGGACCGAGGTCAATCGCAGCGCAGAGTGCGACTTGGTATTGGATTTACGGCCCGATGCGCAGATGCGCATGAGCCAAACGCCGCAAGGTTACTTTGCTCCTGGTAGAGATCCTTTTGCGCAATCCTTGGTTGCAAGTCAGCTGATCACCATGGTTGGTGAGTTTGAAAAGCCAAAGTACTTCGCATACAACGAGAAAATATGTGCGCATGG
>JBIILR010000030.1:0-13280 GCA_044338365.1 Polynucleobacter sp. | reverse complement strand
AAACCTTGGTTCTGGTCTACCTCTGCTTCTCGGTTCCGATCGTTTTATTGGCCCTCTTTGTGGCATTTGTGCGCGACGGGTCAATACCGGGATTTACCGTCGTATCGGCTTTAATTCTGAATGCCCTGCTTGGCTTTGGCTTGCTTTGGATTGCCTGCAAAGTCTACAACTGGGTAGCCGATAAGTTCGGCGGTATTGAGCTCGCCTTACGCGATTTACCGGACGAAATCGAAACCGATTAATCTGGTTTTGCTACGGCATTACTAGCAACAGCGCCGCCTTACTTCGCAAACACCTCTGCATTAATCAGGCTTGGTGGCTTATCACCAGCCAGTGCTGCGCGAACATTGCGAACAGCAAGCGCGATCATGGCCATTCGGGTTTTCTCGCTTGCACTGGCAATATGCGGTGCCAGCACGACATTTGAAAGCGCCAATAAATCCGGATGCACTTTGGGCTCGCCCTCAAACACATCGAGGCCAGCGGCAAAGATGGTCTTGGCTTTCAGTGCTGCAGCCAGAGCCACATCGTCCACAATTCCGCCGCGGGCAATATTGACCAAGGTAGCAGTGGGCTTCATCAGCGCAATTTCCTTCGCACCAATCGTGTGATGACTCTCCGCCGAATAAGGCAGCACCAAAATAACGTGATCGGCTTCCTTAAGTAGGGTTTCTTTATCCACGTAGCGTGCTTGGCAGGCTTTTTCATCCGCCTCTGGCAAACGACTGCGATTGTGATAAATCACATTCATACCAAACCCCAAGGCGCGCTTCGCAATGCCTTGGCCGATGCGGCCCATACCAATAATGCCAAGCGTAGTGTGGTGGATATCCATACCTAAAGGATTAGTGACAATCGACCACTGATTCCAATTGCCGTCCCGAATCCAGCGCTCGGACTCAGTCACACGACGCGCAGTTGCCATCAATAAGGCAAAGCCAAAGTCTGCGGTTGTATCCGTGAGCACATCAGGGGTATTGCTTGCCATCACCCCGGCAGCCGTCATCGCAGGCACATCAAAATTGTTATATCCCACTGAAATATTGGCAATAATCTTCAGGCCTTTGGCCTGCGCTAGGGCTTTGGCATCAATGCGCTCGCTGCCCGTTACCAATGCAGCAGAAACCCCAGCCAGCTGGGATGCGAGTATTTCCGGCGTCATGACAACATCTGCCTGATTGGAGACAACCTCAAAGGATTGCTCTAGCTCAGCGAGCGCCTCAGGGAAAATAGCTCTGGAGACAAGGATTTTGGGTTTTGAGGTGGTATTCATCCTTGGCACTTTACACCAAGCCAATTTCAGCTTTCTTGGAAATAGGGGCAATTCGGCTAAAATGAGTGCATCCGCTGGTTGCTATGCCATCCCTTGTTGGTTGCTAGCTTCCGGTCCTTTTCGCTATCCAACTCGTTTAATGCCATGACCTACGTTGTTACTGAAGCCTGTATTCGCTGCAAATATACCGACTGCGTTGATGTCTGTCCGGTTGATTGCTTTCGCGAAGGACCTAACTTTTTAGTGATTGATCCCGATGAATGCATCGATTGCGCTGTATGCGTTCCGGAGTGCCCAGTCAATGCAATTTATGCAGAGGACGATGTGCCCGGCGATCAGCAAGCATTCATCAAAATGAATTTAGATCTTGCTCAGGGCTGGCCATCGATTACCAAATCGAAAGCCGGTCTACCAGACGCAGATGAGTGGAAAGACGTCACCGCTAAATTAGACCAGCTCGTTAAGTAGGTCAACTAGCTCGATGGATTGCCATCAATCCAAACGGAGGCAGCGTGCAGGTAATTGAAACCGATGCCGTCATTATTGGCGCTGGCCCAGTCGGTTTGTTTCAAGCCTTTGAACTGGGTTTACTCGAAATTCAGGCACACATCATTGATGCATTGCCCGAGGCAGGTGGCCAGTGCATGGCGCTCTACCCCAATAAGCCCATTTACGACATTCCAGGCATACCCGTTTGTACCGGTCGCGAGCTAACCCATAATCTCCTTACCCAGATTGCCCCCTTTAATACGCCCATGCACCTGAATCAATCGGTCATGGAGCTGCGGCAAGAACCAGATTCGCGTTTTTTTATCCGTACCACTGCAGACCAATCGTTTATCAGCAAAACTATTTTTATTGCGGCTGGAGTGGGGGCCTTTCAAGCGCGTAAGTTAGCACTTGATGGCATTGCTGCATTTGAAAACAAGCAACTCTTCTATCACCTTGAGGATCCCGATCAATTTAATCAGCGCACCATCGTCATTTGCGGCGGCGACGAGACCGCCTTGGAATGGGCAATTCATTTTGCGTCCACTGCCAAGCACGTCACCCTGGTACATCGCCGCAGTGAATTTAAGGCGGAAAAGGATATTCTGGATCGGTTTCATGATCTATGTACTGCTGGAAAAATCACCCTTTGCGTTGGGCAAGCGACTGGCTACGAAAGTAAGGACGGTCAGCTAAGCGCGCTTGAAGTCGAGGATCTAGATGGCCATAACCAAACCATCCTGCTCGATGTATTGCTCGTCTTTTTTGGCCTCTCCCCCAAATTAGGGCCCATTACCAATTGGGGCCTCGCACTGACCCGCAAGCAAATTGTGGTCGATACCGCCCGCTTTGAAAGTAGCATTCCAGGGATTTTTGCAGTGGGTGACATCAATACCTATCCAGGCAAGAAAAAACTGATTTTATCGGGCTTTCATGAGGCGGCATTGGCGGCTTTTGCGGCCGCCGAGGCGATTTTTCCGAATCGGCCAGCGCAGTTGCAGTACACCACCACCTCGCCCAAATTGCAGCAATTACTTGGCCTGCAGAAGCCCTCCTAATATTGGGTTAATCTCTACCTATTCCCATTTGATCGAATATATAAACGAATGCATCAATACCACGACCTTATGCAGCACGTCCTAAGCCAGGGCGTTAAAAAATCGGATCGAACCGGCACCGGCACCCTCTCGGTTTTTGGGTATCAAATGCGCTTTAATCTGGCCGATGGCTTTCCCATGGTAACGACGAAAAAGCTACACCTCAAATCCATCGTCTATGAATTACTGTGGTTTCTGAATGGCAGCACCAATAATGATTGGTTAAAAGAGCGCGGCGTTTCCATTTGGAATGAATGGGCGGCGCCCGATGGCGAATTAGGCCCCATTTATGGCTACCAATGGCGCTCATGGCCGGCGCCCAATGGCCAGCACATCGACCAAATCAGTGAAGTCGTTAACAGCATCAAAACCAATCCAGACTCTCGCAGGCTGATTGTCTCGGCATGGAATGTGGCTGATATTCCACGCATGGCACTCGCACCATGCCATGCTTTTTTTCAGTTCTATGTCGCCGATGGCAAATTATCTTGCCAACTGTATCAGCGCAGTGCCGATATCTTTCTGGGGGTGCCGTTCAACATTGCAAGCTACGCCCTTCTGACGCACATGGTTGCGCAGCAGTGTGACTTAGAACCGGGTGAGTTTATTTGGACGGGGGGCGATTGCCATCTGTACAGTAATCACCTCGAGCAGGTAGAGCTGCAGCTCTCACGCAAGCCCTTCCCGCTTCCGCGGCTCGCGATCGGACGTAAACCTGCCTCGCTATTTGACTATGCGTTTGACGACTTTGAAATTGTGGGTTATGAATGCCATCCCCACATCAAAGCGCCCGTTGCCATTTAATTGATTCGATTACCATGACTCAACCTGCTATCTCCATGATTGTTGCTCGCGCTCAAGGTAATGTGATCGGCCGCGACAATCAAATGCCATGGAAAATATCGGCTGACCTGCAATTCTTTAAGCGCGTTACGATGGGCTATCCCGTCATCATGGGTCGCAAAACGTGGGAGTCGATTGGCCGACCCTTACCCGGAAGGCGCAATATTGTGGTGAGCCGCAATTCGGATCTGCAGCTCACTGGCGCGGAAGTGGCCAGCTCCTTAAGTGATGCGCTGCAGCGCTTGAGCGGTCTTGATCGGGTCTTTGTGATTGGCGGAGAGCAACTCTTTACCCAGGCCTTTGATTTAGCCGACCGCCTCTACATCACAGAAATTGATATTGTGGTTGACGGTGGGGACACATTTTTTACCGTACCCCACCCAGAACAATGGCGCGAACGAGAGCGCATCCCCGCACACGAGGGTGACATTCATTTTGACTTTGTTACTTTGGAGCGTGAGTCAAAATGAGATCGCCTTGCGCTTGATTGCTACAGTTTTTTATTAAAGCTGTACTGCGCGCTTGGCAGTCCATGAAGATCTCTACAGTACCTGTGATGGATTAACGGATTAACTAAAGCGAAGTGGTCTTATTTACCGCCAATGGTCATCGACCCAATCAGGATCGAGCCCACCTCTTTGGTGCCACGAACTAAAACATCACTGCCAATCAGTTCAATGTTCATCAGCATGTCGCGCAAGTTTCCGGCAATGGTAATTTCTTCAACGGGGTACTGTATCTCGCCACCTTCGACCCAGTAGCCAAAAGCGCCGCGAGAGTAATCGCCGGTGACGTAATTCACGCCCTGACCCATTAGTTCGGTGACGAGCAAGCCTGTTCCCATTTCTCTTAGCAAGGCTGGTAAACCTCCTTTGGGCGTTCTTGAACTGCTTAAATTCAGGTGATGCGATCCCCCTGCGTTACCGGTGGTTTTCATACCAAGCTTGCGGGCGGAGTAGCTTGATAGGAAGTAGCCCTCTAAAATTCCCTTTGAGACCACGCTGCGTGCGCGGGTCTTGACACCCTCTTCGTCAAATGGTGAACTGCCCGTTAATCCCTTCAGGTGCGGGTTCTCGATCAAATTCATGTGGGCTGGTAACACTGGCTTCCCAAGGCTGTCTAACAAGAAACTCGAACGGCGGTACAAAGCGCCCCCTGAAACGGCTTGCACCAAGGAGCCTAGCAAGCCTGCAGCTAATGGGGCTTCAAAAATAACAGGGCAGCGACGCGTACTGAGTGATTTGGCATTCAGGCGAGATAAGGCGCGCTGCGCTGCGTAACGGCCAATATCCGCTGGTTTTGCTAGGTCGTGTGCCATGCGTGAACTGGAATACCAATCGTCGCGCTGCATGGCGGATTTTTTTCTGCCGCCACTTGCAATCGGTGCGCAGGAAATAAAATGCCGCGAGTATGGATAACCACCCATAAAACCGTTGCTGGTGCCCATCATAAAATGCGCGTGGTGCGCCGATACTGATGCACCGTCGCTATTCTTGATTTGCGAACTGACTGCAAATGCAGCGGCCTCTGCACGCTGCGCCAAGGCAATTGCCTCCTCTGATTCAATCATCCACGGATGAAAGAGGTCTAAATTTTTGGGCTTTTTTTCCAAGAGGTCTGAATCGGGCAGACCAGCACAATCGTCTTCGGCGGTATGACGGGCAATGTGAAATGCAGCCTCGACGGTTTTACGCAAGGAATCCGGGGAAAAATCACTGGTACTGGCATTGCCGCGGCGCTGACCAAGATATACGCTTAGACCAATTTGCTTATCTAGGCTTTGTTCGATGGTTTCTACGGCCCCCTTACGAACGGTCACCGAGAGGCCTTGCCCCTCAGAAACTTCAACCGCAGCGTCTGAGGCGCCTAATTTGCGAGCCTCGGAGAGCATAAATTCGATAATGACTTTAAATTGATTGGGGGTATATGTAAACATCCCTCAATGATAGCTAGAATAGAGCCATGAAGCACACAGAAAATCCCGAACGCCGTAATCCCGATGAAGTGCGGATTGGCCTGGTTTCCATCTCCGATCGCGCCAGTGCGGGTACCTACCAAGATGAGGGCATACCGACCCTAAAAAACTGGCTCGGACTGGCAATCACCTCCCCCCTCAGTACCCATGAGCGCTTAATCCCGGATGATGCTGAGACCATTACAGAAACCCTGATTGAGCTCGTAGATGAGCTGGGTTGTGACTTAGTCCTCACCACCGGCGGAACCGGTCCTGGGCGGCGGGATGTCACTCCAGAGGCAACCTTGGAAGCGGGAACCCGAGAAATGCCTGGCTTTGGAGAGCAGATGCGTCAAATTAGCCTGCGCTTTGTACCAACTGCGATTTTGTCTAGGCAAGTCGCTGTATTGCGTGAAATTGAGGGGCATGCCGCATTGATTATCAATCTGCCTGGACAGCCAAAATCCATCCGGGAAATTTTGGAAGGCTTAAAAGATGCGGATGGGAAAATTCTAGCTGCCGGCCTCTTTGCCTCCGTACCCTACTGCATCGATTTGATTGGCGGCCCCTACATTGAGGCCAATCCAGACATCATCTCGGTCTTTCGGCCGAAAAGTGCGCTCAAGCCGCGCCCTTAGTCTGCAGCAGTCGCGGGTGGCGCTACAGCTGCGCCAGGAATAAAAAACGTATTACGGTAATAGCGCAGCTCCTCAATCGACTCTTCGATATCGGCTAAAGCGGTGTGTGCCTGCTTTTTGACAAAGCCCTTCATGATCTCAGGCTGCCAGCGGCGAGCCAGCTCCTTAATGGTAGACACATCCACATTGCGGTAATGAAAATACGCTTCTAACTTCGGCATGTAGTTCGCCATAAAGCGGCGGTCCTGGCAAATGGAATTGCCGCACATTGGTGAAATGCCTGCCTTAACGTACTGCTTTAAAAAAGCAATGCATGCCTCTTCTACCGCATCCTCATTCAGCGTCGAGGCCTTTACACGATCAATCAAGCCTGATTTGCCATGAGTGCCTTTGTTCCATGCATCCATGCCATCAAGCACGGCATCGTCTTGATGAACCACCCAGACTGGGGCCGTGGCAATGGTATTGAGATTAGCATCGGTCACGATCATCGCAATCTCTAAAATACGATCACTATCTGGCCTTAATCCAGACATCTCCATATCCAACCAAATTAAATGTTCACCGGTAGAAATAATATTCTTTCTATTTAATTAACAAAGGGTACTTATAACGCATGGGCATGTAATTAGATTTTTTCATCTCGTAACCAATACCACTTATACAAAATATGCTGGCCTAAGCGTCTAAATGGCGCCAACAAAGCGGATCTAATGACGCCAAATAAATTAGGATACTCAAGCGGAGTAGCATAAATGGGCAAATTAAATACGGGGTTTTCAGCATCCTTGCCAGCAATCCGCTCCGCCAATCTTTTCCCTGCCCAGGTCGAAAAAGACACTCCATTACCGCCGTATCCGAGGGCGTACCATACCGCGCGATCCGGATCGGGTCTCACAATTCTCGGCATCATATCGTGACTGACATCCACCCATCCCCACCATGAATACTCAATCGGAATGTTAGCGATAGCAGGAAATTTTCGAGCAATGCCATCGGTTAGCAACCGAAGATGGGTTGGGCCCTCTGCATCACGCCCACTCACCGCGCTCCGACTTCCAATTTGAAGGCGATTGTCTTTTAACAAGCGGTAATAAAAACGCAGTGTGCGTGTGTCGGTAATAAAGATATTGGACTTAAAGCCGGTTGCTTCAATTTCTTCTGGGCTAAGCGGCCTTGTTACCAGGGAATTAGACAAAATGGGGAGAATTTTATTTTTGAGAGTGGATTCAACTTTTTGTTCAGCATATCCCCCAGTACAAAAAGCAACACGCTTTGCACGTACTATACCCCCAGGAGTATGCAGAATATTTATTCCGTCTTGAGTCTCCGAGCGTAATACCGGAGAGGCTGTATGAATACGCACACCCATGGCGCGCGCTTTGCGCATTAAGCCAAAATTAAACTTAAGGGGGTGAATACCAACGCCCTCACTCTCAAGCAAAGCGCCGTGAGCATCACGGTCGTCGCAATACCGTTCTTTGATTTCTTCGCGGGATAGGATCTGCGTGTCGTATCCAAAAATAGTGCGACGAACCTCAGCTTCGCGCCTCAAGTAATCCATTTTTTCGGGGCGATGGGCCACATAAAGGTGGCCGGTATCGGTTGCCTCGCAATCAAGCTCTCGAGTTAGTCCTCTAAAATTCTCGAAACCGAGTCGTATTTCAGCATCTAAACGCTTGGCTGTATCCATGCCCCATCGCTTAATCCACTGGGAACGACTTAAACGACCACTCGCATTTTGGCCCTGCCCACCATTGCGACTAGAGCACCCCCAAGCCAATTGATTCGCCTCTAGGATTACTGCCTTTATTCCATGTTCTTGTGCTAAATACAGAGCAGTCGATAATCCCGTCGCCCCTGAGCCAACAATGACGACATCTACGTCCATATCAGCCAAAACGGGTCCATCGTCTTCGGGTGGTTCACCTGCTGTAGCTACCCAATAGGTCGGTGAGTAATCGGTATTTACACCAATAGATTCTCCTGTCAGGGGGTCGTACTTCGGGTCGTATTCTCTTTTTGGGGGGCTTACGTGTTTGTGCATGGCTAAATCAATTAAGAACTAATTTGCTTTCGAAAGACATTCTTTTTGAATATTTTGCCATCTCTGAATGTAAAAATATCAACGCCATTGGCCTCAAACTTGATCCCCTTGAGATCAGTGCCACAAAATCGCCATTCCGATACTCCATTGTCTCCGAAGACAAAATGGCTTGCGTCAAGCCATTGCGCATCCGGAAACTGAGTCCATGCTGACTCAAATGCTTTTCTCACCTGTTCATGGCCAGTAAAGCGATTCCCATAAACATGACTTCCTGCAGCCGTTTCAAAAATACAATCCTCTGTCATAAATGACATCAATGCATCAATATCATGCTTATTCCAGGCGGCTGAAAATTTTTCCAGGAATTCAATGTCGATTGTATTTTTCATAGTCTCCATTCGTACAGTCAAAAAACGGGCGCCTTGTATGTATATAAAGGCCTTAAACTCTGAGTTTAGCTCAAACCCCCACGAGGATTTTATATAAATTACAATCGAATGATGCTATTTACAACCACTTTCGTATTGTTTTTTATTCTGAGTTTTGGCGTGCGTCACTGGCTTGCCCAGCGGCAAATTCGCCATGTTGCCGCCCACCGTGAAACGGTTCCGGAAGAGTTTGCTCGGCGCATCACTTTAGGGGAGCATCAAAAGGCTGCCGACTACACCATTGCCAAGTTGAAGTTGGGTTTACTCGAAAACGCCTTCAGCGCAGTTGTGCTCATCGCCTTTACCTTATTGGGCGGCCTGGAATACCTCAATCAAGCGCTCACCGACCTGATGGGTAACGGTATCGCCCAGCAAATGGCATTGCTTTGCTCGATCTTTTTAATTTCTGGGATTTTGGATCTGCCCTTCACCTGGCATAAGCAGTTTGGGATTGAGGCGGCGTATGGATTTAATCGCATGACTCCAACCCTTTTTGTTTTGGATATGGTCAAAGGTGTTGCGCTTGGGGCAGCCTTAGGCTTACCCTTGCTGTGGGTTGTTTTGAGTCTGATGGCAGAAGCGGGTAGCCTCTGGTGGCTATGGGCTTGGGCGGTATGGACTGTGTTTAATGCCCTGCTGCTTTGGCTCTTTCCTACGTTTATTGCACCCTTGTTTAATAAATTTAAAGCCTTGGAAGCGGGTCCGCTGAAAACCCAAATCGAGGGCCTACTGCAGCGCTGTGACTTCGCCAGCCAAGGCTTATTTGTCATGGACGGCAGTAAACGCAGTGCCCATGGCAATGCCTACTTCACCGGCATCGGTAAAGCCAAGCGCATTGTCTTTTTTGATACCTTGATTGAAAAATTAAATCCAGGCGAAGTAGAGGCAGTACTTGCACACGAACTCGGGCACTACAAACGCAATCACATTCGCAAGCGTTTATTGGTTTCGTTTGCGATGAGCTTTGTCATGCTGGCCCTGCTGGGCTGGATCAGTACCCAAGCGTGGTTTTACATTGACCTGGGTGTCACGCCAAGTCTAGAAGGGTATAACGGCGGCTTAGCACTAGCCCTCTTTATGTTGGTCTCGCCTGTGTTTGGTTTTTTCTTTACACCCCTCAGCAGCCTTGCCTCACGCAAGCATGAATACGAAGCCGATGGTTTTGCAGCAGAGAAAGCATCGGCGAGCGATTTGATCTCGGCCCTCGTAAAACTCTACCAAGATAATGCGTCGACCCTAACCCCCGATCCGATTTATACGGCGTTCTACAGCTCCCATCCGCCCGCACCGCTGCGCATTGCGAACCTGCAGCGTTTAAGTCAGGTCTAAACGGATTGCATGGAGCAATTTCGTGCCCTTTTAACCGCCTCCTATGGTCGGCATTACCTCGCTGAAAGAATAGCTACCGATGGCTCACACGGCGGGCCCTTAATTCAAGTGAGCACGCCGGCAAAACAGCATGTAGGTGCCGTTGGAGACCACCTACTTTTAGAAAGCACCTCGCCCGATCAGGCGCGCATCATTCAAATTGAAGAGCGGCGGAACCTGCTTTACCGTTCGGACGCCTTCAAGAGCAAATTAATTGCATCCAACGTGGATCAAATCTTAGTCGTGCTGGCAACCCAGCCCGCATTCTCGCCCGACCTTCTTGGCCGTGCAGTGGTTGCTGCTGAAGCACACGACATTGGGCTACACATCATTCTGAATAAATGCGATCTGCAAGATAGCCTACCGATGGCGCGCAAGCTCGTTGCGCCCTATGCACGCATGGGATACCCCGTAACGGAGGTCTCGGCTAAGTTTGATCCTGTGTCCATGGCATCCTTGCAATACGCCTTGTGCGGGAAGGTATCGGCTTTGGTTGGTCAGTCTGGTATGGGCAAGTCTACTTTGCTCAATGCTTGGGTACCGGATGCGGCTGCAGTTACGCAAGAGTATTCGGTTCGACTCGATACCGGAAAGCACACCACCACAGCATGCCGCTACTACGATTTACCAGACTGGGGACGTGATCAGCAAGGTCGATTGGGCGCACTGATTGACTCACCCGGCTTTCAGGAGTTTGGTTTGGCCCACCTATCGGTGAGTGAGCTGCAACATGCTTTTCGTGAATTCAAAAGCGTATTAGGACAGTGCCGCTTTCACAACTGCGCGCACCTGACTGAGCCGGACTGCGCGATTCGCGATGCGGTCGATAAAAATCAGATTACCGCTGAACGCCTTAATTTATTTCGTCAGTTACGCTCAGATTCCAAGACTGCAGATGTACAGCTCCAGGGAATTACCCAAGCCAAAGAGCGATGGTCAACATCGCCAACAAAACCAAGCAAAAAATAACCGTGCGCCACACTAAGCCAATGGCAGAACGCATGGTGCGCTCGCTTGGCTCTAGTCCTACCTCATAGACTGCGGATTCCCCTGCTTCAGCCATGCGCAGGGCTTCATCACTGTCTGGTTCGCTCAATGGCTCACCCAAGCGCACGCCCAATGCGCCACTTCCGGCTGCGAGGATGACAGCGGTTAATGAATCGCTCCACTTTTGCGTCAGATAGCGCCACGAGTACACTGCACCCTCAAAATTACCCACGATGGCAAATGTGATCGCCGTCATACGCGCTGGGACCCAATCCAATACATAAAAGAAATGGCGTGCTGCTTGGCTCAAATGAAAGTCACCCAACTGCGTCCAGCGCTGCGATGCGGTATCTGCAAAGCGATAAAGCACCACTCCAGCAGGGCCGATGGGAACTAAGAACCAGAAGAGCACACCAAGAACGTGGCGATGGGCGCCAACAATGGCCTTCTCCAATGCCAAGGAAATCACTTCAACCTCGCTCAACTGGGTAGCGTCGAGTTCAGGGCCATACCACTGTGCCAACGCCTCGCGGGCGGCTGGTAAATCATGGTTTTGAATCGCAATGTGCACGGCAGTAAACGAATGGCTAAATTGCCGAAAGCCAAAGAAAAGATAGACAACAATGACATTCAAGAAAAAGGCTAGTACTGGGTAGGTCATCATGAATGCCACATGCAATACAAAAATAATCACCGTTGGCAATATGAAGGCAATCAAGCAAGCCATGCGCGCGCCTACTGCAGATGCGCCCTGCTCTTTTTTTGCACCAAACTCTTTTGCAACCCAATCTAGCCAGCCGGAGCTCATCCGCCGAACCCAATGGCTGGCAGTTACTGGCCGATATTGTTCGGCAATTAAAGCGAGAAGGATGGAGAAAAAACTCATAATTTTAAGAAATGATATAGGTTTCTGAGCATGCCAGCCGTGGCGCCCCAAATAAAGCGGTCTTGATAGGGCATGGCATAGAAACGGCGACGTTCGTCGCCATTCATCCAAACCCGAACCTGATGGTTGGCCGGATCCATCAAAAAGGGGAGCGGGACATCAAATACGTTAGCAACCTCAAACGCATCGACTGGATAGTGGGGCTGCGGATCGACCAAAGCGACCACCGGCGTAACCCGATACCCCGATACCGTCAAGTATTCCGGCAAGGTGCCAATGACCTCCACGCGCCCAGATTCAAGGCCAATTTCTTCTTGGCTTTCGCGCAGCGCCGTGGCCCGTAAATCAATATCCCCAACATCCCTACGGCCACCCGGAAAGCTAATTTGGCCAGCATGGTCATGCAAATGATCGGTGCGCTGGGTTAGCAGAATGGATAAGCCCTCGGGCTTTTTTAAAACTGGTATCAATACTGCCGCATCGGTTGTAAGGCCTTTGGCCGATCGAACGCTAATAATATCGGCAGCCAAGGCATAGCGATTTTCATCGGTAATCTCGGGAGACCAGTCCAGCGATTGCAAAAAACGGTTACGCAATGCATCCGATAACAAGGCATCCCCCGCAATGCGCGGATCGGCATCACAATAGCGCTCAATCGGCACAATCTGAGGATCAAAGCGGGGTGGAGATGCAATAGTGGAGGACATGGTTTATTTTAGGCGATCCAGCGATACGATGCGGCTAAGAAAAAAGGCGACCAAGGCCGCCTTTTCTAATAAGCAGACTATTGCTTACTCTGCAGCGGCCTGAGCACTTGGCTTAACGCGCGCTTGCAGCTTTTCTTTAATACGTGCTGACTTACCTGAACGATCGCGCAAGTAGTAGAGTTTGGCACGGCGTACATCACCGCGGCGCTTCACTTCAATGCTGGCAATCAATGGTGAGTAAGTTTGGAAGGTACGCTCTACGCCCTCACCCGATGAAATCTTACGCACGATAAAGCTAGAGTTCAGTCCGCGATTGCGTTTGGCAATCACCACACCCTCAAATGCCTGGGTCCGCTTGCGGGTACCTTCAACCACATTGACACCAACAATCACGGTATCGCCAGGCGCAAAACTCGGAATCGTTTTGTTGGCGGTAAGACGAGCAATTTCTTCTTGCTCAATTTTTTCAATCAAATTCATTTTTTATCCTTAAACATCATGTCAGCGTTTATCCCGTTGCCAAGGCAATCGGACCAGACAGAGGATGCAGTTATTTCATTTTG
>JBIILR010000137.1:0-4038 GCA_044338365.1 Polynucleobacter sp. | reverse complement strand
TCGGGACCGCCAAATTGGGGTGTTAATTACCGATCACAATGTACGCGAAACATTGGGTATCTGCGACCACGCCTACATTATTAGCGAGGGCAGCGTCCTTGCTGCAGGTAAGCCAGATGAGATTATTAAGAATGATGCTGTCCGGCGCGTCTATCTGGGTGAAAATTTCCGTATGTAATTTGCTCTAAATGTGATTTACTAGTAGTTCGTTTCTACTCTGGAGGCATTGTTTATGAACTTAAAAATCAACAGCCGTCATCTTGAAGTGACCCCCGCTATGCGAACCCATGTCGAGCAGGGAATGAGTAAGGTACGAAAGCACTTTGATCACGTGATTGACGCGACTATTTTCTTGATGATCGACAATGCTAAGGAAAAAGACTTAAGGCAAACCGCAGAATTGACGATTCACCTCAAAGGCAAGGATTTGTACGCTGAGGCACATAACGCTGATCTCTACCACGCCATCGATGCTGCAGTTGGGAAGCTAGAGCGGCAAGTGGCCAAGCATAAGGAAAAGGTGCAAGACCACCACCACGATAAACACCCAGAACAAGCGGATTGATTGGGCTAGTCATATAATCAATTGCATATGAATGCCCTAATTGATCTTTTCACACCAGACTGCATTGCGCTTCATAGCCCTGCCAAAAACAGGTCTGAAGCCTTTGCGCTGGCAGGCTCTCTATTTAGTCAGCGTTTAAACCTCAGCTCTGATCTCATTATTTCGTTTTTAAATGCCCGTGAGGATTTGGGCTCCACCGCTCTGGGTGCTGGTGTTGCAATACCGCATGGAAGAGTAAAGGGCTTGAAAGATCCGGTAGCTGCATTGGTTCGGCTCAATACCCCAATTGAATTTGCTGCTCCCGATGGCTTGGCTATATCGGTCCTCATTTTTTTACTGGTGCCTGAAAAGGCAACACAACAGCATCTCGAAATCCTTTCTTCGATTGCGCAACTTCTCTCCGATCCCGATGCGCGTAGCAAAATCAGCGCTGAAAACGACCCAGAAAAAGTATGTCGGCTATTACAGGAATGGAGTGCCTGATTTATGTCACAACATCTGCTGCTTGAGGGTCTCACCGCGCTTCAGATTTTTGATGACAATGTCTCCGACCTTAAACTGTCTTGGATTCGTGGCCTAGAAGGCTCTGATCGTAAATTCCCAACCGAGGCAGTACGCGCAGCTGCGGCCTCCTCTGACCTGGTTGGTCACCTCAACTTAATCCACCCCAGCCGAATTCAGATATTTGGTGAGCAGGAGGTGGATTACCACGCTGACCTAACCGCCGAACAGCGGCATGCTCAAATTGCCAATCTAATTTCCAAAACTCCGCCCTGCGTCATTGTGGCGGATGGCCGCGTAGCCGATCCCGAATTAGAGTTGTTTTGTCAGCGCTCTTCAACTCCTTTATTCACTACCCCTGTATCTGCCGCTGAAGTCATCGATCATTTACGCACTTACTTAACCAAGATAGGAGCCCCTCAAGTCACAATGCATGGGGTCTTTATGGATATTTTAGGGCTAGGTGTCCTCATCATGGGCGAATCGGGCCTGGGTAAAAGCGAATTGGGTTTAGAGCTGATATCCCGTGGTCATGGCCTGGTTGCCGATGATGCAGTGGATTTTGCGCGCCTGGGTCCAGACTACATTGAAGGGCGTTGCCCCGTGATTCTGCGGGACTTACTGGAAGTGCGTGGCCTCGGCCTACTTGATATCCGAACTATTTTTGGTGAAACCGCAGTCCGCCGTAAATTGAAGCTACGGCTGATTGTTCAGTTGGTCCGCCGTAATGACGGTGAGTTTGAGCGCTTGCCAATTGATGCCCAGTTTGTTGATGTGCTCGGAACGCAAATTCGTACTGTAAAAATTCAAGTGGCAGCTGGTCGAAATCTAGCCGTATTAGTAGAGGCTGCGGTCCGCAATACCATTTTGCAATTGCGTGGCATCGATACCCTCAAAGAGTTCATTGAGCGACAACGCGTCCAAATGATTACTGAGTCAGAAGAGCCAAAAGTTCAAGGGCGCTTGATTTAGTATGCAAATCCATCTGATAACCGGCATCTCTGGTTCAGGTAAATCCGTTGCTCTCAAGGCGTTTGAAGACAGTGGTTACGATTGTGTTGATAACCTCCCTGTGCCGCTCTTAGAAAACCTCATCACTGCGATGGAAAATGAAGGGCGTGAGTTTGTTGCGGTTGCAATTGATGCGCGCCGCGGCCAATCGATTGCAGAACTGCCAACCCTTTTAGAAACCATTCGCAAAAAGCACGAAGTCCGAGTGTTGTTTCTGAATGCCGATACCAATACCTTAGTGCAGCGTTTCTCCGAAACGCGCCGTCGCCATCCCTTATCGAATCCCGTTAGCGCACAGCAAAATCAATCCGCCACTATTATTGAAGCCATCGAGCGTGAACGTAATTTGCTTGACCCGCTGCGTGAACAAGCCCACAGTATCGATACCAGTGATCTTCCATCGCATACCTTGCGAGCTTGGATTCATGAGCTTCTCAAAGAAAAGCCCAATGGCCTCACACTCATTCTGGAGTCATTTGGTTTCAAGAAGGGCGTTCCCAGCGAGGCCGACCTAGTCTTTGATGTTCGCTGCCTTCCTAACCCCCATTACGACAAAGTGCTACGCCCGTTAACCGGACATGATGAACCAGTGAAAGCCTTTTTGCGGGAACTTCCGGTAGTCAAGAGTATGGAAGAGGACATTATTCACTTTATTGAGAAGTGGCTTCCCACTTACATTGCGGACGGCCGAAGCTATTTGACCGTTGCGATTGGCTGTACCGGCGGACAACACCGTTCTGTTTTTTTGGTCGATCAACTCATGAGCTACTTTTCAGAGCAATCGGAGCTGTATTCGCGCATTGATCTGATTCAGCGGCACCGCGAGCTCGACTCCAAGACTCCAGCAGCATCCTGATCGGCTGAGGAAGTCCGTACTGCTCGAGCGCATCTAGCTCGGCCCAAATAAACTGAGTTTCATTTGACTCAAGGATCCTGTCCAACTCTTTTTTTGCTTTGCTGTTCAGGGCCATTTCATAGGCCTGAATCTGTAAAACGCGGTGGCTAAAAATATGCTTAACACCCGTACCCATCTTTACCGATTGCTTAAATAAAGCCGCTGGCTTTTTAGAAAATCCGTTTGGCAAAATCAATTCAAGCAACTGCTCACTAATTAATGGCGCTACCTGAGCGGTAGGCTTACCTTCCCCTTCTGTTTGTGCTTGCCACTCACTCTCTGGTAGCGACCAGAGACCGCCCCAGATGGCTTTAGCGGGACGCTTTTGCAGTAGTACCGCATTACCGTGCGCCAGAACGCCAACGGTACACGCAAATTGCGGCGACTTCTTTTTAGTTACCTTTTTTGGAATAGTAAGCACTTGATCCAATGCCTTTGCCTGACACGCAGACTCAAATGGGCATTGTGATTTTTTCGTGAGGCATACCGGTTGTTTTGCGCTGCACCAGGTAGCACCAAAATCCATCAGTGCTTGGGTATACACCGGCATATTCTTTGGTGATCGCGGGAGAAGTTCCGCAGCTAATTGCCACAACGAATCCGTCACCTTCTTTTCTTGTAGTGCGCCACCAATACCAAATAGCCGAGCCAATACGCGCTTCACATTAGCATCTAAGATCGGTGTCCTGACCCGAAAGGCAAATGCAGCGATTGCGCCTGCCGTAGACCGCCCAATGCCACTGAGGCTTTCTAGGGCCAGAGGGTCGGGCGGAAATTGCCCTTGGTATTGCGTTACCACTTGCTTTGCGCAGGCATGTAAATTGCGCGCCCGCGAGTAGTAGCCCAGGCCGCTCCATTCAGCCAATACCTCATCAATATCTGCGCGAGCCAAGTGCGCTACCGATGGAAAGCGCTTCATCATTTTGGGATAGCGCTCCAGTACAGTGGCTACCTGGGTTTGTTGCAGCATGATTTCAGAGACCCACACGGCATAGGGGTCCGTAATGCTTTGCCATGGCATGCCATGGCGCCCATGCTTTTTATGCCACTGAATCAACTGCGTTGA
>JBIILR010000136.1:0-4052 GCA_044338365.1 Polynucleobacter sp. | reverse complement strand
GTATCGGCATTGGAAACTACTAAATCGGAATACAACACCTGACCATTTTCAAGCGTGACGCCCGTGACTTGATTATTCTCAATGTTAATTTTACGGACGGTGGAGTTATAGCGAACTTCAACGCCCCGATCGTTAAGCAACTTAACCAATCCCTGAATCAACTTACCTGTACCGCCCATGACCGAGTGCACGCCCCATTTCCGCTCCAAGGCATTGATCAGCGAGTAAACCGCCGTCACTGAGAAGGGGTTGCCGCCAATCAGGAGTGGATGAAAGCTCATCACTTCACGCAGTTGTGGATTTTTAATGTGCTTTGCGACCAAGGAATACAAATTGTTCCAGGCGCGCATCTTGACAAGACTAGGAAAGGCTTTTGCTAAGTCGATCAGATTCTGAAAACAGAAATCGCCCAACTCTTCAAAACCCAACTTGTAGCATTTTTCCGCTTCTTTTAGAAAGCGCTCATAACCAGGTAGGTCCGATGGCTCAAATCTAGCCACTTCTGCACGCATTTTTTCTGGATCGCCGGTGTAATGAAAGATCCGTCCATCTGCAAAGCGGACTTGATAGAACGGATCCATGAGGCGCAAATCAATGTCGTCTTTCATGTCACGCCCGCACAAGGCCCACAATTCTTCCAGCAAAAATGGGGCGGTAATGATAGTGGGGCCCGCATCAAAGGTATAGCCATTTCGGCGATGCACATAGGCACGACCGCCAGGTGAATCAAGGCGTTCGAGAACCGTTACCTCGTACCCCTTTACTGCCAGCCGAATGGCGGCCGCTAAGCCACCAAAGCCACTGCCAATCACAATGGCCCGAGCCCCTGTCTTTTTGGCGCCGCCTAAAACAGCCAGCTCGGGTATCTTAAAACGATCGACCTTTTGGTCCATCCCTAATCCTTCATGATTGGCGGTGCTTGAAAAGCCAAGCCCGCCTACTTCTGTTGCGCTACAGTCACTGGCTTTGCAGTTGGCGGTCCGACTAAATAAGGGAAGTCTTTCAGCATACTTTTGCCCAGCAGGGGTTTATTTGCACCCTGATGACAGGTTGCGCAATTTGCCTTTGCAACATCCCCATCGGGCCCTAAGCGATTCGGTGGAAAAATAGAGGTAATCGGCACAATAAAGTTACTGTTGACGTCTTTCACCATCTGAATACCATGCCATGCTTGAACGCGCTGTGGTGGGCTTTGTTCCCAGTCCGCAAATGCCCTGGTGTTGTGGCAGTAGGTGCAATTGACGCCCAAGGCATTGGATTGATGAATCATCACAGCAAAGACCGATTCGGTTTCTTGGATCGATTTCACATGACCATTCGGTAAAGCGGTGGGTCCTGTTACGCGAGCAGCATCTTTACCGGCCAAGAAGTAACTGGAGAAGGGTTGATTTGGCAAAGAGGCATAACCAACGGCTGGCGAAGGTGCATTCTGTCCATTTCGATTACCCAGCATGCCACCTTTCTTTTTCTCTGCTGTATCAAACCAGACTTCTTTAGGAACGGCATTACCACGGTGGCAGGTATAGCAGGTCACGCCAGTGTCTTTGACGTGGCTATTCCAGTTGGAGTTAATCGCCTGTGTCATTTGAATCATCGTGCGTGAAACGTTTTTGGTATAAACCGAATCGTCTGCAAAGTTCTGCACGTTGTGGCAATAGCCACAGCCTTCATTTGGCGCAATCCAAGCCGTCATTGCCACCATGAAACTGGTGAACTGAGCCTCACTTAAGTTGCCCAGTACTTTGACGTTTTTATATACCGCACTGGCCTTGGGTCCATCTGGAGACGCAGCTACACTTACAGGAACGATATTTTCAGCTGCTAACTTTTCCTGTGTACGGGGATTATTGATTTCCACCATCGCAGTACCCCGAAATCCGGTTTGTACCGCATCGATGGGTGGGCGCTCGCAACCCGTTAATAGGGCGACAGAAGCAAGGCCTAAAGTAATCAGTAATTTATTGAGTCCGGCTTTCATTATTTTGCTCCCTGAATAGCGGCGGGTGCCATTGGTGCGCTCAGTGCAGGATCGGCAACTACTTCAAAGTAGGCAGGATATGCCGGAGCAATACCGTGCTTAACCCCCCACAGATACCAGTTATCAACCACGGTACCCGTTAACAAGATGCCAATACCACCTGTGATTGGAGTTAACACTGCAAACCACCAAGCCCAACGGTGAATCGATTCCATCGTGGCATTAAAGCCCATGGTCCAGCGCCAGAAGAGGCCGGCACGCTCAGAAGCAGTACCGCGATCGACGATTTGCTCAATCTCCCGTTCGCCACCAAAACGGCTTACTGCTAAGATGGTTGCGCCGTGCATGGCAAAGAGCAATACCGAGCCATACAAGAACACAATCGACAGCATATGGAATGGGTTGTAAAACAAATTACCATAGCGAATCGAGAAGGCGGCGGTCCAATCCAGGTGCGAAAAGATACCAAACGGTACTGCTTCGCTCCAGCTACCCATCAGCACAGGGCGAATTAGGCCTAATACTAAGAAAAGCCAAATTGCTGCCGCAAATGCCCAAGGTACATGGGTTCCCATGCCCAGTGCAATCGCACGGCGATAGGTCCGGTACCACCACAACATAATCGAGATGGTAGTAAAGAGACCAACGATTAACCACCAACCGCCTTCATTCATGGGCGGAAAGGTCAGGCCATATTTCGGTGCAGGCGCATCCAGTGACAGCCAAAACAATTGGCGCACAAATTGAATGGGGTTCCAATCTACCTGGGCCAGCATGTTTAAGCCAATTAAAACAAATGCAGTAATGCCAAACATCAATGAGGCAACGCCAAGTCGACCTAAATAAATGGGTCCAAGTTGCGCATTGCCGATGACGCCAAGGAGGTAACTAAAACCGAATGGCTTAGTACGCTCGCGCATATCGTATGCATTGATTGGAACGCCATGACTAGCAGGGCCCGTTACTTGAGTTTGCGTAAATAAATTTTGATATTCCATCATGTTCTCCCCTATTAGCTCCAGATGGGCAAGTTAAGCCACCATGTCCACCATTCAGGCCATCCTTTAGTCCAGAATGGGCCGCTAATCACAATACACACTGCACTCCAAAAGCCTGCTGATAAGGCTAAAAATAAACCAACCCGATGAATTCCTAAGGTGCCGACGGAGTAACCGATGATGTCCCTGAAGAAAGTATCTTCATGCTCGGGTGTTTTTACGTTATGGCCAGGCTGCGGATTGGTCGATGACAAAACTAAAGCCCCATGCAATGACAATGCCAAGGTCGTAGTGAAGAAGAAAGTAACGGCCAGCATGTGCGCCGGGTTGTAATGGAAGTGCAGGTACTGGTACCCGGTATTGGAGACCCAATCCAAATGACTCAAGATGCCGTATGGGAAACCATGCCCCCAAGCGCCCATCAAGACCGGACGTATGACAACCAAAGTGAAATACGCAAAAATCGCCATACTGAAGGCGACAGGAACGTGGAGCCCCATGCCCAGCTTGCGGCAAATTTCTACTTCACGAAGTGCCCAGGATATAAAAGCACCGAGAGCACAGATAGTGATGATTTGCCACAAACCACCCTCCATCATCGGCGCCGGTCCTAGCCCGTAACTGATGTCGGGAGGGGCAATATTAATCTGCCACACATTCCAAACGCCCGATTGGGCAGCGCCCCACAGAATGAGGGCAGTACCTAGAAAGCTAAAGAAGACCGTTGTTACGCCAAAAAAACCAACATAGAATGGCCCAACCCAGAAATCAAATAGATCTCCGCCGATTAAGGTGCCACCGCGTACGCGGTATTTCTTTTCAAAATTGAGCATAGCCATTTATGCACTCCTTACAAAACGAGATAACACTCGTCTTTAATTAATCTGCCGTAAGCAGGTAGCTATCGCTAGATACCTGCTTACGCCGGTAAAACAACTACTTCTTCGAAGCTGCTGTCGCAGCTTTGTACTGATCTTGACTCAGACCGTCGAGCCATTTGTATTGAGTGGTGCTCAATAGGATCAAATGAATCATTGCGGCCAAAGCAAAGAGGAAAACGCCCTGCGCAACCATCG
>JBIILR010000029.1:0-13370 GCA_044338365.1 Polynucleobacter sp. | reverse complement strand
AATAATATCCACTAATGCTGGTTCACCGCATTCAATTGCGGCCTTAAGGATTGCCTCTAATTTTTGAGGGTCATCGACACTCCAAGATCGCACCCCATAAGCTTCAGCAACTTTGGCATGATTGGTGCGACTAAAGTCAACGGAATAATAGCGTTCGTCATATCCTGATTTTTGGCTCGCCTTAATCCACCCATAGACTGAATTTGAAATCACAATCATCAGAATTGGCAGCTTATAGCGCGTGATTGTTTCTAATTCGCCAACGGTAAAGCCAAAGCTTCCATCACCCATAACGGCAACGCACTTAGATTGAGGTTTTCCAACGGCCGCCCCAACAGCGGCAGACATTGCAAAGCCTAGTGCGCCATGAGCGCGATTGGTAATAAAGTGTCTTCCTGATATTTCACTTTGAAAATAAGCAGAAAAATATGGACATGGAGTACCAGGGTCTGCACATACAATCGCATCCTTAGGTAAAAGTTTATTTAAGGTATGAACAATTCTCTCTGGCAGAATGGGTATGTCATTGCTATTTGCTAGTTTAAGAAAAGGCTCAAATTTAAGCATTTTCGCTTTAGCAACTATCGCTTTGCCATCCACACAGCCATTGACTCTATTGTGGATGCCTGACTTTAATCTGGCATGAAGTTCTTCAAGGGTTAATTTGGCATCTCCAACTAGACTCACCTTGATTGGATAATTTGCACCGATGGTTTCTGGATCAACATCCAAATGAATAATGGGGATTGTCTTATTAGGGAAGCGCCAATTCTCAGTAGTGGTTGATCCAGCGCGACACGTAATAAAAAATACAAGATCAGCGCTATTAACAACTTCTCTAGTTGCCATGACTCCGCCATTAGCCCCTACAACGCCAACATTGAGAGGGTGGGTGTCAGCCAAGCTACCTTGGCCGCTTACGGAAGTGCAAACAGGAATATTTAGAAGTTCCGCGATATTTTGCAGAACTTTCTCTGCGCCGGAATTAATAACGCCACCACCACAGATGAGCACAGGAAATTTAGCGCTTAAGATTTCTTTCGTTGCTTTTTGAATATCTTCATCATTTGCCACATAGCGTTGTGATGGATATTGAGAGTGCTCTTTTTGGGCCCAGATATCGCTGGCAGCAACAGGATGCTTTTGTACATCGTGCGGTAAGCAAATATGAGCGCTACCCGGCTTTCCAGTTGTCATCGCTCTAAAAGCATTCCGAACAGCTGAAGGTATTTGCTCGGCTAAATCAATAGTGGTATTCCATTTTGTTAGCGGTCTATACAAGGCTTGTTGATCAAGCTCAGTTAAAGGAAATTTACCGCGAGAGGTCACTGGCACATCAGATGTGATGCCTAATACAGGGATGGAAGATTCATTTGCCTCAATCAGGCCTGGCAATAAATAGGTCGCACCGCCACCACTAGGTCCTTCGCAGACACCAACCTTATACGTTACCCTAGCATAAGCATCAGCCATATACCCAGCACTTCGTTCATCCCGAGTGAGGATATGTTGTATGCCATGATCAAGTGTGGCCAGCGCATCATAAAGCGGCAGGCTGGTGTCACCACACAATCCAAAAATATGCTTTACATCATATTCTTGGAGCATGCGCACTAGAGCCCCGGCCCCATTAATTTTGTGATTCATACTAATCTTCTAAATTAAGTCCGGTATTTTTTATAAATTGCTGCCAGCGGTCAAACTCTCGCTTGACATGCCTATCTAAGCTGAGACCATCGCTAGCTTGTACATCAAAACCACCTTGGGTGAGTTTGGATTTAATTTCAGGATCATTTAATACCGCTTGAAAATCTGCCGTCAGTTTTTTCAGAATTGCCGCCGGAGTCTCTGCCGGAGCAAATGCGCCAATCCACGAGTAAGCCTCAAATCCTGGATAGCCTGATTCTGCAACGGTCGGGGTGTTTGGCAGATCGGGTAAGCGTTGTGTTCCAGTAACGGCAAGTGGTTTAAGCCTATCCGCTTGGATTTGACCTTTAAGAGCGGCATAGCTGAGCAGAGTCATACTGGCAGTATTGCCCACAACGGCTGTAATAGCAGGCCCACCGCCGCCATAGGGTACATGAAGTACAAAGATTCCAGCTTTACGCTTTAGGTCTTCCATGGCCAACTGGTTTAGTGAGCCCATTCCTGTTGATGCATAGCTATACAGCCCTGGATTTTTTTTCGCTGCAACAATAAATTCTGCCAAGTTATTTCCAGGTACTGATGGGTTGGCTGCAATCACCAAGGGGAAGCGAACAAGCAAACTCACGCCTGCGAAATCCTTAAAAGTGTCATAAGGAAGTTTTGGTTTGACAATGGGATTAATAGAATGATTATCAAAACTAATTAATAAGGTATTTCCATCTGGAGCTGATCGAGCTACATATTGAGTAGCAATTTGACTGGCAGCTCCTGGGCGATTTTCAATTACTACGGGCCTACCAATACGCTCTGAAAGTTTTGACTGAATAGTGCGCGCAGTAATATCTGTGCTGCCGCCGGGTGGAAATGGCACGACCAATGTGAGGGGCTTATTGCTTTGGGCGTAACTCGCGCTTGATACGGCGCATACAGTCAATACGGAGAGTGCGAAGTTTGAGATGAAATTGGTAGTAATTTTCATGGTCAGATTTTTCAGATAGTTTCAAAGAAATGGTGATCTATAGTGAAGTCTATAGGATTTAAGGGGCTTGTACATAATTGTGCAGATACTATCTGCGCTTTATTGAGATAATCCACTTTTTGTATGATTAATTCAATATTTGGAAGAATTAGTTGCGCAGACTCATTGTCAGCGAGTATGTGGTTTTCGTTCAGATTCAGTAGCTGGCCTAGTAATTTTGTATTGCCTTTGATGTCCGGGCTAGCAATGCAAATTTTTTGCAGGTGATTGAGTTGATTATGGTGCTTTAGCCATTGTTCCTGCCAAACATACTCTGAAGTCAGGTGCTCACAAAAGTAAATTCTGATGCCGGGAATCGGTTGTTTGGAAAAACGTACGGCATTAAATTTAACTAATACAGACTTACCTAAAAATTCAGATTCACGACTAAGGAACTGTACGGGATCGACATCAAATCCGTTTGCCAAAAGTTGCTGATAGGTTTTTTGAGCATCATTTGTGCGAAATACGAGAGCATCTAAACCAAGCGCTTGATGCGCAATTTCTGCTCTTTGAATAGGCTTATCAGGTTCCCATCCTAGTATCTCAATGTACGTGCCATCTAACATGATGAGCTGATTGATTGAGCCTAAGTTATGGCGGGCAATAGGGGTTAAACAAAACCCTTTGTCTAAAAATTTTTGAACAAGCGTCTGAAGCTTATCTCTGCCAATGATTACCAAGTGGTCAAATGAGTATTCTTTAAAGTGGTTCACGTAGCATTTTTAAAGTAGGGTTCTTAAAAATATCATATACGATATTCAGGTTTTGCTAAGGTACTGATTTTTATGAGAATTAGGCTGTTACAATTCAGTAATTACGAATTTTTTGAAGCAGATGAAATTCGCATAAAACAGGCCTCTTTCTAGAATAAGTGTTTGATTTAATTGCTTTTATGCACTTTCCATGGAAAATCAGACTGCATTTAAGGGGTGGTTTTCGAGCAATTGCATCTGAATAAAGTAGGCGAGAGAGTAAAGCAATATGCAAAAAACCCGCAGATTATTTATTGCCGCTACGGCTATAGCGCCAATTGGGTGCGGTACTCCCATTTCCCGTGACCATGGCATTCCAGTGGCAGCACCCATGCCGATGCCATTAGTGCGTTTGCCACAGATTGGGCAGGAATGGCGCTACCTTGAGCGTGACTTTTTTAGCGGCGAAACCCGCGGCATTGTGGTGGAGAAGATCAGCAGCTTAGGAAAGACCATTACAGTCAGTCGCTCAGATGAGTATGGATCGCCATTACCCAGTGAGATTCAAGCGCCGCACGGCATGGTGATTGCGGATCCGCATTGGGGCAAGGTACTGAACTTTAATCCAGCGATCCCATTGTGGCCTGAAAAAATGAGTAGCAGCTGGAACAAAGAAGTATTTTCTAAATACGCCGTCAGCGGCTACCCGCAAAATAAAAACGATTGGCAACTCTACATGAGTGCCCACGGCTGGGAAAAAATTACCGTTCCGGCGGGTGAGTTCATTGCACTACGCTTTCAGAATCTCATCAATTTTGAAAGCGCGGACGACAACAAAGTGAACTGCATTCGCCGCGAGACCATTTGGTTTGCGCCACAAATTGGGCGCTGGGTGGCGCGTGAGTCATCGGGCTCGTTTCAAATACAAGGGCAGATAGGCGCAGTCTTGCTAGAAAACAGCACCAAGTGGGAGCTGCTGTCGTGGACTTAATGTAAGTTGATGAACTTTATTTCATTGCATTCTTTGTCGCGTATGCTGAAATGCGCAGCCTTGCTAAGTACGCTGTTGCTGGCAGGGTGTTTGGGTTCAGTCGCACACATTCCCAAGACTCCAATTGCGGCGCCTATAAGCGTTCCTGCAGTACGTGCTCCGGCAGTAGGGCAGCAATGGGTGTATGAGGTTCGTAATTACTTTAATGGTGAGTTGGTTGATATTGTGACCGAGACTGTTGTTGAAGTTGGCCCAAAAGTACGGATTGCTCGTCAGGGCAAGAAGTTGGGCTCGCTACCTGATGAGATTCAGGATCCCTGGGGTATGAACTTGCAGGACCCCAATTGGACACCGCCCCAGCGTTTTATAAAAGCCGTACCGCTTTGGCCTGAAAAGCTGGTGCCAGGTTGGTCTGGCTTTTATCGAACCCATTATCAAGTGGTGGGCTTTCCAGATAATGATTTTTATTGGGGCCTTAATATTGATGCCAAGTCTTGGAACAGAGTGAAGACGATAGCAGGCGAGTTTGATGCCTTACATTATGTCAATACGGCTGATTTTTTTGAGAGCGACGATTGGTTTCGTCTGGCGAGCAATCGCCGCGAGAATGCATGGTTTGTACCGGAGGTTGGCCGGTGGGTCGTACGTGAACGTTTTGGTGAATACCTCTGGCTTGGAATGGTTGGCTGGTCTCAATCCATCAAAGAGGATTACTTCCGATGGGAGTTGGTGTCGTGGAAGTGATCAAAATTAATGTATAGCGTAAAAGAACTGTTCGCTACGCTGCAAGGTGAGGGTGCACATGCCGGTCGCGCGGCGGTTTTTTGCCGTTTTGCGGGATGCAATTTGTGGAGTGGGCGCGAAGAGGATCGTGCAACTGCAGTATGCCAATTTTGCGATACTGACTTTGTAGGAACTGATGGCGATGGTGGCGGAAAATTTGAGACTGCTGCAGATTTAGCTGCGCAAATTGAGCATGTTTGGCTGGCAGCAGGTGGCGCTAGCCACCACCGTTATGTTGTCTTAACTGGCGGCGAGCCTTTATTGCAACTTGATGCAGATTTAATCAATGCACTGCATGCATTGCATTTTGAAATTGCGATTGAGACCAATGGTACGCTACCTGTTCCCAAAGGAGTGGACTGGGTCTGCGTGAGTCCAAAGGCAGGCTCCGAGCTCGTGGTCTTGCAGGCCGACGAAATGAAATTAGTGGTTCCGCAAGCGGGGCATGATCAACTGGATCAACTGCTAACGCGATTTGAGCGAATGGACTATCGCCATCGCTACATTCAGCCCATGGACGGGCCGCTGCGGGTAGAAAATACTGCATTAGCAGTCAGCATTTGCCAAAAAAGACCGCTCTGGCGGCTGAGTTTACAAACCCATAAATGGATCGGAATTCGATGAGTACCTCCACCCCAGCCATCACCATTACCCGTCGCCTCGAGTTTGATGCAGGGCATCGCATTCCGCATCACAATGGTCAGTGCCGCCACCTGCATGGGCATCGCTACGCAATTGAGTTGACGGTATCGGGCGATGTACTTGAGGCGCCCGGAGCCGCGGACGATGGGATGGTACTCGACTTTGGAGACATCAAGCGCCTTGCAAATGAACATCTCGTTAGCTTATGGGATCACGCATTTTTAGTCGCCAAAGAGGATCAGGCAGTAGTTGCATTTTTAGCAAGCATGCCAAATCACAAGACGGTGATATTGGATCGCGTTCCCACCGTTGAAAACCTCGCGCACGATGCCTTTGCAATCTTGGAACCTATTTTTGCAGAAGCATTTCAAGGCAGGCTGCGTTTAGCTTCGATTCGTTTATATGAAACCCCCAATTGCTGGGCGGACATCTCGCAGGCCTAAGCAATGCAGGCCGATCTCGATCAGCAATTTATGACGCTAGCCATAGAGCAGGCCAACTGCGCCGCCTTAGCTGGCGAGGTCCCTGTCGGTGCCGTGTTGGTCCGTAATGGCTTGGTATTGGCGAAGGCGTTTAATCAGCCGATTGGATTGCATGACCCCAGTGCCCATGCTGAGATGCAGGTACTGCGCGCGGCTGGCCAGGTGGAAGGCAATTACCGCTTGCCTGGAACAACGCTGTATGTCACCCTAGAGCCCTGTGCGATGTGTGCAGGAGCGATGCTGCATGCACGAGTGGAGCGTGTGGTTTATGGAGCACCCGATCCTAAAACCGGAGCTGCTGGAAGTGCGCTGAATTTATTTGCCAACCAGCAAATCAATCATCAAACCCAGGCTGAGGGCGGTGTGTTGGCAGAAGAATGCGGCCACGTTTTAAAACGCTTTTTTAAGGAGCGCCGTTAATGCAAGTGCAGTTGATTGCCCCATCGGGCGCTAGTTTGGATGCACGCAGCCCACAGGCCGGCATTTCGTGGTTAATGGAGCAGGGCGTATCGGTGCGTAATGCAGAGCGCACGCAGCGCATCCATCAGCGTTTTTCAGGTACGGACTCAGAGCGACTGTCTGAGCTGAATGATCTTGCTGCATTACCTGCAAGCACAACGGTGATGGCGATGCGCGGCGGTTATGGATTGCATCGTTTGCTCGGGAGAATTGAGTGGCAAGCAATTCATAAGGCTGTAAGCGCTGGTCTGCAGATTTGTGGGCACAGTGATTTCACGGCATTTCAGTTGGGCTTACTTGCAAAAACAGGTGGCATCAGCTTAGCTGGCCCGATGCTCAATTACGATTTTGGCCGCATTGAAGACAATCAGGTCGTAGCGCCCGATCCATTTATGTGGACTCACTTTAAGCGTGCAGTCCAGGAGCGTAGCTTGAGTGCGCAAGTGAACGCAAGTCAGCCGCTAAGCGCCTTGGGTAGCAAAACAAAAACCAGTACTGGCATGCTCTGGGGCGGCAATCTAACTGTTCTCACCAGTTTGATTGCTACGCCTTACTTTCCTTCTGAGCAGCAATATCAGAACGGCATTCTTTTCCTCGAGGATGTGAATGAACACCCTTACCGCATTGAGCGCATGCTCATGCAACTACTTGAGGCAGGAATTCTAGCTAAGCAAAGCGCAATCATGCTGGGTGGATTTTCTGCCTTCCGTTTGTATGAGAACGATCGCGGCTACAGTTTACAAGCGGCGTTTGAGGCAATCCGAAGTCGTTTGCCTGACTCGATTCCAATCCTGAATGATCTGCCGTTCGGGCATCAGCCAAATAAACTGACATTGCCGGTAGGTGCTATTGTCGAAGTCGAAGCAAGCGATGCCGGTTATTCGATGCAGGCCGATTGGTAATTCACTGCAGATGATTGTTTGCGTTTGGAGCCTATGCTTAGCTTACGATTCACTGGATTGCAAGGTGTAGCTAGCTCCAGAATCTAAGCCCAAGGCGTTTTTCAGAATAGGCAAGGCGTCTTTCAGATGACCATGTAGAGTCCAGGGCGGATTCAATACAAACATGCCGCTAGCCTGTAAGCGCCGCTCACCAGGGGCGTTTTCAACACGTAACTCAGCACGAAGCCAAGTCCGTTGATGGGCTTTCGCAATCGCTTTAAGTCGATCGGGTAGCGCAATGGATTCGCGCCGAGCAATGACGGGATACCAAATCGCATAACAGCCGGTGGCAAAACGGCCAAGCGCTTCCTCTAGGCAGGATTCAAGATTGCGATAATCATTTTTGTCCTCATAGGACGGATCAATTAAGGTAAGCCCGCGGCGACTGGGCGGTGGTAACAGTCCTTTGAGTCGACTAAACCCATCAGCGGCATAGACATCGATTTGCTTATCCAGCTTAAGTTGATTCATGTTGCTGCGCAGGATGTCTATTTCATTGGGGTGGAGCTCAAATAAGCGCAGGCGATCCTGTGGCCGCAATAAACGCGCCAAGATAAAGGGGGATCCTGGATAGAGTGCGGCGCTTTCTGGCGCATTTTCAATGGCAACGCAGGCTAAGTAGTCAGTGATGCTTATTGGCATACGTGTGCCAGTGCTTGCCAAATAGTCTTTAAGGCGAACGATGCCGCCAACTGATTCTTGGCTAATGGCGGCAAAGCCATCTTGCAAGTTGTATAAGCCCGCGCCAGCATGGGTATCCACAATCGATAGCGCCCCCAACTTTTCTTGCAAGTAACGCACTAATTGAATGGTGATTAAATGCTTCAGAATATCCGCGTGACTGCCCGCATGAAAAGCATGCCGATAGCTAAACATGCCTTAGATACGCCTGCGGGACTGCTGCTGTAAAAAGAGTACCAGCGTAAGCAATACGAGTGCGATGCCGGCATATTGCAATGGCATATTCAATGGGTGATCCAAGGTCTCATATAGTAAGACGTAGAGCGAGGCAAGGCCACCGATGGCGATCACCCTTGGCCATGGACTGCGGGGAGAGAGCTGTTTGTTTGGTAGCAAAGATGCCAACTTGGCGCCAAGCAGCCCGCACCAGATGCCGAGCCCGGCACCAACAAGGACATCCGTTAGCCAGTGTGCGCCGATGGCATTGCGTGAAAGCCCAACAGCACTTGCCGCAATGAATAACAACACAAAAGGTTTGCGTTTTTCAGCAGGAGCGCTGAAAAAGTAAGCGCTAGCAATTGCAAATGCCGTGAGGGTGTGGCCTGATGGCATTGCCTTATGAAAGACGGCTTCGCCAATCCGATAGAACTCATGCTCCTGAAATATGCCCGCTGGACGCGGCAGACTGAAGGCATTCTTGAGTAGTGGACTAACGATGGCAGCGACTCCGCCGGCAAAGATTCCGGCGCTGAGCGCACGCGGCGCCAGTATTAGCAGGGGAAATGACAGCACAAAGACACCCCAACCGTTGCCTAAAAATGTAATCCAGGTCCAAATCCAATCCGGAGCCAAGCGGGTTACTGCATTAATCGCAAGGAAAGTGCTTTGCTGGGATTCCGTAAAGTAGAGTGCGGCACCAATTCCGATGGGAATGAGGGGTATGCACCAAGCAACCCAAGAAAAGCGGGTGGCCATGATCGGCTTAGCGCGCTCGATCGGCAGCGTCCAACTGGACTTCTACCTTGGTGAGAACATCGGCCACTGTAATGGCTTGCATGCATACATTATTTTGGCACGGTGTTTTACGGTGATTGGCAGCGCTGACGCAGGGCGAGCAGGCGAGGTTAGCAGTAATAGCAATTGAATTACCAATCGAGCCATACAGCGCTGGCGTCTCAGGCCCAAACAAAACTACGGTGCGCAGTGCAGTCACTGCAGAAAAGTGACCTGGCCCAGAATCATTGGTCACCATCACATCGGACAGCGTATAAAGCGCAGGTAATTCAGCGAACTTCACTTGGCCAGCGAAATTAATCGCTGCTTTCACGTCGGCAACGCGGCGTACCTGTTCAACATAGTCAAATTCAGCAGGGGATCCGGTAATCAAGATTAAATCCGCCGGCCAACGTGCATGCACTGCGCGTATCAGCTCAGAAAAGCGCTGCTGTGACCAACGCCGCTGCGGCAGTAGATCGCTGGCATTGGGATTGATCAAAATGAGACGCTGCTGTCCATGGCGGTAGGGCACATCGGCGTGGCGGGCCAAAGACTCAATTCGCTCTGAGACCGCGTTACGTACAGTAGGATCAATGATTGCCTGCGCTAACTGAATTTCGTCATCGCGAATCTGAATCTTGCTAAATGGTATTTCGATTTCAGTGGCAAACGCCGCATGAATTAAAGAAAAGAAATTCTTGGTAATGTGGATGTGGGGGTTGTAATGCACTTTGCGCGTGAGCATCGTGCCACGCCATAATCCCTCGCCATGGAAGATGTGATAGCCCACACGTCTGCGAGCACCGCACAGGCCGGTTAGCAAGGCAGTAAAGCGTGAGAACAATTCTAGGTCGATTACGGTATCGATGCCCCGCACACGTGCCTTGATTAAAAAAGCGATGGTATCGACAAGCAGTGTTCTCAGGCTAGAGGCATCAATCGTGAAAATATTTTCCGGTTTCACTGTATTGAGTAAAGTCAGGCTGGCCTGATTACTTTTGAAGATCAAGAAGAAAAGCTCAGCACCGCGCGCTTGGGCATTGCGCATGGCGGGGTCTACCAAGATTGCGCTACCCATTTCGGATAGCTCAATGAATAGGAGTTTTTTTGGTGCTTGAGGACCTCGTGTGAAGATTCCCTTCACCAAATCCATTAGGGCTACCACCGGACTCATCAGTGCGCAAAGCGGTACACCGACCCAATGGTCGATGGCGCGCATGGTGTTGACGCTAATACTCATAAATAGCTTGCTTTAGGGTTACAAAGAAAGTACATGCTTATTTTCGCTTGAGAAGGACGTAAGCGCCAGGCAAAACGCACAAAAGGGTCATGGCGCCATAGCTAATTGATCCCAGCACGGTCAGGGAGGGGTTAATACTCCATAAAGCCAGGACCGATACTAAGGTCGCCTCCCGCAGACCCCAGCCGGAGATACTAATCGGCAGCATGAGTAATAAGCTCAGGGCAGGTAAGCCGATCATGAGTGCCTCGATGGGTACGTCAGCACCATAGGCTTTTAAACAAAAACCCAAAGCAAGAATGGTTAAAAAATGAATGCCGATACCAAATAGGGCTTGAGCGATATTCATGGGCCAGGCGAAGGCCATGCGTACTCCAGGCAATGCACTGCTCATCCGAAAGCGATCCAGTAATTTTTGCAATAACGCGCGCGTTGGTCCCCACGCCAATCCAAGTGCCGCAATCAAAAACGATGCCACCATGACTGCGATGACTGCATAGCCGAGCTGATTGCCCCATGTGGCCAAAGTAGCTCCGCCTAAAATAAGGCCAATACCGCCCAGTAAATTATTTCCAGCGAGTCCAAGCAAGCGATCAACGAAGGTCATTGCAAACCCCAGTCGTAATCTAGGATCGGCTTCTTCGAGATTGACTTCGTGATGCAACTCGGTATCGAGTTTTTTTTCTTCAGAGGCGCTGCTGGCTAATTCGCCACTGGGCTTTAGGTGGCTGCCGGTAATGGCGCGGTAACTATCGCCGCCTAAGGTGCTGGGAAGACCTTGATTAATGAGGCCGCCTGCAAAATACAAGGAAATGTAGCCCGTAATGCTGCCCTGAAAGCCTACGCTGCGCATGAGCAAACCCCAGCGCAAGCCGCCGCATAAAAATGCACCACTCAAACAGAAGAAAGCCGCCACAAACCACAGCGGTTCGATTTGTAGTTCGGATGCGAATAAGGCTGCCCAATCAATTCCGCTGGTTGCCTTCCATAACAAGGCAATCGACAGTACAACCCGGATGGTTGGCCAACTGCGTTTTAGAAGGTATTTCCAGCGCGGGGACGTGCTTGCTGGGGCAGAATTTGCACTCATAGCCGTAAGGATAAAGCAGGCGAGTACTTAGTTCGGATCTTTTGCCGCCCAGTTTTTGCACAGACTAAAGTCAAAATGGGACAGAACGCGCCCAAGATGCTTCACTTCAACCCGCTCTAAGGCTTGGCATTCAGTAAAAGCCGCTTGCAAATGGGGTTGAGCGCCTTTTACTGGAAGGGCGTAAGGCATTGCAGACCAATTGACTGCAATGACGTCGGAGCCGGGCTTTAGGCTCCCAAACCATAAATCAAACTGGTCTAGGCGCTGGTCCAAGATGAAGACAGGGGATGGTCTTGCATACCACGCAATGCGACTACCTAGGGTCCAGTTTTGAACGGCAATGCCAGCAACCGAGTGGGTTTTACTCAGAGCCAATGCCGTTTTGCCCGCTTGATCCCAGCCATATAAATCAGCAATCGGATTGTTTCTGGGATTGCTACTGACAATGCCGCCGGATAAAACAAAAGCGAAGCCAATCAAGCACAGCGCAATCTGAAAGATAAAAATAAATCGAATGAGTTGGCGTTGTTGTGTTGCCCATGCACTGGCAATACCAATCCCTGCAAAGGGCGCCAAGCAAAACCAAGCTGGTGTAGTCCAGTGAGGAAGGCCGCCTCCGCCTGAGAGCCAAGCAAAAATTCCAAATGGGATCCAAAAAAAGCCGAGTAGGCAAACAATTGCTGCTGGCGATTTGGCCCAGTAGCGCCTGAAGAAGAAAACCATGCCAACGGCAAAGAGCAATCCAAACGCCAATAATTGCAAACTTATAAAGCCTGCAAAGCGGCGAAACAACCATTCGCCTCCACTGCCATGAGCCAACTGGTACTTAAATGAAATCCAATCGTTTGCCCAGTTCCAGTAGAGCACCGGCGAGATGAGTAGCAGTGCAAGTAATACCGCAAGGTAAAAACCAGCCTGATTGATCCACAGTTTGCGGGGTGGGCAGAGAACAACCAGGAGCAATGCAAACGCAGTGAAGGCAGCGGTGTATTTGCTCAGGCCCGCAAGACCCAGCAAGATTCCAGTGATCAGCCAATCACGCAAGGTAAAGTTACGTCCTATTTGCATCCAGCGTAAGGCCATCCAGAAGAGTCCTAGACTGATTGGCGTCAAGATGGAATCGGGTAATAGGCCTACCGATAGGACGTGCGGTAACGGCGCTGCAATCACCAGTAGCACAGCAGCAAAGCTAGATAAGCCAATGGGCGGCAATGCTGGAATGGCGATCGACGCCTTGGTTTGCAAGAAGCGCTGCAATTCAGAGGTGACGATATAAACCAAAGTACACGAAATAATCCACAGCAATTCTGGAACGAGTCTTAAAACGCCGGTGCTGGCATCGAGGGATACCAGTGGCCACTGAATCCAGCCAACCAGGGGTGGATGATCAAAGTAGCTCCACGCCATATGCTTGGCATAGAGCAAGTAATGGGCCTCATCCACCGATAACTCAAATGAAAAGCCCAATACCAAATGAACCAGCGCAGCGATTGCAAGGCAAATGCCGGCCTTACCTGTAAATGAACAGGACTTCCAGTAGGAGGTCGCTGCAGAAAACAAATTAAGGCACTTCTTTACGCAAGTAAAGTTCAAACAGCGCATGATAGCCAGTGCGACTGTGCCCTTGTTGCATCAGGATGTCATAGAGTTTTTTGGCCTGCGTGAGCCCGGGCAACTTCAATCCCATGCGGTCTGCCTCAGCAAT
>JBIILR010000135.1:0-4059 GCA_044338365.1 Polynucleobacter sp. | reverse complement strand
CCGGAATTGGCCGCGAGTATGCAAGCCCGCTTAACAGAAGTGACCAATCAGGTCGATGCCATGCTGCAGCGCTGGGAATTACTGCTGAGCCGTTCCGAGTCCTAAGCTCGGGCTTAATTATTCTTTGCTTGCAGCGCTATTGGCAGTATTAGCTAGGTGAAGTTGACTACGCAGCCGATCCAGTTCGTCCAGTAAATCCAGAGCAAGTGCCACTCCAGGCGAATTCAATTCCAAATCATGCATTAAACGGGCAGCTGTTTTTGCGCGCTTGAGCGAGTCGCCACTGAAACGCCAATCCTGAGGCGATCCGCCAGCAGGACTTAAGACGCCTTCGGAAACCCAGGTCATGATCAGGTCTTCTGGAGTGCGCGTCGCTTGTGCTAGTTCCACTATTGTCAAATGCACATCATGCTCAACAATGCTGCCTTCAATCCAAGTAATGTGGGTTTGTGTCATGCCATTGATCCCTTCAAGTGAGTTCTGGGCTTGAAATCAAATGCCCCTTGCAGTGTGCGATAGGCTTCTTTTTGCGCCTCGGTTTCTGCATTGGGTAAAACAATGCTGGGTACAACGTAGAGATCCCCGGGCTCTTTGCTGGGGATGCCTTTGCCTTTGAGTCGCATCTTGCGCCCAGCAGGAGTACCTGGCGGAATCGTTAGCTCAAGTAGGGCGCCGGTTGGCATGGGCACATTGACGGTAGTACCTAAGGCCGCCTCCCATGGGCTCAGTGGTAAATCTAAAAATACATCCTTGCCGTCGACTCGGTAGATCGGGTCAAGCTGAATGCCGATCTCTAAATACAAATCGCCTGCTGGCCCACCACCAAAACCGGGACCTGCTTGGCCTGCGAGGCGTAAATTCTGGCCCGCACGAATGCCTTGCGGAATGCTGACATCCAACTTACGCTCTTGCATGAACAACTGACCCTGATCATCGTAGGCCGGCATACTTAAACCAATGGTGCGTTTGGCGCCCTGGTAAGCATCAATTAAATCAATCATGATCTTGGCATGCTGATCTTGGCCTTTAGCGGATCTGGGCTGCGATTGCCGGCCAGCCTGCGCGCGAGCACCCCGGCCAAAGAGGGACTCAAAAAAGTCACTCTGGTCACCGCTAAATTCACCATCGGTAAAGCCACCGCCATTCCAATCAGGCGGGGGGCTAAAGTCTTGCCCGCTCTTCCAATTACTGCCCATTTGATCGTAGGCTGCGCGCTTTTCGGGATCTTTTAATACCGCAAATGCTTCGCCTACTTCTTTAAAGCGCTCCTCAGCACCCGCTTCTTTGCTGACATCGGGGTGGTATTTGCGCGCCAGCTTGCGATAGGCTTGTTTAATCTCATCTGGGTTTGCGGTGCGGGCAACGCCGAGCGTTTCGTAATAGTCTTTGAATTTCATCAGGCGAAAGCAACTCCTGTGGTGGTATTGATTGGTGCTTCAATCCATTTTACAGATCTTTATAGCCCCTGAATAAAGAAAAAAGACTGGTCCACGTCCCAGCCCTTTGGCTCAGCTCATAATGCCAATTTGCCAGGGCACAAATTCGTAGTCACCTAATCCGAGAAGCTCACTCTTCGATGGCTTGCCGGAGGCAGTATCTAAGAAGAGTTCAAAAATACGTTGCCCCATTTCTTGTACGGAGACGGTGCCATCTAAAATTTCACCGCAATTAATATCCATATCTTCCGTTAAGCGTAAGTACATCGGCGTATTGGTAGCTAACTTGATGCAGGGCGCTGGCTTACTGCCAAACATCGAGCCGCGGCCTGTAGTAAAGGCAATTAAATTGGCGCCGCCCGCAATCTGACCGGTTGCCGAGACGGGATCAAAACCTGGCGTATCCATAAAGACAAAGCCCTTAGTCGTTACTGGCTCGGCATAGCGGTAAACCTCCATCAGTGGACCCGTGCCGCCTTTCATGGAGGAGCCCAATGATTTCTCAAAAATATTGGCGAGGCCGCCCACTTGATTGCCTGGACTTACTTGACCGTTAATTTGCACGTCACGGCCAACCGAGTATTCGTCTTTCCACCAACGAATGCGCTGGATTAGTTTTTCACCAATTTCTTTGCTTGCCGCACGCCGGGTGAGGGTGTGCTCAACGCCATAAATCTCCGGTGTCTCCGACAAAATACCCGTGCCCCCATGCCGCGACAAAATGTCAACGGCAGCGCCTAAGGCGGGATTGGCAGTGATCGATGAGAACCCATCGGAGCCACCGCACTGCAGACCCACGCATAGGTGGCTTGCGGAAACGGTCTCGCGCTTTACTTTATTGGCATTAGGTAAGAGTGCTTTAACCGCTTCAATGCCAGCTTCAATGGTCTTGCGGGTGCCGCCACTTTCTTGCATGATGAAGGTATGCAAGGCCGAGCCTTCTTGAAGGTCCTCTTGCTCCATTAAGCCTTTGAGCTGATTGCGTTCACAGCCCAGTCCAATCACCAAAGCAGCCGCAAGATTGGGGTGCCTAGCATAACCAGCCATCGTGCGACGAAGCAATTGCATTGGCTCTCCGGACATCTCCATGCCACAACCAATTGAGTGACTAAATGCCACAACGCCATCTACATTGGGATACTCGGCTAAACGCTCGGGCGTAAACCACTCTGCAATCTTATTTACGACGGTTGCTGAGCAATTGACCGTTGACAAGATGCCAATGAAATTGCGCGTGCCCACTTTGCCATTGGCTCGCACATACCCCTCAAAGGTAGCGCGTTCCGATTCTGGTAATAAAACAGTCGGCTTAAATTCGCTGGCGTAGGAGTAATCCCGATCAAATTCTTTAAAGTCGGTATTGTGGCCATGCACCATGGTGCCAGGCTCAATGTCGACGTTCGCAAAGCCAACGGTGACGTTGTACTTCAGAATGGACTCCCCTTTTTTTATTGGCCTAGCCGCAATTTTGTAACCCGCCGGTACTTGACTGCGGCTGGTGAAATGCTCGCTTGGGACTTCAGTGCCAATGCCAACATCGACACGGGCAACGACAACGTTGTCATTGGGGTGTAAACGAATGACGGGGCCGATCAGGCGCTTTTCAGAGATTTCAATCATGGAATGAATGGATTAAATAAATGGAGGTGAAATAAGTGCGGATCATTATTCAGCAGTAGCCCCTGATTTTTTTACAATCGGCCCCCATTTTGTTACTTCTGCCTTGATGTAGGCGCCCAATTGCTCTGGCGAGCTCGTTTGCACATCAAATCCCCTGGTAGCCAGTTGGGTTTTGACTTCTGGGTTGTTGAGTATTGTGCTCATCTGCGCATTGAGGCGCTTAATGATTGGATTGGGTGTACCTGCGGGCGCAACCAGCGCGTAAACAAGCTCAACCTCAAAATTAGGTAATGTTTCTGCAATTGCAGGGACTTCCGGCGCGTTGGGTGAGCGTTTTAGGCTAGTCACTCCAATTGGCGTTAGTTTGCCGGATTTGATATGAGGGAGCGCAGCAGGCGTTCCAATCATGGCAGTCTGAATTTGACCGCCTAACACATCGGTTAGCGCTGGCGCTGCTCCTTTATAAGGTACGTGAGTAATGTCTGTGCCTGCTTGCACATTGAATAGCTCGCCACCGAGATGGAGTGGGGTGCCCGTACCTGAAGAACCAAAATTGACTTTACCTGGGTTGGCCTTGGCATAGGCAATTAATTCACTGGTATTTTTAACTGGTACCGACGGATTGGCTACCAGCATGAGAGAAGAGGATGCTACGAGGGTAATTGGAGCAAAGTCCTTGACGGTGTTGTAACTCAATTTTTTATACAAGGTTTCGTTAATAGCCTGCGTTCCCACCATCATTAGAAAAATCGTGTAACCATCTGGTTTTGAGCGCGCAACAAATTCTGCGGCTAAGTTGGTTCCTGCACCCGGCTTGTTATCAATAATGACCGGCTGACCTAAGTCTTCCCCTAATTTTTGGCTAAAGGCCCTTGCTAGAACATCGGATGGACCTCCGGCAGCAAATGGCACAATTAAGCGAATGGGTTGATTGGGGTAGGGCTGTGCTTGCACCTGAAGCGATGACGCGGCCAATGCAATTGCAATGACTTGAATAATTTTT